>CAZEDQ010000001.1:0-38912 GCA_964511055.1 uncultured Gammaproteobacteria bacterium
CAAATGGAATTGCAGTATTACATCAAACCGGAAGAGCAGGAATCGAAAAAATGGTATGAGTACTGGAAAAACGAACGTTTCAAGTGGTACCAATCACTGGGTATCAAAAAAAGCAAATTAAGGCTCCGCCAGCATGAAGAAGGGGAGCGCGCCCACTATGCCAAAGATGCTTGGGACATTGAATACGATTCACCTTTCGGCTGGAAGGAATTTGAGGGGATCCACCACCGCGGTGATTGGGATCTTAAACAGCACCAGAAATATTCCGGGGTTGACCTTACTTATTTTGATCAGGAAGAGGGAAAACACTATTTGCCCTGGATTATCGAAACCTCCGGCGGGATTGACCGTGCGGCACTGTTTTTCCTGACAGATGCCTACAGTGAAGAAAAAGACCGTGTAGTTTTAAAACTTCACCCAAAACTGGCGCCATATAAAACGGCAGTTTTTCCACTTTTGGCCAATAAGCCCGAGCTGGTTAAAAAAGCAAAGACCGTCTATCAGGATTTAAAATCAAAACTGGCAGTGCCTATTGCTTGGGATGACCGCGGCAACATCGGCAAGCGCTATTTTGCCCAGGATGAAGCAGGAACACCGTGTTGCATTACCGTAGATTTTGAAACGTTAGAAAACGACACGGTTACAATCCGCGACCGGGATACTTCCAAACAAAAAAGGGTAAAAATTACAGAACTTGAAAAAAGCGTAAAAACCTAGGGATTTATATTCAGCACTATTCTTTTTGCGTCACCCGGCAGAACAATGTTTTCACCTTCCTGGGCCTTGCCATAAGTTTCATCATCTACCTCATAAACTTCAAACTTATCACAAATTTTCACCTGTGAGCCTCCATGAACACTATGCTCTTCACATCTATCAATAACGAGCAAATTTCTTCCCGGTTTCTGAAAGCTTGTTGCGTCAACAGGACAAAAACGATCAGTATTGGTGCAAACAACCGGTTCAACTGATTTGTCTGTAGCTGCCTGCGTCCCCTTATTTTCAACTGTCCCGGAAATATGCCTCTCACGTCCGGGAATTAGGTCAAAAGCTGCTCCAACAGGTTCAAATTTAAAGTACACACCGCCTAAATAGACGCCTAACAAAGCACCCGGGATTGCAACAGTCTTCCAATGTTTTTTTGTAAATTCTAATGCTACATCCTTAAATGGCCTTTTTGGCCCTGTGTTTTGTTCAACCATGAGGGGGAATATATCACAAAAAAACAAAAAAAGTCAACTATAGGATATGATTTGGTGCGCCTTGACTAAAATCCGTTTTGCCATCATACTGATAGCAGGCCAAAAGCCAAAATCCGGTGGCAGCAACCCAAAACTTTGATTTAGACCAAAAACCACACGATCACTGCGGCCTCGCAGGTGCAGTGGCAAAAGACGGCGTAAATGCCTCCAATGTGGTGGTTGAAATGGGCAAGGCACTCCAGCACCGTGGCCAAAATGGCGGCGGCGTGGCCGTAAAAGGAGAAGGCAAGCTCTTAAAAGTTTACAAAAAAGCAAAACCTTTCAATGAGGTTTTCCGGTCCATTAACGTTGTTGAGGACAATTCGCTTCGCGGTGAAATAGCAATCGCCCACCTCAGGTATCCAACCGAAGGTGCGGGCAGGCAAAATTGTGACGCCCAGCCATTTTACGCCTCCCACAAAGGATGGGAACTGGCGCTTGGCCACAACGGCAGCATTGTGGATGTAAAAAAACACCGCGATAAGCTCAAAAAATTCCAAATCCAGACAGATTCCGACTCCGACTCCGAAATTTTGGCCTGGCTAATAGTTACAGCCCCGGGAGCCACCTGGAAACAGAAAATCTCAAATGCTCTTGCGGATGTCAAAGGTGCATATTCTCTTGTGATAGTAACCGGCGACGACAAACTCCTCGCCCTTCGTGACCCTTGGGGAATAAGACCTCTGGTTTGGACACAGGACAATGGCCATATTTTTGTTGCGTCCGAAACTTGCGCCCTGGACAGGATTAACCTCAGGCGCCACCAAAAACTGGAACGTGGGCAGCTTTTGATAGCAGACAAGGATGGTGTTTCCATCTCAAGCTACACCAAAGCACAAAAGAAAAGTTTCTGTGTCTTTGAACGCCTATATTTTTCTCACGAAACTTCTTCTTGGGATGGTGTAATTGGCCAAAACAGGGAAGATCTAGGCAGGCAACTCGCCCGTGAGGAAATTTCAAGAATAAAAGAGGGGAAAATCAAAAGAAGCGCGATTGGTAAAATTGACTTTGTTGTAGCAGTACCGGACACTGCAAGGCCCGGGGCTTTTGCGTTTTTTGAAACCCTTAAAAATGAACTGGGCACAGACACCAAATTCGAATATTTTCGCGGTTTGGTTAAAGAACGGTACGATTATGCCAAAAGGACATTCATAGAAGACGACCCTTACCTGCGGAAAAAACATATTGAAAAGAAATTTTTCGTCTCCCCCGCTATTATTGGTAAATCGATCTATTTGATAGACGATACTGCAGTCCGCCTTAATACATTCAGGATCCTGGTTGAACATCTACAAAATATCGGCGTTGGTGAAATTCATTGCCGCTTTTTGGCTCCGAAATTCTTAAATCCATGCTTTTTGGGGGTGAACATTGGCTCACGAAGCGAACTTGGCGCGGTCAAACAAGCAAAAGACGGTTCGTATTCCCTTAAAACCGAAGAGGAAATCCGAAGTGAGCTAAAAGTAGCTTCACTACACTATCTGTCGCTGGAGGGTCTGGCATCGTCACTTGGCATGTCAAAAACACAGATGGCAAGCTCCCATTGTACAGGCTGTCTTGATTACAACAACCCCTTCGATATGCGTCCATACGACAGTGAGTACCAAAAAGTAAAATATCTTAATTTCCCTCACAAAATAAAACAGCATAGAACAGTCAAAAATGCTACTATGGTACAAGCATTATGAAACTGCAAAAAGAAGTCCTGGCGCTTGTCGCCGCTTTAGTCGCAACATTCATACTGGTTGCATTTATAATCTTCCAAATTACCCTTTAGTTATTTTTTTTCAATGCCTACCGGCTAACGCAAAGGTCAGGCCTTAGCCTGGCAATTTCCCAACAAAGGCCTGACCTTAACCTAAGACCCAGCTCCCTCTTTGGGTCTTGACAACCATCTTTATTTGGTGAAAAATGGTAATAGATGGTGATAAATGGTGAATATCAAAATCACCACCTATAACTCCTAAGCCAAGCTGCCCGGAGTTAATTGTCCCCAAAAGGGAGAGGTTGTAAGGGTAAATGTTTCTGGGCAGCTATATACCTTCATTCGATAAGCAACTAAGAAGGATTGCTTTACCAAAAAAAATACGTGACTATCTTGCGACAAGGGAAGTTATTCTGTCTTTCGGCTTCGAAAAATGCCTATTTGGCTTTGATACAAAGTCATGGGAAGAAGAATCGAAAAAGCAGTTGGCTTTGCCACTTACCGAAAGACATCCACGCGATATACGCCGTTTCGTTTTCGCCAATGCAACCATTATCCAGCTCGATGATCAAGGCAGGTTTGTTATTCCTGGTAATTATCTGGAATACGCGCAAATTGCAAAGCCAGTAGTTATAGGCGCCGGTGATCATTTTGAAATTTGGGACGAAGTTAACTGGAAAAAGGAACTAAAAAGGCTCGAGAGGGGGAACAAAAGGTGAAAAAGTTTCACCAAAGCGTACTTTTAGACGAGGTTATTGATTGGCTGGATGTTAAAAGCGGCAGTTTATATATCGACGCAACGGTAGGCGGTGGGGGACACACACAAGAGATCCTGGCACGAGGCGGGAGGGTTCTGGCTTTAGACCGCGATCCCCAGGCGGTTGAATATTTAAAAAAAAGGAAACTCGGGAATTTAATTTTAGTAAACGGAAATTTTGCGCACATTAACAGCATAGCGGTAAAGTTTGGGTTCCAAAAGGTATCCGGAATAATTTTCGACCTTGGGGTTTCGTCACATCAGCTGGAAATACCCCAAAGGGGTTTCAGCTTTCAAAATGAAGGGCCACTGGACATGCGTATGGAACCGGATTTAAACATCAGGGCATTTGATCTTATTAATTTTTTTGATAAAAGGAGGCTTTATGAAGTTATTAAAGGTTTTGGTGAGGAAAAGCTTAGTCGGCCAATTGTTGACGCTATTTATAGCGCCCGTCGAATAAAAAAGATAGAAACGACTACAGAGCTTGCCGAAATTGTTAGTGAGGTGTATCGAAAGTACCGTGTAAAGTCAAAAGTGCATCCGGCAACAAAGACTTTTCAGGCACTGCGAATAGTAGTAAATAGTGAACTACTCAATTTAGAAGAAGCTTTACCGCAGACTGTCGAATTACTAAAGAAAGGAGGCCGGTTGGCAATAATAAGTTTTCATTCGCTTGAAGATGGAATAGTCAAACGATTCTTCAAGCAAGCTGCCCGCTTGAAAACTTTAACAAAAACCCCAATCGGCCCGGGGGCCGGGGAAATTCAAAAAAACCCACGGTCCCGCAGCGCTAAGCTCCGCGTAGCGGAGAAAATCTAAATATAATTTCAGATAGGCTTTGCCGCTGAAATTAAACAACTAAAGGGAAAGAGGAATACCAAGGAGAAAACCGAATTAGGTTGTCTCCTTGGAGAAAGTCTATATGCTGCCCGTATCTGATTTTAGAGTCGTAAAAAAAGAACAAAATTATAACTTCATAGGTAGGATAAGAGTCCGCGTTCTGGTTGTTCTCACAGTCCTGGTCGTCGGGTTATTTTTCACACAGCTTGTATTTGCCAATAGCCTTGCTACAGACGGCCAAAAACTGTCCAAAATCCAAAGCGAAATTTTAAGCCTACAAGCGCAGAATATGACTTTAAAAGTACAAATTGCCGAAGCGTCTTCCTTCCAAACACTTTCCAAAAAAGCAACTGAGCTTGGTTTTGTAAAGCCGGAAAAGCTCATCGTTCTAAAATAATCCCGAAGACGCTTATAAAGTTGTATTTTTGCTAAACTATTATACGAGTGGACAGGGTCAAGGTTTTTCAAATAACTATCTACATAGTTGCCGCAATCATTATTGCCAGGCTCTTTTATTGGCAATTTATGGCAAATGTTACAAGTAGTAGCAATGCTTTTGCAAAGGAAAGTAAAATTCCGGCTTCCCGCGGCGAAATTTATGCATCCGACGGCTTTCCGCTCGTTACAAACCAGGAGGCATTTTTACTTTATGGCCAGCCTAATGACCTAAACAGTGACTCCAAAACCGTAGCCCAAAAACTAGCTCCTTTTTTAATTTCGGAAAAATATTCAACATCCTCGGCAAATCTCGGTGAAGAAGAACAAAAACAAAAAGATGAGGAAATCAAAAATAAAGAAGAATCCCTTACCCAAAAGCTTTCGGACAAGAAACTCTTTTGGGTACAGCTTGCCAGGAAAATACCTGTGGGTACAAGGGCAAAAATAGATGACCTTTCTATTAAAGGCCTCGATTTTGAGCGGGATACCAAAAGGTTTTACCCGGAAGCCTCAATGGCGGCACAGCTATTAGGCTTTGTTGGTTCCGATAAGTTTGGTGATGACACAGGCTATTTTGGCTTGGAAGGGTATTACGATAGTAAGCTCAGAGGCCAGGATGGAAGGCTGGGGGAGGAGAAAGATCCCCTCGGTTTCCCAATTTTAGTTGGCAAGTACCGTTCCATTGCGCCCAAAGAAGGTAATTCTCTTTATCTGACTATCGACCGGACGATCCAATACATTGTAGAAAAAAGATTAAGCGAGGATGTCAAAAAATACGGTGCAAAAGACGGCAGTGTTATCATTTCAGACCCCAAAACCGGCAATATACTGGCAATGGCTACTTATCCAAACTACAATCCGGCCTTGTTTTCGGAGTTTACGGAATCCGACTTCAAAAACCCCGCTGTTTCCGATGCCTACGAGCCTGGAAGCACGTTTAAAGTAGTTACAATGTCCGCGGCACTCGATTTATCACTGGTTGACCCCAACACCCGTTGTGATGTCTGCAACGGCCCCAGACAAATTGGCGATTATCAAATCGAAACCTGGAATAATAAATATCACCCAAACTCAACAATGACTGAGGTCATCCAACACTCGGACAATATCGGCATGACGTTTGTTGCCGACAAACTCGGCCTGGACAGGTTTTACGATTACATTAATAAATTCGGGTTTGGCAGCAAAACGGGAATAGACCTGCAAGGGGAAATACCGGGTCTGGTCAGGACAAAAGACCAATGGAGGCCAATCGACCTTGCTACGGCTTCGTTTGGCCAGGGAATTGCGGTTACACCGATTCAGATGGTGCAGGCTGTTCAGGCAATAGCGGGTGGCGGAAAACTAATAAGCCCCAAAATTGTTGACAAGATAGTTGAAAACGGAAAAGAGATAAAGGTTCAGCCTCAATCCCAAAAGCAAGTCATTACCCAAAAAACCGCGGCTCTTATGACCGAAATGATGGTAAATGCGGTGGCGAAAGGGGAAGCACAGGCTTTCGCGCCAAAAGGGTACAGTATTGCAGGCAAAACCGGTACAGCCCAAATACCGGTTGCCGGCCATTATGACCCCACTAAAACAATCGCAAGCTTTGTCGGTTTTGCTCCTGCCGACAATCCCAGGTTTGTCATGCTGGTTAGATTTACTGAACCGACATCATCAGTCTTTGGTTCCGAAACTGCGGCACCGACATTTTTCGCAATCGCCAAAGACATATTCAATTACCTCGCGGTCTCGCCAAATGCAAACTAAAGTGTTAATATAGGCTTATGGACTCATTCGTCCGCGACTTTCTTCTTAATTTCGACAAAAGCCAGCCAATCACAGGATCAATAATTTTAATAGTACTTATCGTTTGGTCATTCATATGGAAAGGCTTAGCGCTTTGGCATGCTTCCAGAAACGAAGAAAAATACTGGTTTGTTGCTGTTTTAATTCTAAATACTGTCGGTATTTTGGAAATTCTTTACCTGTTTATTTTTTCCAAACAAAAGTGGACCATAAATAAAGTGAAAAAATTTGTAGCAAGTTACATTTAAGCCATATTTGGCGCTTGTTGTTATTGTCTGCCAAATATTCGCTGTCTTCGTTTATACCTTTACAGAGCCCCATTTTGATACTTTTTGACCTACTTGCGCGAATGATTTTATGCACTTCCCAGAGAGTTAGTCACCTCTCGAATTTAGCCCTTTTTTGCTAAGGCTTGAGCTTTAATCCTATCAATTCTTTGGGCCCTTAATCTCAATTGGGATGCGATAAGCTCATCGCGGTCAGTTTCACTAACTTCTCGTGTAACAGGCCGAAAAAAATTCCGTTTTGCATCTTCGGCTGCAGCTTGGAGCTCTTGGGATATCAGACCGACTGCTTGGATTGCTGAATCTTCTTCGGTGTTCTTTGCCAAATCGTCTATCATAGTTTCAAAAATTTCAGCTTCCTGCACTTTTTCTCTCCAGTAAATCTCCGCCAACCCATTTCTATCAGGATGATCTTTTGGTAAATTACCAATAGCAGTTCTATCTTCCGCGGCCAACCTGCAAATTAGATAAATTTCCAATAATCGAGATTCGTTTTGGCCTAGCTGGCAAATAGCCAGTTTTATCTCTTTATCTTGGTAAATTGAAGCTACAAAAGTACCGTATTTCCTGCGGTCCCAAAGGCTCTTGGCAGTAGCCGATAATCCTCTATGGGTTTCGGGAAGTTCAAATGAATCGGAGTTATCAGGCAGTTTACGTTCACCTAAACCTTTAACACCCCTCTCTCTCAAAAAAGGCAATAGTTCTTTAAACATGTAGAGTATTTTACCACTTCCAGCTTCAAAATCAAGCCTATAGAGTTTGATTTTTGTGTTTCAAAATGGTAGTATTAACTCTCCTTAGTATAATTAAATAGATGTTGCAGAAATTCAAAAACATTTACCACTTGGGTCAGGCATTTCTGGCAGCTTTATATTTTAATTTTCCCGCCAAAAGCCTAACTATTATTGGTGTCACAGGTACCGACGGTAAAACAACAACCGCGAACATGCTTTTTCACATACTCAAAACCTCAGGCCATAAAGTATCTATGGTTTCCACAATTGGCGCCCAAATAGGTTCAAAACAGCTTAATACGGGCTTTCACGTAACGACGCCAAGCCCATTTCAACTTCAAAAATTATTAAAAAGGGCAGTAGATAGCGGAAGCCGGTATTTTGTTCTCGAAGCAACCTCCCACGGCCTCGAGCAGAACCGCTTAGCCTTTGTAGATTTTAATATAGCCGTTGTTACTAATATAACCACAGACCATATGGACTATCATAAAAATTGGCAAAATTACTCAACTGCCAAAGCTAAACTCTTCAAAAATGTCCAGTTTTCAATTTTGAACATGGATGACGAATCTTATAGTTTTTTGAAAGATAGAACATCAGGCAGACAAGTCGGATACTCAATTCAGAAAAAAGCCTACTTTAATTTAGAAAAATTTCCCTTGAAGTTAAAATTTTGCGAAGAATATAATTTGTCAAATTACCTTGCAGCAGCTTCCGCAGCTTCACTTTTGGGTGTTCCTAAACCTAAAATTTTATCGGCAATCAGAGAATTTTCCGGGGTAGACGGTAGAATGCAGGAAGTAGATGCCGGACAAGAATTTAAAGCTATAATTGACTTTGCACACACCCCGAATGCCCTAAAAATGGCCTTAACTGAGCTCAAAAAGAAGAAATTGCCAGAATCAAAGCTGATTGCTGTTTTTGGTGCAGCAGGGGAGCGCGACAAAACAAAAAGGCCTTTAATGGGGGAAATCGCAGCAAGCCTTGCTGATACATCTGTAATAACTGCCGAAGACCCTAGAAGGGAAAACCTTGATTCAATAATTGACCAAATAGCTCAAGGGTTCCAAAAGCTCAAAAAGAATATATATACCGATTATTACCGGATACCGGACAGGTCAAAGGCAATAAATTTCGCAGTCGGACTTGCCGGACCGGAAGACACAGTTGCCTTTTTTGGCAAAGGCCATGAAAAAAGTATGTGTTTCGGTAAAAAAGAATACCCATGGGATGAAGTAAGAGAAGTGAAAAAAGCCATAGAGAGGAAAATAAAAAATGGAAAATAATTTTTCAGCAGTGGTTTTAGCAGCCGGCCAGGGCAAAAGAATGAAAACAGATCTTCCAAAGGTTCTGCATAAAATTGCAGGCCAAAGCATGCTTGAACGAACAATAAATATACTCGAGAGTATAAAACCTACTCAAGTTTCGGTTGTGGTCAATCCTTCGAACATTAATAGTATTCAAAGTGTTTTAAAAGAAAAATGTAAATATGTTACCCAAAAAAAGGCCCTTGGGACAGCTGATGCCGTTAAGTTAGCTTTAAAGGGGATATCCGAAGAAAGCAAAACGGTTGGAATATTTTACGGGGACGACACCGCTCTATATAAACCGGGAACTATTAGGGAAGTATTAAAGCTGCATCAGGAGAAAAAACCAAAAATTACTTTTGTCACAGTTGTTAAAAAAGATCCAACCGGCCTGGGTAGGATAATCCGCTCAGGAAACAAAATAAAAGCAATTGTGGAGGAAAAAGATGCAACAGCAATCGAGCTTAAAGTAAAAGAGGTTAACGATGGCATCTATTTTTTCCAAAAAGAATGGCTTACCAGAAACATCCAAAAACTAATACCCTCAAAGGCAACAGGGGAACTTTATCTTACGGATTTAATTGAACTCGCGCTTAAAAATGGCGAAAAAGTCGAGACATATTGCCTCAAAGACGACCGGCAATGGCACGGGATAAACAACATATATGAGTTGGCACAAGCAAACCTTAAAGTTTCAAAAAACATCCATTTTATGGGAATATCCGGAGCGGGGGCTGCGGCTGTTGCCGGGATTTCCAAAGCCTACGGATACAACGTCAGCGGCTGCGATTTTAATACAAAAAGTCCTTATAGCGAAAGCCTAAGAGTGCCAATTCAAAAAGGGCATAGCCCAAGCCATTTAAAAGACGTTGCCCTTCTTGTGGTTTCTCCTGCTGTTTTAATTTACGGCAAAGATAACAATGAAGAAATAGAAGAAGCAAAGAAGCAGGGCATCCCCGTAATCACATGGCAGGAATTTCAAGGGAAAATCTTACAGAAAGAAAAGTTTGTTATAGCCGTGGCGGGTGCTTATGGCAAATCCACAACTACCGCTATGATTTCCAAGATTTTAATAGACGCGGGCCTTGACCCTACCTGTGAGGTGGGCGCAAATGTCCTGGAGTGGGGGAGTAATTTCAGGTTAGGTAAATCCAAATATTACATTTGTGAAGCAGATGAATATTTTAATAACTTTCTGAGCTACACTCCAGACATTTCGGTCATTTTAAATATCGCCTGGGAGCATCCCGATTTTTTCAAAACGGAAAACGATCTGGTCAACTCCTACATAGAATTTGCAAAAAAGACGAAGCAAAACGGTAAGTTAATAATCTCGCCCGACAAAGGCAATATTGAGTTTATAGAGAAACTATCGAATGAAACAAACCTGATTAATGTTGAGAAGTTTAATGCGGATGGCCTTATGCTCATTGGTGATTTCCGCAAAGAAAATGCCGATTTTGCGCTGACGGTAGCAAAGGTTTTAAATCTTGATCTCGAAAAAGCCATCTCATCCGTCAGGTCATTTTCCGGCCTTGCCAGAAGGTTGGAACATAAAGGTGCTGTCCGGGGAGTGCAATTCTATGACGATTATGCCGTCCAGCCGTATACGATAAATGCTACTGCCAATGCCCTGAAGGATAAATTCAAGGATAAAAAACTTTTACTGGTCATAGAACCTCACATGTATTCAAGGGTCAGCCGCTTTTTTGAAGACTTTGTCAGGGAAATAAGAAACACCAGGGCAGATACTATATACATAACCGATATTTTCGCCGCAAGGGAAAAAAGTAGAGGTAATAACCTGTCAAAACAGCTGGCTATGCAAATTGGGCAAAAAGCAACATACGCAGGAAGCATCGAAAAAACAGCAGGTCTTATTGCCCAAAACCTGGAAAAATTCAATATCGTTTGTTCAATGGGCGCTGGTGATGTATACAAATTGTATGATCTCGTAAAAAAATAAATGGATAAGTTTGAACAGTTCAAAAATATAATAGGCCCACTCAGGGTTTTTGAAGACGAGGCTCTCTCAAAACATACCTATTTTAAAATCGGTGGGCCTGCCAAGTTATATTTTGAAGCAAAAACAATTGACGATTTTAAACTCGCGCTGGCAACAGCCAAAAAGCTTGGTATTCCATATGTTGTTTTAGGCAGCGGGGCAAATGTCCTTGTTTCCGATAAAGGTTTTAATGGATTGGTGTTGAAAAATAAAGTAGACGATGTAAAACTGGTAGGGATCAAAGGAACACTAACCAAAGAAGGGAAAAATGTTAATAGCGCCCTCGTTTGCGCGCAGTCGGGCACGCTTATGAACCGCTTGGCAAGGTACAGCATAGACCAGGGGCTAGAAGGGTTGGAATTTCTTCTTTCCGTACCAGGTACTGTTGGCGGTGGCTTAAAAATTAACGCCCATTTTGAAGTTGAAAGGGGCCAGTTTATAGGAAATAAATTGGCAACGGCCACACTTTATGATCCCGAAACCGGTGATATCAAAAACGTTAACCGGGACTATTTTAATTTTTCATACGACTATTCCAAACTTCAGGAAACCGGTGAAATTGTCATAGATGCAACATTCAGACTGGATGTAACAGAAGACAAAGAAAAACTCTGGCAAGTCGCCATGGAAAATGTTAAGAGAAGAAACGAAGAGCAGCCAATAGGAGTAGCCTGTTCCGGTTGTATTTTCCGAAACATTTCCCAGGAAGATGCAATGAGATTGGCAACACCCAACCTTACGACTTCAACAGGCTACATTATAGAAAGCCTTGGCCTGAAAGGAACAAAAATTGGTGGGGCTGAAATTTCTGAGCATCATTCAAATTTTATCTTGAATACAAACGCTGCTACGGCAGGCGACGTGCTAGAATTAATTAAATTGATTAAAGAAAAAGCAAAAAACACGTACGGGTTAAATTTAAAAGAAGAAATTTTTAGAATAGGGGATTTTGAAAATAATAATTAGCTAATAACTAAAAATGGCAAAACTGGAAATAGAAGGCGCAAAAAAGTTATCCGGCAAAGTCCATGTCGCCGGCAATAAAAATTCGGTTCTGCCGATTATGGCCGCCTGTATCCTGACCAAAGAAACTTGCGTAATCGAAAACGTCCCCAATATCTCGGATGTCGTGACCATGGCAAAACTTATGGAAATCTGCGGGGCAAAAATTGAAGGTTTGGGAACCCCGACACTTACAATAAGTTGCAGGGAAATCAAATCGGCCCACCTTCCCCGGGAACTCACCCAAAAACTGAGGGCATCTGTGCTTTTAGTCGGGCCAATGCTTTCAAGGGTTGGTGAAATTAAGATGGGATACCCCGGCGGGGACGTCATAGGCAGAAGACCACTGGATTCACATTTCCAGGTTCTTGAAGCAATGGGTGCCAAAATAAAAGCAGACGGCCAGTCATTTCAGGCCCAGGCACCCAAACTAACCGGTAAAAACATTTTTCTTATTGAATGCTCGGTTACGGCTACCGAAAATGCCCTAATGGCTGCAAGTTTAGCCGAAGGTGAAACGGTTATTAGAAGGGCGGCTTCCGAACCTCATGTAGTGGACCTCTGCAACTTTTTAGTCAAAATGGGGGCCAAAATTGAAGGCATTGGCACAAACGTTCTCAAAATAACCGGGGTGGAAACACTGCTTGCGGCAATCCACGCAGTCAGGCCCGACCATATAGAAGTTGGGACGTTTGCAATTCTATCAGCAGTCGCAGGGGAAAAAATAGAAATATCTCCGGTTGTTGAGGAAGATTTGGACATGATACTCACAATCCTTTCCAAATTTAACGTTAACTATAAATTGGAAGGGGATAAGCTCATGGTTAGCGGCGGTAAACTGAAGGCTGTTGAAAAAGTCGTAACCGACGTCTGGCCGGGCTTCCCGACCGATTTAATGGCCCCGATGATAGTACTTGCAACTCAGGCTGAAGGAGTCACAATCCTGCATGACTGGATGTATGAATCGCGCATGTTCTTTGTGGACAAGCTTCTTTCCATGGGTGCAAAAGTCGAAATTGCCGACCCCCACCGCGTATTTGTTTACGGACCAACCAGGCTTCACGGCCAAAAACTGGATACGCCGGACATTAGGGCGGGGATAGCCCTTGTTATAGCAGCGCTCACTGCAGACGGCAAAAGCGAAATCGACAAATCGGAACTGATAGAAAGAGGTTACGAAAACATCGTCGAGAGGCTTTCTTCAATCGGGGCTAAGATCAAAAAAATCGGTTAGAAAAAGTTCAGCTCGTGCATAAGTACACCTATAGTTTGTAGGGTTGGCTTACATAATGTATAATCTCACTTCAATTTAAAAACATGCAGCCAAAAGTATACAGTGAAATACAAGGCTGGAAGAAACCGCTTCATTTAGTGCGGGCAGGCTTAGCAAAACGTTATTTAAGATTATTCCCGTCGGTTCAGGTAATCGGTATTACCGGTAGTGTCGGCAAGACCCTCACGCAAAATGCCGTTTATAAAGTTTTATCCCAAAAATACAATTGCATTGCAGGGGAAGAAAATCTTGACCCTACTTTCAGAATCCCCCGCACGGTATTAAGGCTCAAGCCCTGGCACAAATTTTTAATCCTGGAGTATGGTGTTGAGCACCCCGGGGACATGGACTATTACCTTTCTATCGCAAAACCCAACATTGCGGCAGTCACAAACATTGCCCAAACTCACACCAAGTATTTTAAAGACACGGCCGGTGTTTTTCACGAAAAGTCAAAGTTAATTAAGGCATTGCCGGCCTCTGGTTATGCAATCCTAAATGCCGATGACCCAAATAGCGCAAAATTACAAGACCAAACAAAGGCAACGGTAATTTGGGTCGGGAAAAATGCCAAAAAAGGCGTGAAAATTTCCAATTTCAAACAAAACCTAAACGGCTCCAGCTTCCGACTGCACTACAAAGGGCAAATTGCCCATGTTTCATGGAAAATTATAGGCGCCCACCAGCTTCTGGCAGCCTTCATTGCTGCAACAGTCGGCATTTTAAACGGCATGACACTAAAGCAGATTGCAGCCGGCCTTTCCACGGTGAAACCTCCGATGCATCGGCTGAGTCAGATTGTTACAAAGCATGTAAATATAATAGACGACACTTATAATTCCTCTCCAAAAGCGGCAATCGAATCAATAAATACACTAAGAATAGTCGGCAAAGGGCTGAAAAAAATCGCAGTCTTGGGGGAAATGAAAGATTTAGGTGAAGTCTCCGCAACCGCACACGCGACGGTCGGTGAGGCAGTCGCCAAAAATAAAATCAATGTTTTGGTTGTAGTTGGAAATGCAGCAAAAGATATAGTAACGGCAGCCAGAAAAAAATCATTTAAAGGTAAAATCATAAGTGTTTCTTCAACAAAAGAGGCACTTAAGGAAGCAAAAAAGCTCGCCGGTAAAAAATCGGTAATTCTGGTTAAAGGTTCACGCCACACCCATCTGGAAAGGGTTGTTTTAGGCTTGATGCACAAATCAACCCACATTACCTGCTACCACTGCGGCAAGCTAAAATAAGATATAATAAATAAAATATGGCTCAGATTTTAGGCTTAATTCTTCTCTCCTTTTTTGTAATCAGCATTCTATTGGTCCCTTACATAAACCTTCTTTATAAGATCAGGTTCATCCGCCAAAAACAAAAGACCAAAGACATGTTTGATGTCAGGACGCCGATTTTCGACAGGCTTCACGGTCATAAAGCTGGTACACCAGTTGGTGGCGGGGCACTTATAATTCTCGTCGTAACAGTCCTTTATTTGGTAATAACATACCTCAATCCACACATGGGAATTTCACGGACATCCGTATACCCTTTTAAAAAAGAAGTAGAAATTTTATTGTTTACGTTTATTTCATTCGGCGCGCTTGGGCTAATGGACGACCTGAGAAAGACTTTCGGCTTCAACCGTGCCAAATTTTGGGGACTTCGCTTCAGGTTTAAATTCATAGCCCAGTGGATTTTGGCGTTTATTATTGCATCGATGCTCTATTTTAATTTGGGGATCTCAATTGTAAACGTCAGGTATTTCGATATTTTTAACTTAGGAATTTTATATATCCCGTTTGCGGCCTTTATCATTGTTTCGTTTACAAACGCCGTAAACATCTCCGACGGCCTGGACGGTTTGGCAGCTGGCCTACTGGTTATTTGTCTTATTGCCTTTCTTGTCATGTCGGCTTCGATATTAGACACAACGCTTTCCGTTTTCTTGGGTTTGTGGATCGGAGCGCTAATCGCATTTTTATATTTTAATATCTGGCCGGCAAGGATAATTATGGGCGATGTCGGCGCGCTTTCTTTCGGCGCCACCCTGGCGGTTACCGGCCTCCTCTTGGGGAAACCTTTGGGCTTGGCAATTATAGGCGGTATGTTTGTTCTGGAAATCACATCGTCTTTGGTCCAAATACTTTCAAAGAAGATCCGCCACAGGCGGGTTTTTGATGTAGCCCCAATCCACCTTTGGGTTCAGCATAAAGGGTGGCAGGAACCAAAAATTGTATTCAGGTTCTGGCTGGCACAGGTAATATTTGCAATTTTCGGTTTGTGGCTCTCACTGTTTTAGGATGCAAAGTAAAAGACCAATAGGTATATTCGATTCCGGTGTAGGCGGGCTTTCTGTCCTCAAAGAAATTAAAAAAAACCTCCCAAGTGAAAACCTGATTTTCTTAGCCGACCAAAAAAACGTCCCTTATGGCCTAAAAACCCAAAAGGAACTTGAAAAAATCACGGAAAGGATTACCAGGTTCCTTTTAAAATACGACATCAAAATGTTGGTTATCGCCTGTAACACTGCTACCTGTTATGCACTCTCATACCTCAGGGAAAAATTTAATATTCCCATAATCGGCGTTGTACCTGCCATAAAGCCGGCTGCTCAAAAAAGCCGCAAATTTAAAATTGCCGTAATGTCTACCCCGGCAACAGCAAATAGTGCTTATCTGAAAAATCTCATAAAAGAGCATGCGGGCAACATGGAGGTTTTGAGGCTCGGTTGTGAAGGCCTTGAGGATTCGATCGAAGAGCTCGATTACCAAAGAATCGAAGCCAGTCTTCCCGATTATGTTTCAGAGATTAAAGTTTTTGGCGCGGATGTTGTGGTTTTGGGCTGTACCCATTATCCACTCATAAAAGACAATATCAAAAAATCCCTAGGCACTGGTATATCTGTTATCGACTCATCTCAGGCAGTTGCAAACAGAGTCCATTATATTCTTGCCGAAAATGAAATGCTTTCCCGCGAAAAGCTCTCCGAAACTTATTACACTACTGCCGATGCCTTAAAGTTCTCGCAAGTTGCTTCGGTTCTACTAAATTGTGATGTAATAGCCCAAAAAGCAATTATTTAAAACTATTATGCCAAGATCCAAAAACATAGCCATTTACGGTCTTGGCAAGGAAGGGTTTGCCGCTGCCGTATATTTTGCTAAAGAGGATGCGGTCACAGTTATAGAAGACAGGCCCGAAAAAGAAATAGGCCAGGAAACTGTCGCTAAACTAAAAGGTTTGGGGGTAGAAATCTTCTTTGCCGGTAAACTTCCCAAAAACAGACACTTTGATTTTGTTGTAAGGTCACCGGGTGTCAGGCCTGATAATCAAAATCTACAAGACCTGGTCAAAGCAGGTTCGAGATCAACAACCTCAACAGACATTTTTTTTAACCGCTGCCCCGCGCCGGTTATCGGTGTTACCGGTACCAAAGGCAAAGGTACGACCTCAACTCTAATCTACAGCATACTTAAACTGGCAAAAAAAGACGCGTATCTTGCGGGCAACATCGGCACGCCGATGCTCGAAATCCTCCCCAAACTTTCCCTCAAAAGCATCGTTGTTTTAGAACTTTCCAGCTTTCAGTTAATGGACCTTAAAAAAAGTCCTCATATAGCTGTTGTTCTTATGGTTACCTCGGAGCATTTGGATTGGCACAAAGACCAAAGTGAATACCAAAAAGCCAAGCTTCCGATTGTCGCCAACCAAAAGTCCGGCGATTTTGCCGTTATAAATTACGATTTTCCCGCCTCCGCAAGCTTTGCAAAATACACGAAAGCTAATGTCGTCACTTTTTCAACCTTATCCAACAAGACACAGGTTTTTGCCTCAAACGGCACGATAATTTCAAAAATGGCAGGTCGTGAGGAAACGGTTATGGAAACAGCCGATGTAAAACTGCCCGGCAAACATAACCTTCAAAATATCACAGCTGCCGTCGCAGTTGCTCTTATCATGAAAATTCCAACAGAAGTTATAAAAGATGCGGTCAATTCTTTTTCGGGTTTGCCCCACAGGCTGGAACTGGTCGGAAAAATAAACGGTGTTTCCTATTACAACGATTCTTTTTCAACGACTCCCGAAACTTCTATTGCCGCGATCCGGGCTTTTCCCCAACCTAAAATATTAATTCTCGGCGGTTCTTCAAAGAAATCCGATTTTACAGACCTTGCAAAAACAATCTCGAGCGAAAAATCGGTGAAGGCAATAATTTTAGTAGGAGACGAATCGGAAACCATAAAAGGAGAACTCTCAAAACACAATGTAAATGTTCCGATATTAGATGGTGCGCAAAACATGTACGAGATTATCTCCCAAACTGGTAAATTCTCAAGTCCCGGCGACGTAGTACTACTTTCACCGGCCTGTGCTTCTTTTGGCATGTTTAAAAATTATATGGATCGCGGAGAGCAGTTTAGAGGTGAGGTTAAAAAACTAAGGGAGAGCGCAAGTGGAAGTTGAAAGAAAAGTTTTAAAGTCCCAAAAAAGCGCAGTCGATTACGGCTTGGTATTAACAACAGCGGCACTTGTCATAGTCGGTTTAATTGCCATTTATGATGCCTCGGTAGTTGCAGCATTCCAGGACTTCGGTGATAAGTTCCACTACATTAAAAACCAGCTGGTCTGGGCGACACTTGGCTCCTTCAGCCTTGTTTTTTTCAGTTTTTTTGACTACAACAAATTAATAAAATTTGGCTCCTTTTTCTTGGGTGCGTCAATTGTCCTTTTATTTCTGGTCTTAATTCCCCACATTGGGACGGAAGCCTTGGGTGCAAGGCGCTGGATCACAATCGGCTCTTTTACATTCCAGCCTTCTGAATTTACAAAACTGGCGATTATCTTTTACGCTACGGCAATAATCACAAAATTCCAGCATTACAAAATAAGCTTAAACGACGCCGCCTTAGTTTACTTTCTGCCCATTTTAATCGCCTCCGGCCTGGTATTTTTCCAACCTGATTTCGGCACGGTTATTATCTTTTTGTGCCTTGCATTGATAATCTACTTTACAGGCAATGCCCCTATATGGCATTTCCTATTGACCCTGCCGGTTTTAGTGTTAGGTTCGCTATTTGTAATAATCACGGAACCATACAGGCTCCAGCGCCTGAAGGCTTTTCTGGATCCCGGTTATGATCCGCAGGGTGCTTCGTATCAAATAAACCAAATCATAATTGCCCTTTCCTCAGGGGGACTGCTTGGGGTCGGGCTTGGCGGTTCCAGAAGTAAATTCGAATTTATACCCGAGGTCCAAAATGACGCAATTTTTGCTGTTGTAGTAGAAGAGCTCGGTTTTATCGGTGCCGTTGTTTTAATTGGCTTGTTTCTTCTCCTTTTGACAAGGGCCATTAAAATCGCCAAAGAGGCACCGGATTTTAGTGGCAAAATTTTGGCAACCGGCCTGGTTGGCCTTATTGCAGCACAAACTTTCCTTAACCTTTCCTCAAATGTAGCCCTTGTCCCTTTAACCGGTATCACCCTTCCTTTCATATCTTACGGCGGCTCCTCTCTGTTTGCTACCATGACAGCTATGGGCATTCTTTTAAATATAAAAAGACAATCATGAAAAAAGTCGCAATTTGCGGAGGCCACTTAACACCGGCATTGGCATTAATAGAAGAATTAGAAAAGGAAAAAGATGTTGAGGTCATTTTTTTCGGCCGCAAATATTCTGCGGAAGGCACAAAGATTCCATCCGCAGAATTCAAACTAATAACGGAAAAAAATATCAAATTTATTCCAATCAATGCAGGCAGGCTTCAGAGAAAATTCACCAGATATTCCGCGCTTGCCCTGGCTAAAACTCCCACTGGATTGGCGCAAAGCATAGTTGCACTCGCCCGCGAAAAACCGAATGTAGTTGTCTCTTTTGGCGGATATGTATCCCTGCCGGTCGCTTTCTCGGCCTGGCTCTTGCGTATTAAAAGTATCAGCCATGAACAAAGTGTAATTCCCGGCCTTGCTACAAAAATTAACGCCAAATTTTCAAGCCGAATTTTTCTTTCCTGGCAAAAGACGGCGGATTATTTTAAAAATAAAAAAACAACAGTTATCGGCAACCTCACGCGCCGTGATGTATTTTCGAAAAAAGCGGCTTCAGGCGACATCCAGCAGTTTATTGCAGGGGCCGGTAATTTAATCTTTGCAACAGGCGGCAACCAGGGCTCGCATTTTATAAACAGTCTCATTTCCAAATCCCAAAACAAGCTGAAAGACTACCGGATACTGCACCAGGTCGGCATACTAAACTACAAAGGGGACCTGGACATAGCAAAGGAAAAATCAAACAGCGCTTATCTGCCCTTGGCCTATCTTTCCAATTCGGATTTCGGTGCAGCTATAAATTCTGCCAAGATTGTTATTGCCCGCTCGGGTGCCAATACCGTTTGGGAACTGGCAACTCTTGCAAAAGTTGCCGTTTTAATTCCGCTTCCCATATCAGCATCCGGCGAGCAGCTGGCAAACGCTAGGGTTTTGGAGGAAGCAGGTTCGGCAGTCATCCTGAATCAAAGCGAAACTACCCCCGAAACTCTTCAATCAAAAATCAAATCAATCGAGAAAAACTATAGTAAATACCAAAAATCCGCAGAAATCTTAAGCACTAAAATGCCAAAAGATGCAGCCGAAAAACTCGCAAAAGCGGTTCTGGGCTATACTTAAAGTATGAAGCGAAGCCTGCTTACGGCAGTCGCGGTTCTTGCCGCTCTTGTCGTCATACCAACATACGTACTTACCGTCAAAAATATTCAAATCAATAGTGCCCAGGATTGCCTGGATAAAAAGTTGCAGGAAAGCCAATACCTTGGCAAAAACATACTTTTTTTGAACACTTCAAAAATAGAAGGTGACCTAAAACAAAAAAACAGCTGCCTTGAAGATGTCACAGTCAGCCGCAGCTTTCCCTCAACGTTACAAATCAGCGCTAAATCCAAAGTTCCGGTTGCCAAAATCGACGGCACAGACCTTTTGGCAGGAGCAGACGGCCTTGTTATCAAAAAACAACTGACAACAAATATTCCCACAATTTATCTCCAAAACCTAAAAGAGGTAAAAGAAAACACAAAGCTAACGGATAAATCCGCGCTTATCGCCCTGGAAATTGCATCCAACCTTCTTAAATCTGATTTCACGCCGTCTTCAATCCGCCTTTTAGACAGCGGTGATATCGCAGTCTACAGCACCGGCGGGATAATCGCCCTTTTCACAACCCAAAAGGCAGCAGCCAGCCAGGTTGACTCTTTACAGTCTATAATGACTAAAGCTAAAATAGATGCGACAAAAATCGAAAAAATAGACCTGCGCTTTGATAAGCCTGTAATTGTTTTCAAATGACTTCAATACCAAATAAATTTTCATAATGACGAAAGAAAAAGTAGTTGTTGGAATAGATATAGGATCGACAAAAGTTACAACTATAATTGCCACCATCCTTGAGGATTCCCTCCCGAATGTAATAGGTGTCTCCTCAACTCCGGCAAAGGGGCTGAGAAAAGGCCAGGTTGTCGATATCGACGAGGCGGTGGCTTCAATCACCAATTCGCTGGAATCGGCAGAGAGGATGGCGGGCTATTCTGTCGGCACCGCATTTGTTTCGGTTGACGGCGTCAATATCGAATCCCAAAACAGTAAAGGTGTTGTTGCGGTTGCCAATCCCCAGGGGGAGATATCCGAAGAGGATGTCAGCCGGGTTATAGAGGCGGCACGGGCCATATCATTACCGTCCTCAAGGGAAATACTCCATGTTATCCCTCGTTACTTTACCGTCGATTCCCAGTCCGGCATCAAAGACCCCATCGGTATGAACGGCGTCAGGCTGGAAGTTGAAACCCACATCATAACGGGTGCGGCAACGGCGCTCAGGAACATTGCCAAATGTGTAAGCCAGGTTGGGGTGGATATAGAAGGTATGGTGTTTTCTGGTCTTGCCTCGGCCTACTCCACACTCACCGATACCGAAAGGGAACTCGGAGTAATCCTTGTCGACTTCGGCGGCGGCACAACCGACATTTCAATTTTTGTCGACGGAGCCCCTGCCCATTGCGCGGTCCTTCCGGTTGGTGCCAGAAACGTTACAAACGACCTGGCTATCGGTATGAGAATTTCTTTAGATAGCGCCGAAAAAATTAAACTTGCCCTCTCCCGTCCGCCAAAAATTGCCGTCGAACCCGACGAGCGCGGCGAACCGACCGACAAAAAGGAATCGGACAGCCTTGATGTTGCCGGCCTATCAATAGAGGAAGATTTAAAGTCCGTTTCCAAAAAAACCCTAACGGACGGTATCATCAAACCCCGACTCAGGGAGATTTTAAATATGGTAAAACTGGAAATCCAAAAAACCAACCTTGCCGGACTCACCCCTTCGGGCGTTGTCATAACGGGCGGCGGTGCCGCGACATCAAATTTGGTCGAAATTGCCCGCCACGAACTGCAAATGCCGGTTAGGCTTGGCATGCCCCAAGGGGCCAAAGGTTTAATCGACGAAATTGCCTCCCCCGCGTTCGCGTCAAGCTTAGGGCTGGTGTTATACGGTCTTCAATATCAACAGGAGGATATCCGCCTTCCGCTGGTAGGCAGGGTAGAGATCAAAAATATCTTCTCAAAAGGCCTGAGTTTAGTGAAATCAATTCTGCCATAGCAACTTGAAAATATTGCCTCTCTGTGTTAAATTGTGACAGCTTTTAGTACCTCACTACAAGCCTAGGCAAAAATGCTAATAAAACCCGACGTCAATAGGTTTGCCAAAATAAAAGTCCTTGGTATCGGTGGGGGAGGCACTAACGCCTTAAACTCCATGATCACCCAAGCCCAAATCCAGGGTGTCGATTTCGTGGCAGTTAATACCGACCAGCAGCATCTTCTTGCATCCCACGCACAAACAAAAGTCCAAATCGGCGACGGCCTCACCAAGGGTCTTGGTGCCGGTGCGGACCCGACACTCGGCAAAAAAGCAGCCGAAGAGTCGCTTGAGCACATAAAAGAAGTAATAGGTGGAGCCGACATGGTCTTTATTACCTATGGTGCCGGTGGGGGAACCGGAACAGGAGCCGGTCCCGTTATTGCCGAACTTGCCAAAAAACTTGGGGTTCTAACCGTTGCCGTCGTCACAAAGCCATTTGGTTTTGAAGGTACCAAAAGGATGGTTGTTGCCGACGAAGGCATCGATATTCTTCGCGAAAAAGTAGATACGTTAATTGTCATTCCAAACCAAAAGCTTTTGGAAGTAGTTGACAAAAACGTGTCACTTTTAGAAGCATTCAAACTTGCCGACTCTGTCCTTTCGCAAGGAGTTCAGGGAATCTCCGACATCATTGTCATGCCGGGTCTGATAAACGTCGACTTTGCCGATGTTAAGGCCATAATGTCCAGCGCCGGCTCAACCCTGATGGGTGTCGGTATGGCAACGGGCGAAAACCGCGCATCAACAGCAGCCAGACAAGCTATTGCCTCACCGCTTCTGGACGCATCTATAGAAGGTGCCAGAGGATTACTTTTTAATATCACCGGCGGATCAGACATGACCATGAACGAGGTCGACGAGGCCGCCAAAGTTATAACCGGTCAAGCCGATCCCGACGCCCAGATAATCTTTGGTGCCGCAATTGACGAAAAACTGGTAGACCAGGTCAAAGTAACCGTTGTTGCAACCGGCTTTGACGAATCCAGAAAGAGTTATATCCAGGTAGCACCAGTCATGAACCAGGACGGCGAAATCACGGAAGCCGGGACGCACGAATCCGGCCAAGAGCAACCACTAGACGAAGACGAATTCGACATCCCCACGTTTCTCCGTCAAATAAGATAGCAATGTTCGACTATTACGATAAAGAATATGAATTCAATACACCTTTCAATTGGTTAAGTATTTTTGTTGCAACTATAGCGATTTTAATTTTTGTAACTGTCGATAATAGTGTTATTCGAGCAATTTCTTTTTCGTTTATATTTTTAGGTGCAGTATTTGACATACTAGTCAATGCTATTATTGGAAATATTTGGAGTAAGAAGTCATTACAAAGCAATGTTGAAGGAGTTGCAGAACGTTTACCAGCGCTAAAAGAAGTTTCCTGGCTACCCAGGATTGTAGGAATTATTGAACGGTTAATTGCTACATTCGGTTTTATATATGATGTTCGATTTATTGGTGCATGGCTAATATTAAAAGTCATTGGTTCTTGGGGAGAAAAATCGTTAGGTAAAGAAAGGAATGAGGAGAAGGATAAAATTACTCTGTGGAGAGTAAGAGAAAATATTTTTCTAATTGGTACAGCATTCTCAATTATCTTGAGTTTCTTGAGCGCAACTGTTTTCAAAAAAATTGCAAGCGGTGATGTAAAACTAATAAATATTTTTGATAATCTAGCCTTTCTGCACAAAACAACATATACTCAACAATCTTTTTATGTCATGCCATTTGGAACTCTTGGTGGTATATTGTTGTCTGCTTTTGCAGGAGGCTTATTTGCAGGACTTTGGTCCAACTTTTTTGAATCAAGAAGAAGAATAAAAGAATTGCGTAGGGGCAAGTATTACGAACATAGAAATACCCTCGTGCAAATTGAGCAAGAATCTATACCAGCGAGATTAAATTTATCTAGAAATTTAAATTCGTTGATCATAGCCAAAGAGGGCACAAATGCAAATAATTTTCGAATACTTTTAAGAATGTATAAATTACATCTAAGCTCTGGGTTAGGTCTTAAACTCCTGAATGTCGAACTTATTAATGATTACGCACAGCTATATACAATCTTTGAGAATATAAACTCCGACATCCAATATCTTGAGGGCGTTGCGAATATCATAACGGAGGATCGTAAACAGGGTAAAATAGATGTGAGCTTAGTTGCGATGTATCCTGTGTTATTAGAGCAGTTATATAAAATTTGCTTAAGGGCTGACAAAAAATCACTGGACATGCTATCAAAATGTAAAATTATCTTTAATAAAGACGATAAAAAAATAATTGAGAAATACATAAAAAATGGAGGGCAGATTCATTATTCCATTTCCAGTAAAAGTATTCTCCAGGAGAATAATAAAACGATAAAAGAAGAAACTCGGCCATTTGGTAAAAATGAAGATAAAGAACAATTTGTAGCCCTTTATTTAGATGTAAAGCCTCCAGCCCAAGCCTGATAATAAAAACTTGAACAACCCTAAGAATATCGGCAGCCAAAATTCCCGCGTTTCCCTAACAGTCCATCAATTTCTCCGCCCGCCAAAAAACGGCAAGTCCCAAGGACGATTGATTGTAAGCAAACTTATGCAAATAACTTAATTTAAGATAAAATCTAAAAGTGCTGTTTAACTCCATAAGCTTTCTGGTTTTTTTCCCGTTTACAACCCTAATTTATTTTTTATTACCACATAAATTCCGTTGGCTTTTTCTTCTTCTCGCTAGTAGTTATTTCTACATACATTTCGTACCCGTTTATATTCTTGTGCTTATTGTATTAATTTTGCTCGATTACACAATGGCAATCTTAATTAAAAAATATCCTGGCAAAAAGAAACTATTTTTAATTTTCAGCTTAATAGGGAACATAGGTTTGCTAGCCTTTTTTAAATATTTTAACTCCGCAAATTTGTATCTCGGGGAACTCTTTAGGGGATTAGGGTATAGTTACCAATTTTCATCAATTACACTGTTGTTACCACTCGGCTTGTCATTCCATACCTTTCAATCGATGAGCTATATAATCGAGGTTTATAAAGGAAGGCAAAAAGTGCAAAAGGATATAGGAATTTATTCCCTATACGTTATGTTTTATCCGCAACTGGTGTCCGGCCCGATTGAGCGTCCCCAAAACCTCATGCACCAGTTTTTCACAAAGCACCAATTTAAATATTACAGAATCGTTTATGGTTTACGGTTGATGCTGTGGGGATTATTTAAAAAAATAGTAATTGCCGACAATTTGGCAGCATTTGTGAATAACGTATACCAGTACCCAAGAGCTTATTCCGGTGAGGTCTTAATATTGGCCACCCTGTTTTTTTCTATCCAGATCTACTGCGACTTTTCGGGTTACAGCGATATAGCAATCGGTGCTGCAAAAGTTCTTGGTTTTAAACTAACTAAAAATTTTGATAATCCCTATTTTGCTACCTCGATAGAAAAATTTTGGCGCAGATGGCATATTTCCCTTACTAGCTGGTTTAGGGATTACGTGTATATTCCTTTAGGTGGTAGTAGAAATAAAGAGTCACGGACATACATAAACTTGTTAATAGTTTTTTTAATAAGTGGGGCATGGCACGGCTCGGGAGCGACATTTTTAATATGGGGTTTTCTTCACGGAACAGCCTTGGTTCTGCACAGGGTCTTCGTTAAAAATAAAAGACAAATTTTAAAATTATTTCCTTTTGGAAAATCGATTTTTCGCAGGAGGTTTTCTATAATAATTACATTTTCCTATGTAACTTTTGCCTGGATATTTTTTAGAGCCAGCAACCTGCAGGATGCATTATATATAAGCGGAACGGTGTTTATGTATCCGGTTGTATTAATATATAATCTTACTCAAGCTGGATTCAGTGAAATTGCCAATGTTACATACAAATCAACAATTAATTTCACTACAACCAACTTTTTAGTTGCCTTATTTTTCAGTTTATTAATATGGTACTTGCATTTTTTCGGAAAAATAAAAAACTTCGTATCGCTTACTTCCAAAAAGCATAAACTGTTAAGGTGGGCTGTATACTCTTTATTAGTCCTGTCAATTTTAAATTTTGGCCAAAGAAATGAAACGCCATTTATCTATTTTCAGTTTTAAAATCACAAAGGACGCTAAAAAGGTAATTAACAATTTACTTCTTTTAGTAATTTTCATTCTTTCAATACAAATTGTAATATTCTACATCTTTCAAATCGGAGTAACCCCGGAATTATTGGATTTGAAAAAAAACCTAAAATCATACCCGGACGTTATATATTTTGGGGATAGTGTTTCAATATTTGTCGCAAAAAGCGACACAGACAAATTAACGCTTCCTCAGCATATCCAGCAGGAAATTCCACGATTTATAATTACGACAATTATTCATGGGGCATACAACCTTAATGATTACGCAAATTATTCAAAGTTGGTTTCAAAATCTAGCGTTCCACCTAAAATAGCAGTAGTTTCTGTTAATATGCGGTCATTTTCTCCCGCATGGTACAAAAATCCGCCGTACATCTTCTTAAAAGAACACCTATTTTTAACTTTTGACCCTTTTCCTGTGGATGCAATTTACAAGCCGCTTTACCAGTTGCACGTTTTAGATTTATTGCAGAAATACAATTTTATAAATTTTAGTAATTCACCGATTTACAATGGCGGCAATTTTGTAGGCCGCCTGAGCTCTTTTTTGAAAGACGATTACGGAAAATCGCAGGAGGAAAAAATGAAAAATAAAATAATGGTCAATTACATGTACAGTCTTTCAGATGAACATGAGCTAATTAAATCCATGCAGTTTTTGGCACAGCGTTTAAATAAAAAAGGCATTAAGGTTATTTTTTACATTACGCCAATTGATTATCAAAATGCAGAAAAATATTGGGGTAATGATTTTAAAGATATTTTGGAGAAAAACATCCAAGTAATCAAGAAAGTCGCAGAAGCAAACAGTGCAGACTATTTAGATTTGTCACGAAGCCTGGACACAAATTCCTTTGGATGGAAGGAGGAGACCTACGTTAGTGAGCATTTAAACGAAAAAGGACGCAAGCTTGTCTCCCATGCAATTTCAACTTTTATCTTGGCAAAGTCAGAATAAATAGCGCCGCTTTTGGGTTCTAATCATCCCATAACCCCTCAATTTCTCCGCTATGTGGGGCTAGGCCAGTGTTAAAACTTTGCCACTTTCTTTTAGCGTGGACATGTAGGCAATACCGTGGGCGACTTCTTCCGGTTCAAAAAACCTTCCGACCGGAAAAGTCCTTTTTTGGAGAGCCTCAAGAACCCTTGCTTCTTTTTCTTCAAGTGATGTAATTATTTCGGTCCTAACGCCTGCGGGGCGCACAATTCCAACCGCTGCGTTGTTTTTTAGAAGCACAAGTCTTCTGGCGATTGCTTTTGCTGCTGCCTCTCCGCCGGCTTTTGCGGCAGAATAATTCGCCTGGCCGGGGTTGCCGAATTCCGAAACACTGCTGATGTATACAATATTTGGGACGTTCTCGCCATAATCCTGTTCGATCATATGCTTTGCAAGTGCCTGCATCGTAAACCAGGCCATATCCAAATTCCCATGGGAAACGGCCTGCCACTTTTCGGCAGTCATGTCTTCCGCATTGGCATCATCAATAAAGCCTGCATTAACAACTCCAATGTCAATTTTTCCAAAACCAAAAGATCTCGCATCGGCCAATATTTTTTCTGCCTCATCCGGTAACAGTAAATCGCCGCCAACGAAAATGCCTTCCCCTCCAAGTGAATCAATTTCACGGGCAACCTCATGCCCTTTGTCCTCATCTCTGCCATGAACAATAACATTCATTCCAAGTCGGCCAAACAGGAGTGCTGTTGCCTTTCCGATTCCTCTGGTAGAGCCTGTCACAAGTGCGGTTCTTCCCCTCAAACGGGCCTCATCAAGAATTAATTCTTCAAGAGGGTTGGAAATCAGGCGATCACCGAGTTCTGCGCGGATAGTATCCCGGTTAATGCGAGGCGGAAACGATGTAGTTAGATCTATTTCTGGTGTCATAAAATGATAGGTCTTTTTACAACGTAGCCGGGTTCTTGTCAAGGCAAGTGATATGCAGAAGCTGCTGGGCGAACGTTGAGTATTTAGTTCTGAAGTTTACCCGATCTTAATAAGTATCGCCCCTAAAATCATAATAGCTGTAGAAATCCATACATGTTTTGCCGGTTTTTCCCTAAAAAATAAAATGCTCAGGACAAGAATAAAAAATATCTGTAGGCGTTTAACCGCCATAGCAAGAGCAACGGGACCTGTCACAAAAGCATAAAAAACCAGAAACGAAACACCTAAAAAAAGAAGACTGTTTAAAAATAAAATTGCAAAATTGTTTTTAAGTTCAGGAATCCAAGTTTTGTTTTCTTTTTTAAAGAAAAACAAAAAAAGAAGCGCAGACATCGTAGCTTGTTCAAAAAGCATCACAAAAACCGGACTATTAGGCTGGGAATTTGTAATACCAATCTTGTCAAAAACAGAGGTAATACTACCCAGCATTATTGCAAAAATGTAAATAGCCGAAGATCTCGAAGTAAAAAGAATTTTAAATGGTTTTAAAAAGCTCTCTTTTGCCATATCAAGGTTTAGGAAGTAAGAACCAACAATAATTGTACTTAGTCCTAAAACCGGAATTGGCCTTATTGTTTCCGAAAGGATCAATAGCCCGAAAATGTATGTAAAAAATCCGCCAAAAGCCGTCAGAGGAAAAACTTTAGAAATAAGATTTTGTTTTAGTGTTTCGTTAATTATCGTTTTCGCAAAAACAAAAGAAAGTGCCGACCCGAAAACGCCAATTAGGAATAATTGGTTTATAGAAGGAATTCCCTCTAAAAGTACAATTGCGGCAACGATTGGTAAAGTTAGGGCAAAAAGCGACCAGGTTAAAAGGGCAGCGCTAACATTATGGAGTAGTTTTTTGTTCAAGATAACATCAAAAGCGCCCAGAACTGCAGACCCGAAAGCAAACCAAAACCACATATTTGGATTATAGCAACAGAATAACCCTCAAGTGTTAGACTTGCTTTATTATAGGCCTCTTAGTATAATTCACATCTTATCTGCCCATCAAGATATGCTTGCAAATGGTGTAGAAACCAACGTTTACAGAGGTCTCACATCTCCCAGTACAATCTCGAGGGAGCTATATGAGTGTGAGACAAGTTGGAACAGTGGCGAATTAAGACCCGGGAAATTCGACCAGTTCCTTGCTACTCAGCTTGAGCTTGCAGCCGCTCAGGGCAGAAGCACAGTCAACGTCCTAGATTTAGGTTGTGGAACAGGTGCCCTTATCAAAAACATCGTAAACGATAAGATAGATGAAGACAGGCAAAGAATAGCGGCCTCGCGAAGGATCCTTTCGGCAAATCCAGGGCTTCGAATTAGGATTATTGGCTTAACGGATGCCCCGTCAGACGGTAAATACCTCAAAAGTGAAGCAGTCGTGCCTTCACCATACGTTGTCCCGTTGCCCACAAATGACCAAATTAACGCCGAAATTGTCTACTTTTCAATAACAGCCAATCAAACAATCGGGCAGTTTGCCGAAGCAACAGGCCTTGATAATATAGATTTGGTAGTTTCAACCGGCTTTCTGCTTTATTTAGGAGATATGGATGTGTATAAAAAAACGATACAAGATGTAGCAAAAAGGCTGAGGCCAAGCGGTGGCAGGTTTCTTGGTGCAGATTATGCAGGCTGGATATCACCAGAAGCTGCTAGCCGGGAGCAGGTTGAGGAACTTATGCAGAAATTAAATGCAACAGACAATCCGATAGAGTCCGCTGCGAAAAAAATCAAAGAATTAGTTAAAAAAGCAGAAAAGCTTGAAAAGCAAAGGAGAGCCTTTATCCGGGAATTTTCGAAAGAGCCTGGGCTTGATGTTAAATATGACGAGCACGTTTTCGTTGTGACAAAATAGATAAATTCATCTGTTATAATTTGCCCTATCTCTGAACGAATGCAATTTCCTGCTCAAAGAGCAGATATTAACTCAGCATAAAATTTTAGTAGCAGAACGCATCAGGGATATTAACTGTTAAAGTGGCATCCTTTGTAGACATGCACTGTTTACCATCCCACATAGGCAGATAAATGTTTGTTCCACATCTTGGGTCGCAAACGTAAACATCGTACGGCGTGGAAGGCAGTATTTTATCGCGTGAATTAAACTCAACAACCCCAAAAGGGACATCTTCCCTTGTTGCGACAATACACGACAGGCTTTTACAACCCGGGGTGCTTATGGCAACAGAAACAAAACGTTGCGGAAGAGGGGTGGGATATTGCGCATTTGGATCTGTAAACAGGTAGGGAGGACCGAAAAAGGAACTAATTAGGTTATATGCATAAGAAAACACCATGTAAGTCCCGAAAACAACAGGCAAAGCCGCAATTATAACCAAAATAGCTAAAAGCGCCGAAGGCTTGCTTTCTTGAATCGGGCCGGGAAGTTCAGGCCTTTTTCTTAAAAAGTTGAAAATAAAATAAACCTGGGCAAGACCCAAAGACGTTATTATTATTCCGATAATTGAAGCAAGGCCCCGGTCTGACGCTTCAGGCCTATTGTCCAAATAGATCAAAAATAAACCGCAAAAAAGTACAAAAAATGTTAAGGCTGAAATAACTTTGGTGTTTTGAAAAATAAGGTCTAACAAATTGAGCGATTTAGCTTTCAAGAAATTTCTGATAATAATAACAAGTGCAAAGAAATTAACGACTAAAAAAAGAAAAGTCCCAAGAAATTGGCTCCAAATTGAATACAGGCCGAATATAAGTTGCGGGAGACCATAGGCAATCAGACTTGCAATAACAAGACCAAGACCAAGAGGCAATGTTTGCATTATTACAACAATCTTAGCACAAATTTGTTATAATCCGCCCCGAATATGCCTAGCCTAAAAGAAAAGCTCTATTATCCTGTCATAGCATCTGCGCTGGCACTTTCTCTACAAGCGTGTGACACTGGTGGAAGTAAACCACGACAAACTCAGGAAACAACCGGAGTGTCGACACCGATTAAAAACCCGGCAGGGGGAAAGAACACATCAACTCCCGAATCCGAATCTAAAGTTAATGTTGTGATTGCCTATTATCTATCTTCCGAAGCACCGGATTTACCCCTTGATGAAAATTGCGGCCATTGGCTTTTGGCAGGTGACCAATCAACATTTAAAACGCCGCTTCCACCGGGTGACAAAACGCTCGAGTTTACCACAGACGTATCAGTCCGGGAAGGGCTGATTTTGTTCGGAGGACTCCCGGCAGTTGCAGATACCCATGTTAAAGCAAAATTCGAATACCAAGGTGGCATAGCAGTCCTCCCATTGGGATCGATAAGTAAAGTCGAACCAACCAGAATTTATTTCACACCGTACCTTCCGGCAAACGGCAAACCCAACCCCGATTGCATTAAACAGCAACCGCCAGCTTATTAATCAGCCTCAAAACCCTATATTGTCTTTTGATTTTTCCCGCGCTAAACTAACCCTTCATAGATTGGAGGTGAAAGAATGATAAAAGCACTAGATGGAGTTCTGCTTTCTTCCGAAGACTCTCAAAAACTTGCGGATTTTTACAAAGACAAAGTCGGCCTTAAATGCACGATGGAATTTGAAATGGGCGAAAACAATGAAAAAGGCTTTGAGTTTGCGGATGTAAAACTATATGTAAACCAGCATTCCGAAGTCCACGGAAAAACAAAAGAGCCCCAGCGCGTTATTCTAAACTTTGAAACCGAAGATATTGAAGAAGAAGTTGCAAAACTGGATAAGGCCGGGATTAAAAAAATAAAGGACACATATCACGTTGAAGGCTACGGCTTAATCGCCACCTACCAGGACGTTGACGGAAATTATTTCCAGGTTGTCCAGGTTAGGGAAAATTAGCCTCAATTGCCTCGTTATGCCAGGGACGCGCCAATGGGATACAATTGGATGATGGCGGAAGACGAAAGGCTAATCGAAGAGGATCTCGAAATAACGGCGGCGACAGCGGGCCAGGCGCCTATTCAACTACCGGGTCGTGTAATTTCTGTTTTTCCCGCCCTTGCCCACCGTAATTTCCAGCTTTATTTTGCCGGACAGGCCATTTCCCTAGTTGGGTTCTGGCTCCAGCAGGTAGGCCTCGGTTTTTTTGTTTTTCAATTGACGCATTCACCTTTCTGGGTTGGGGTTGTAGCGGCAGTCGGTGGATTGCCGATCCTGATTTTTACCACATTTGCAGGCGTTTTTATCGACAAGCTCAATAAGCAAAAACTGCTGGTTATTACCCAGGTTGTCGACGCTATGGTTGCTTTTACTTTCGGTTTATCAATTTTTGGCCATTTTGCCTCACTCCCGCTTATCCTTTTTTTAGCATTTATAAGCGGTACAACAGGGTCTATCGACCTGCCTGCAAGGCTTACCTTTATTGTGGAAATGGTCGGCAAACGGGATTTGGCATCAGCAATCCCCATGAACAACGGTGTTTTTAACGGAGCCCGCTTTGTTGGTCCGGCCCTGGCAGGTGCCCTGATTGCCTCATTCGGTGTCGGCTGGACATTTATCCTAAACGGCCTAAGCTATATTGCCGGAATCTGGGCAATTATCGCCATCCGCCCCGTTTATTCATTTGAACCCCAAAAGGAAAACAAGCACCCATTGGAATCTTTAAAAGAAGGCTTGAAATTCTCTTTTACCCACCCGCAAATATTTTATTTCATGGTTTTGGCGTCTATAACCGCAATTTTTATTTGGCCTTACCAAACTTTAATGCCTGTTATCGCGGAAAATATCTTTGCAGGCGGCGCAAAAGGGCTTGGTTCACTTCTTTCGGCAGCAGGGGCAGGTAGTTTGGTTGGGGCAGTAGTAACATCCGCCCTTTCCAGATGGAAAAATAAAAGCAATCTGGTTTTGGCCGGCCTTTTAATATCCAGCTTAAGCCTGATTTTATTTTCCCAAAACAAAAACTTTACTATAGCCCACGTTTTGCTTTTCGTAGCCGGCTTCGGCGTCCTTATCCAGGTATCAACCTTAAACACATTGGTCCAACTGGCATCGCCGGATAATATGAGAGGCCGCATAATGGCAGTTTATTTGACTATGTTTGTCGGCATGATGCCTCTGGGAAGCTTTTTGGCAGGCACAATCGCCCAAAAAACTTCGGCACTTTTCACGATAGGCATAGGCGCGGTCCTTGTTCTGGTAGTCGGAGGCTTCTTATACCTCCGCGGCGTTTTTTCCACTTTATAATCTCAGCAGTTGCTTTTTTTGCGCTCGCGGCGTTAAAATCCGCCCTATGCCAGTTGAACGTAGGCCGGAAATCATTGGCCTCGGTAAAGCACAAGGTTCAAGAGTCATTACAAACTTCGATGTTGCCCAAATGATGGACGAGGGTAGAAAAGACGGCGAAAGGAAAATACCGGCAAAAGTTGTTGATAAGCTTGCCAAGAGAGTTGGCTTAGACAAGAGAGGTTGGTTAAATGACGGTGAAGGTGCTTCGTATCTTGGCACAATTGCAACAAAACAAGCAATGGAGATGGCAGGAGTGACGATCGGTGATGTTAAATCAGTGATGGTTGCAACGGGCCTCCCGGATTATTTAGGCGTCCCAACCGGCACAATCATAGTCGAAAATCTTGGTGGGAATAAAAAAATCCAAACTGCAGACATTTCTGGTGCATGCCCCGGTTTTTTCCATGCACTAAAGAGTGTAACGGATAGCCTTTCCAATCCTTACGGAATTGGTGGCCCTCAAGTTTGTGTGGCAGCAGAACCTGCAAGCAAAGGAATAAATGCAAGGGTGCCGGAAACTTATATGTTATTTGGCGATGGCGGAGGAGCCTTTGTAATGGATTTGGTTGATGTCGACAGCACAAGCCCCATGTTCACTTTTGACTTTGGCAATGATCCTAGCCTCAGGGAAAACTTATATGTTCCGGTCGGAGGGAGTAGAGTACCAACTACCATAGAGTCCCTGGAACAAAACCTTAACTGCATAAGAATGGATGGTCCAAAAGTCAAAGAAGCGGCAATTAGGTATATGACGGAGATTGCCGAAAGCGTTTTGGCCAAAGCCCACATGACGCTTGACGATATTGATTTGGTTATCCCGCATCAGGCCAATTTGGAAATAATAAACGGGGTAGCTGCAAATCTACAAGTCCCCGATGAAAAACTTTATGTAAATATCCAAAGGTACGGCAACACTTCGGCAGCTTCAGTTCCGATTGCAATCAGGGAAGCTTGGGAAGAAGGAAGGCTTAAAAGGGGAGATAAAGTCCTGGCAGTTACCTTTGGGGCAGGATTGAATTTTGCAGGCGCCATTATCCCGATGAATGCTTTGCCCCAAGCAAATCAATCCCAGCAATGATATTAATTTTAACTACAACCGACAAAATCACTGTTGCCAAGAAAATCACCAAAGCGCTTTTAGGCCAAAAACTCATCGCCTGTGCAAGCATCATCCCGATGCATTCCTCTTATTGGTGGCACAAAAAGATTGTTAATGCAAAAGAATATCAACTTATACTAAAAACTGAAGCCTCAAATTACAAAAAGATCGAAAAAGAAATAAAAAAACTCCACACTTATGATTTGCCGGAAATAATCTCCATAAATATCCAAAAAGCAGGGAAAGATTACCTTACCTGGATCCACAAAGAGTTAGGTTAAAGCGGTTGACACTATAGGTCAATTCTTGATACAATTTCAGTTTGTATGAGCTGCGAAAACGAGAGAGCTGAACTACAAGTGCTTATCGATATTCTTCCGGAATGGCACACCGATAGCTATTATGCTGTTCAGACAAGAATTGACCTTGGTGCCCATTGCCCTGATAGGCCTTCTACTCACGCCCAAAATTTAGCAACCGAGTTTAATCCAAGAGCAACCAAAGATGAGGTCGAAGCACGTAGGGCGAAGACTTATGCAATCAATAAAAAAAGAGCCGATGGGGTTATATCCCGCCACAGAAAACTTTTAGAGCGTCATGCACAGAGACTAGCCGAGCCGGATCATGGTTCGGCTAAAAGCGAGTAAATTAGCCAATGTGTTGTGACAGATTACAAACTTGTGCAATGGAATCAGCTGTTGTACTTGATAAAGCTGATCCAAACAGACAAAAACTTCTTGAAATAGTCCGGAAGATTGTAGAGCAATGTCCAAGAGAAGCAAGAGGTCATGCGTCAAAATTAGCAGGATCTATCCTTCCTCCGGAAAGTGAAGCTGTACCCAGGTTTTTCCGCAATAACCCCCAAGCAACAGATGTTTTGGAGCAAAGCGGAGCCCTCGAATCTCTTCTCGGGTAATTTTGCTAATCCTTAGGCAAGTTTCTTCTATACAATACCTGCTTTGCTAAAACATTATAGATATGAGTTCGTATATCGGAAATAGAAATTCCCAATTTTAATGCAGCTTGTTCTGCATCCATATTAGTTGTAAAAATAGCTATCATAACGTTTCGCTCCATGCCATTGAGATAATTGGCTGTTTTCCACCAAAAATCAGGATGTTTCCATTCAATATTAGGAGAAAGAGTAGGTGGATGACTACTTTCCGGCTCATTAACTGGTGTAGCTGTTTGGGGTTTCGGTATAGTTATTGTTATTGCGTGAGCTTTTGGAAAAGCAGGTCGAACCTCAGGGACGGCAGCTTTACTTGTTGGTGTTTTTAAATCAGTGAGCATTATTGTTCCAGAAGTTGAAGCATGTTCTTGCAAGGGATTTTCTCCATCACGATGTATATCTGCCTCATCAGATATATTCTCACCAACTCCAGCCTTTACATCAGATAGCGCAAAACCTAGAAGCTTTTTCATAACTTCGGGATCAGTACTTGTATCAACAAGTCTTGATGTCCTTAGCACAACTTCCTGTGCCTCTTGAGGGGTCATAGAATTTTGCCGGGAGAATGTTACTACTACCTGTTTTAATGCCTCGACATTGGATCGAATTTCATCTGAGGTGAATTTAGCACCTTTCTGTGGGCCGCCTTTTTGAACAGAAGTAGAAGCTCCGAATTCATCAGCACTTTGCTCATCTATTTCGCTTTCAAACTCAGAGGTCTCGTTTTTTGCCAACACCTCTTCCGCCCTTATAGTACTGACAGCCTCATCTATAATCCTCTCAATTGCCTTTTTACGATCTTCTGGTTTAATTTTTTGTTTAACAAGTTCTACAAGTTTGGCTGTCTGCGGAGCATATAATCTAAAGTTGATACTTGCGTCCATTAATCGGTCTTGGAGCCAATAATTATCCTTACCCGGGAAACCTGTTGCAATCAGCTTTAACCTTGAAGGGGTTACTTTTTGCTCCCTATCACGCCCACCGCTGGCAAGTCGTACTTTCTTTACCAGTTCTGGATCTGCAGCCTCAACTGTTTTGAGTATGTCGTAAATATACCCAGGGCTTCTTTGCCATCGACGACACTTACGATCAACCCAATCCTTAATGCCTTCTAAATCCTCTGTGGATACTTTATAGGATGTTTCCCTGTCAGTAAGTGTCAAAGTAAAGGCTTGCGTAATTGGTATGTCCTTTTTGGCCCACTCCGTTTGGCTGTAGGATCTGGATATCCACTCGGCAATCCGAGGGAACTGAACACTTCTTACTGAATTTGCCGCAACTATTCTAAGGTCAAACAGTTCTTCATCCGTCACCCCGTAAAGAACATTGGCTTTTATTGTTTCGGCCCCCATTCTTCTTTTAGCTTCTGTCCTGTGAAATCCGTCTATTATGTCGTAAACGACTCTTCCATCAAGCTCTCTAGCTCTTACCGTGATAGAGCTTGTTTGGCCCCATTTATCTGCCATAGAGTCTTTAAGCTCTTCAGCATGAGTGTCGTCTACAAGTGAATAGTCTACTATCACGTCACCAAGAGCAATCGCAATGTTTTCGCGCTTTGCTCCTTCACCATTTTTTAATAGTTCCAAACTTCTCAATATCTCCAGAGGTGTACGACGGTCTTCCGGTCCGATAATTCTGACTAACATAGCAGGTTCGGGCGGGGCATCTGCAATTTGTCTCTCGCGAGCTACCATGTTGCAAAGGTTATCTCTGCGCCGGATAAAAGTCAACAGGTTTCTTGAAGCAAAGCCTGTCTTCTGCCATAATTAAGCCTATCTATGGCACAAAATTTCAAACCCGTTGACCCGCATGTCGACTTCCCCGCCCTTGAGGAAAAAACCCTAAATTATTGGCGCAAAAATAAAATATTCGAAAAATCGCTTTCCAAAAACCCTAAATCAAACCCTTGGACATTTTTGGACGGCCCGCCTTTTATAACGGGCTTGCCCCATTATGGAAGCTTGCTTTCTTCAATCCCTAAAGATGTCTTTCCCCGCTACATGACTATGAAAGGCTATTATGTCCGCCGCGTTTGGGGCTGGGATTGCCACGGTCTTCCTGCGGAAAACAAAGTCGAGGAAAAACTTGGCATCAAACGCAAAAAAGATATCGAAGAAAAAATCGGTGTCAAAAAATTTATAGATGAATGCAAGCTTTACGTGAACGAAGTTTCCTCCGAATGGGAATGGTATATAGACCACGTTGGCCGATGGGTCGACTTTAAAAATGCATACAGGACAATGGACACACCTTATATGGAATCCGTCATGTGGGTTTTCAAACAAATGTACGACAAGGGCTTTATCTACAAAGGGCTTCGTGTTTCACTTTACTGCCCGCATTGCTCAACGCCGATTTCCAACTTCGAAGTTGCTATGGATGCGGATAACTATAAGGAAGTTACCGAACCCGCCAACACTTATAAATACCAACTGGCCGCAGAAAAAGACGCATATTTACTGGCCTGGTCAACAACCCCTTGGAACAAAATCGCAACTCCGGCTTTGGCCGTTAACCCGAAAATAAAATATGTAAAAGTCCAGCAAGGAAATGAAAAATATATTTTGGCAAAATCCACACTTGAACATTTGAAAAAAGAACCAAAATACAAAATTCTGGAAGAATTTTTGGGCAGCAAATTGGTAGGCGTTAAGTTTATCCCGCATTACGACTTTTACAAAATTGACCCCGGCAAAAAGGCAGGCGTTGTTATTCCCGGCGATTTTGTGACGGCAGATGAAGGTACCGGGATTGTCACGATTGCCGCATACGGTGAAGACGACTTAAAAGCCATGCAGGAAAATAATATCCAGATTGTTTTGCATGTAGACGAGGAAGGGATCCTTAAAAAAGGTGTTCCATGGGAAGGGGAGTATTACCTCAAGGTAAATAAGCTGGTAAACGCAGACCTATCAGCCCGCGGCCTTATGTACAAAGAAGACGGTTACACCCACACGGTGCCGACATGTTGGCGCTGCCAGACAAGGCTTTTTTATTCTCCACAGGACGCTTGGTATGTAAATGTCCAAAAGCTAAAAAACCAGATGAAAAAAACCAATGAAGAGGTTAATTGGGTCCCGAAACATTTTAAATATGGCAGGTACTTAAAAAGTTTGGAAAACGCCCCGGATTGGTGTATTTCCAGAAGCCGCTATTGGGGTTCGCCCGTTCCGGTCTGGGAGTGCACCAAATGCGAAGAAAAGATTGTCCCCGGTTCAATTGAGGAACTTGAAAAATTATCCGGACAAAAAATAAAAGATCTGCACAAACCGGAAATAGACGAAGTAGAAATCAAATGTCCAAAATGTTCATCAAAAGCAAAAAGGGTAGCGGAGGTATTAGACAGCTGGATAGAAGCTGGTTCTGCCCCTTATGCCGAAAGGCACTATCCGTTTGAAAAAATTAATCTGGACGAATTTTTCCCTCCGGATTTTATCACCGAATATACCGGCCAAATCCGGGCCTGGTTTTATGTCCTTCACGTCATCTCAACCGCTATTTTCGGCTCAATAGCCTTTAAAAACGTTCT
>CAZEDQ010000001.1:38922-50518 GCA_964511055.1 uncultured Gammaproteobacteria bacterium
TTTGGGTACAGATGGCCGCAAAATGAGCAAAAACTACGGAAATTATCCCGACCCCAAAGAAATGCTTCAAAAATATGGTGGCGACGCCCTAAGGCTTTATTTAATGGGCTCACCCGTTGCAAAAGGGGAGGACATTTTAATTTCAGAAGAAGCGTACCGTCAGCAGGTGAGAGGCTTAATGCTAATTTTGTGGAATATTTATAACTTCTTCGTCACATACGCCAATATAGACGGTTGGTCGCCCGGCAATAATCATCAAGAATCAAAAAACGTTTTGGATCGCTGGATTCTCTCACGCCTTTCGGGAAACATAAACAATGTAACCCAAAAAGGCTACGAAAAGTTCGATACTCCCGAAATAGTCGGCCAATTTGAAATTTTTACCAAAGATCTCTCTCTTTGGTACATCAGAAGGCAAAGGGATAGGGTAGGCCCGACAATTGACAACTCCCAAGATAAAGATTGGGCCCATCAAACTCTTTGGACTATCCTCAAAACTTATTCGCAAGCTCTTGCACCATTAATTCCGTTTTTAACGGAAGAAATCTACACAAATTTAACAGGCGAAGAATCGGTCCACTTAACGGATTGGCCCTCAAGTAACGCAAGTTTCTCAGATCCAGTACTTGAAAGTGAAATGGAAAACGGTATAAGACTTTCATCTGTAATTCATGCCTTCAGAAAATCAACAAATATAAAAGTAAGAATACCTTTTCGAAAATTGACTTACAAAGGGCCTGTTGCAATAAGTAATAGGGTTATGGACGCTGTATTAAACGAGGTAAATGTTTATGAACTTTTTTACGGTGGGGAAAATCCGTGGAATGAATACTCGATCGAAGGAACATGGTCGGATGATAACCTTGATAAAACTGCAGGCGAAGCCCGCGAGATAATCCGCCAAATCCAACAAGCCAGAAAAGAAGCGGGCTGCGATCTGGCTGAATTTGTAACGGTCAAACTTCCCGACTGGCCAAAAGAATTCGAAGAGGAGATAAAAAAACAAACCTTATCGAAAAAACTTGAAAAATCAGACAAACTCGAAATCGTCAGAAATTAAATGAGACCACGCTGGGATTGGCTGCTTTTTGTCCAGATTCTCGCAATCGGGACAATTTCGCTTCTTATAATTTCCTCAATCACCAAGAGCCTTGCTGTAAACCAACTGGTATTTTGGGTAATCGGGTTGGTAATCCTTTACACAGCCTCGCAGTTTGACTACGAAAATTGGAAAAACCTGTCAATACCGCTTTATGCAGTTTCCCTTGTCTTCTTATTAGTTCTTTTGGTAATAGGTGATCCGGTCCGTGGTTCGGTCCGCTGGATAGACCTTGGAATTTTCCGTTTCCAGCCGTCTGAGCTGGCAAAGGCTTCGAGTATCTTCCTTTTGGCCGCATTTTACAAAGACAAATCGGCCGGGCAGATCAAAAACCTTTTCGTAAGTTTTTTAATTATCCTTCCCGCAATTGCACTGGTTTTAATCCAGCCGGATCTCGGTAACACACTTGCTTTTTTCGCGATATGGCTGGGTATTTCAGTCGCGGCAGGGTTTAGGCCAAAGCATATGGCAATCACATTTATAGCGGCACTTGTAATTGTTTTTTCCCTTTATGAAATGCTTGCCCCATACCAAAAGCAAAGAATTACCAGTTTTATTAACCCGACTCTCGACCCGTTGGGGACCGGATACAACATGATCCAGTCTAAAATTGCGGTTGGTTCCGGCGGACTTTTAGGGAAAGGTTTTAGCAGGGGTTCGCAATCCCAACTTAATTTTCTACCGGAAGCAGAAAGCGATTTTATTTTCGCTTCCATTGCCGAGCAGTTGGGATTTTTGGGGGCAGGGCTTCTGATTGCCCTGTTTTCCTGGATGATAGCCAGAATCATCGGTATTGCCAAGGGAAAAGACAAATTTGGCCAGCTTGTTATAGTTGGTGTTGCCTCTTTTTTAATTCTCCAATTTTTAATAAATGTTGGGATGAATATGGGGATCTTACCGGTAACCGGAATAACATTTCCGCTCGTTTCATACGGGGGCTCGTCCCTTTTAACCACTCTTTTTCTTTTGGGCGTTGTGTTTTCCGTGTCCCGGAAGGGCACTTATTAGCAAAGGAAAAAGGTCAGGCCTTTGTCTAGATAATCCCAAGCTAGGCCTGACCTTAACTAAAGTTTCACAAGCATTGAATAATCTGTCCAATTCAAGTACAATTTCCAAAAGTTATGGATACCTGGGCAGTTATTAGAACCGGCGGCAAACAACATAAAGTCAAAGTTGGCGAAACTCTGGCCGTCGAAAAACTAAAAGTAAAAGGCGAAACGGTAACCTTCGACGAAGTTTTGCTCATCAAATCTGACGGTAAACTAGAAGTCGGCAAGCCGCTTGTTGAAAAAGCAAAAGTTAAAGCAAAAATCGTGGGCGATTTTAAAGACAAAAAGGTAAGGGTTGTAAAGTTTAAATCCAAATCCCGCTATCTCAGAACAACCGGCCATAGGCACCAAAAAACCAAAGTCACAATCGAAAAAATAGAAAGCTAAATAAGACAAAATCTGCCTCCGAAATGTCAGAACAGCTACGACCTGGAGACGCTAGGCCTACCCGGACAGAAGACGGTAAACAAATCGTCTACATTACAGGTGTAGATGGGGGTGTTCGCATACATTGCCCGTCTCATGGTATGGACTATAGAATACCAGAACCCTGCTATAGTGAAGAACCGGTAATACATTCAGTAAAAACTTCAATTACAAGTATCCTTCGCAAGGCAGAGCAGGAGCGTGTATCATGGCAGGCGCAAGAGTATCCAAAACCGCTTGAAACACAGGACGGGGATCTTATCGCTTATATTCATATAGGCCGGGATTCAACAGTTGCAAACTGTCTAGCTATAGGGTATTCCCTTCCTTCAAACCAAAAATACGATGCAGATTTTGAACGCGCTTTCCAGTCAGGAGTCAAAAGCCACGCAGAACATATTCTTGAACAAGCGTCAGCGGAGCAGTCAGGCCATTCTCGGGAAACACTTGAATTTGCAAGAAGAATAGCAAACTCAAATGGTCGCCCACCACTGGCTTTTGTTCGGGATTTTGATGTAAGCGGCGATCCACATCTCAAATTCCATATCAATCTATAACTTACTGGTCGATTGACACCCTGTGAAAATCAAGGTAAAATCGATTGAGAATTTATATCAGCAGGTCGCCTTGTCACATTCGACAAGCAAGACTTGTCTCATTCATGACAATGGCGCTCCTCTGATATTTTTGCAAATAAATTATCTATAGAAATATAAGGAATATTTACAAAAATGGCTCATAAAAAAGGTGGCGGTGCAACCAAAAAAAACCGCGATTCTGCAGGCAAACGCTTGGGCGTTAAAGTTTATGGCGGCCAAACGGCAAAACCCGGAAACATCATAGTCAGACAGCGTGGCACAAAATTTTACCCTGGCATGGGCACAATGCTTGGACGCGACCACACGATTTTTGCAATCAAAGAAGGTTTAGTAAAATTCAGGCAGAAACTAGGGAAAAAACTTATCGACGTAATCTAAAAATACAAATGGAAGAAAGCCAAATTTTTGAAATAGACATAGACATGTTGCAGCCAAACCCGCTGCAGCCTAGAGGTTTAATAACCCCCGATTCCTTAACCGAAATTATTGATTCAATCCGCGAGCACGGTGTTCTCGAGCCGCTTGTGGTTGCCAAAACTCCGGCAGGTTACCAGATTATAGCCGGGGAGCGCAGGTGGCGCGCTTCTAAAATTGCCGGCCTCGCAAAGGTACCGGTAATAATCAAGGAAACAACACCCCAGGGTATGCTTGAGATGGCCATTATTGAAAATGTCCAGAGGGTAGACTTAAATGCCCTTGAAAGGGCACAAGCATTCAAAAGGCTCTTGGACGAATTTGGTCTGTCAACCGGCGAGATTGCCGTTAAAGTCGGCAAAAGCGCTCCGTATGTTTCCAATACACTCCGTCTTTTAACCGTGCCGGATGTTTTAAAGGACGCACTGGCGTCCGGCGCTACCACGGAAGGTCATGTAAGGGCACTTGCTTCGCTCGAAGATCCGCACTTAGTTGTTGAGGCTTACAAAGAGATTCTTGCCAAAAACCTTTCGGTCCGGGGTGCGGAAGAACTTTCCCGAAAACTCAAAGCCAGGGAAAATATCAGCCCAAAACAGCAAAAACCCGTCCTGAGGCTGCAAAACGACCAGTTGGATGACTTCCAGGAAGAGCTGTCCAAAAAATTAACTTCCGACAAAGTAAAAACCAAGGTTAAAATGAGCCAGTCGAGGGTCGAAAGCAAAATGCACATTGTAGTACGCGGAAAAGTTGAAGATACTTCGGAAGTGATCAAAAGAATCAGGGATTCAATAATTGGCTCTTGAGACAAACCTCATCCCGGCAGAACTTTTCGCTCTTAAAATTGGCCAATAAACAAAAAACACCCTCGCCTGTATTTTATCGCCCGAAATTGGGCCAAATACTCTCGAGTCAGACGAAGCCGGCCTGTTGTCTCCCATCACAAAATATTCGTTTTGTCCAAGGGTCCTAACCTCATCTCCCGGTGTTTCCACATTCAAATAGTTTTCCTCCAGCCTTTTTCCGTTAACAAAAATAGATCCTTCTTGAACAGAAATAGTTTCGCCAGGTAAACCAATTATCCTTTTTATAAAATCAATGTTATGCCCAACGGGAGCCTCGAAAACAATTACATCGCCCCGCGCAGGCTTTGAAAAACGGTAAGAGACTTTTTCCGTCAAGAGCAGCTCACCGTCTTCAAAAGTCGGAAACATTGATTCGCCTTTAACCCTGTGCGGCTGCACCAAAAATATATATACAAAAAGAAAAATCCCAAACGAAATCAAAAGTGTCTGGGCGATCTCTTTTACTGTTGAAACAAGTCCTTCTTTCACGCTCGTCCCTCAATTTTATGTTAAAATTGGCCAAATCGTACAGAGGCAACTTGAGTCTATAGTAAGAGCGGCAAAATCCCACACCATATGGAGTTGTAGCTCAGTCGGCAGAGCGTTCGTATCACACACGAAAGGCCACAGGTTCGAATCCTGTCAACTCCACCAGAATAGTGGTACTTTTAAATAAGAATGCTTGTGAACTTGCTTCTTCTAATATCGCTCGTTACACTCCTGCCGGGTCAACTTGTAAGACTACCTTTCACCCAATCCGGTGCAATTACTTTAACTGATTTGGCGGTAGCAAGTACGGTAATTGTGTTTGTTATTGATGCGTTTCTGATAAGAAAATCGTTAAAAATTCCTAAAATCATCTTCACGCCATTTATTTTATTCACACTTTCGGCAAGCGCCTCAACGATTATCGCCTTAAATTTTTTCTCCCCAACCCAAATTGCCGTGTCTTCCTTGTTTTTATTGCGTTTCATTATTTATTTTTTCCTGTCGGTGGTTGTTTACAACGTGATTGAAAAAGGCTCAATCGAGAAATGGGTAAATGTCCTGCTTATTGTGGGCACAATTTTTGCATTTCTTGGGTTTTTTCAGCTGGTTTTTTTCTCTAACCTTTCTTCTCTTCAAGCCTTAGGCTGGGACCCTCATCAAATGAGGCTTGTTTCAACCTTGCTTGACCCAAATTTTGCAGGTTGCATATTTTCAATTACAACTGCCATTTCCCTCTCGTATTACCTCTATAAAAACCGCAAAATTTACCTCTTTGCCTCGGCCGTATTCATAATAGCAATCATCTTTACTTTTTCCAGAAGTTCATATTTGGCAATTGCCACAGTCATTGCAACAATCGGAGTCGTAAAAGCGCCCAGGGTACTTATTATTGCTGTTGCCGTTTTTATACTTTCCTTTACTACAATCGGACAAGTAAAAAGCAGGATTATCGGTGCGCTTTCAATAGACGAAACAGCAGCAGCCAGGATAGAAAGCTGGCAGAAGGCGCTGGAAATCTTCAGGGAAAACGAGTTATTGGGAGTCGGATTTAATACTTACCGGTACGCGCAGGCTAGTTTCGGTTTCTTCTCATTCGACAACCCGCTTGGTGGACACGCAGGGGCAGGATCGGATTCGAGCATCCTTCTGGTGGCGGCAACAACAGGTATAATTGGCCTTAGTCTTTACCTCTACCTTTTAATAAACGTGTTTAGGACATTAAAATATAAAGCAAGAAGCAGTCCTCTTCATCTGGGTGCGCTCGCAGCATTCTTTGGCTTAATTGTTGATTCGCAGTTTATAAACTCCTTATTCTTTCCGCAGGTAATGCTTTTATTTTATTTTATTTTGGGGCTTGTTATTAAAAATGATAATTAAAATATTTCTGGTTTGGAGGATAGGGTTATTTGCTGCAACCTATATTGGAAGCAAAGTATTCCCACTGGTTGCAAATGGTGGGATTGGCGCAGTGGGCCCGGGTAAAAACTTTGACTTTTTTGCTTCATGGGCGCAGTGGGACGGGGGGCACTACTTTAACATCGCAAATCAGGGTTATTTTGGCCCAAACGAATACGCATTTTTCCCCCTTTATCCGGCGCTCATAAAAGTAGCAAGTGTACTGACTTTTGGCAACACCCTTCTTGCCGGGCTTTTAATCTCAAACATTTTTTTTGCTATTTTCCTTTATGTCTTTTACAACTTCACAGCAAAGTTGCACAACCCGAAAACGGCTTTTACCGCCACAATTACCTTAATGGTGTTCCCAACTGCCTTTTTTGCAGTTGCCCTTTACTCGGAAGGGTTGTTTCTTCTGGTAATTGCCCTCTTTTTCTCCCAGCTTCAGAGTAAAAAATACCTTAATGCGGCGCTACTTGTTGGTGCAGCATCCTTGACGCGCTTTGTCGGCGTCACGCTCACATTGTCACTTTTTGCAAAGTTGGCAACGGAACGTATTTGGAATCTAAAACAAATTTTCACTAATTCCTTTATCGTTGCTGTATCGCTAGTACCGTTTGCCACCTACTGCGCATATCTTTTCATGAGGTTCAAAGACCCGTTTTATTTTTTAACCGTGCAGTCAACCTGGCACAGGCAGCTTGCAAATCCCGTAAAAACAGCTTATTCATACATCTCAACTTTCCAAAACAACAAACCTTTCAATGACTATCTCGACGTCTATTTAACACTTTTTTTTGCAATCGTCCTCGTCCTCGGCCGCAAAAAAATCTCATCCCCAATTTTGATTTTTAGCGCTCTTGCTATACTTATACCGGCATCAACCGGTACCCTGACTAGCATGCCCAGGTACCTGCTCTCGTCACTTGGGGCATTTATAATTTTAGGAAACTACCTAGAGTCAAAGAAAATAAAATACGCAGTATGGTCAATCTCCTTACTGTCCCAAATTGCACTCGCAATAATGTTTGTAAACGGCAATTGGGTTGCCTAGGGGTGGAAGTTTACCTTAACTTTTTCAACCGTTGTGTTTCCTGCGTTATCGATAGCTTTTACTTCTATCGTATTTTCCCCCTCTAAAAGAGGAATCGCGACTTCATATTTTCCGCTGCTACCGACTTTTGCCAGGAAACCGTTTACTAAAACTTCGGCATCCAAGTCTGAAGTGCCCTGGACTACAATTTTGCTCACGCCAGAAAAGCTTTGGCCCTCTGTGGGGTTGTCTACGGTCAGTTTTGGTGCAGTTGTGTCCAGTATAACTTTCGAAACTACTGAAGAATCGCTTTCTTTCCCGGCAGCGCTTAAAGCTTTTACACTAATTTCATTTTCTCCGCTTGCAAGGCTTATGCTTTGATAATTAAATTTGCCGGCCGCGACATCTGCTTCCCCAACCTTACTTGCGCCAAGAAAAATTTCTACCTTATTTCCATCGCTTGCGAATCCCGAAACAGCAAGGGTGGCACTATTCGTAGCACTTGGTAAACTTTCCAGAATTGGGGCAGAAGGGGCAGCTGACTGCGTGCTATCACCTAAACTTTTATTACCCAGAATCCTTCCTAATAAATCTGCAAAGCCTCCCAACAGTGGAACACCTATTGTGAAAATTAAAATTATGATGACAACACTAAGAATAGAAAGCAATACTATCCTCTTTATGATATCGCCCTCTTCTTTTCTTGCCAGCCTTTGAACTCTATTGATTTTTTTCACGGTTTAAATATATTTATGTGTGAGCCGACAGTGAGAAATATCGTTTTTGCAATGCAAAAAGCGAACTCCGACCACTGCTTGCTCTGACTGAGCCACCTCCGAGAGTCGAACTCGGGACCTTTGCTTTACGAAAGCACTGCTCTACCAACTGAGCTAAGGTGGCGAGTGACTACCGATATTAGTACAAACCTATTTTAATCTTTTATGAATTCTTGTTCAAATGAGAGCGGGATACGAGAATCGAACTCGCGTCTCTTGCTTGGGAAGCAAGTATACTGCCATTGTATTAATCCCGCGTCTTGGCCACAGAAATTATACAGCAGATTTTTTCTGTTTTACAGCATTTAATAAAACCTATCTAAGTATAACTAAGGTATTCCCTGCAAATATCAGCGGGTTGCCGTTTGGTAGCCTACCAACATTATTGGCTTTGTCCAAAAGCACCCACTTAGAACCGTCCCCATACATTTTCTCGGCGATTACAAACAAAGTATCACCGCCTTGGACCTGGTATGACGTTTGGCTCATTTGTGTTTTTATCTCTTGCGCTTTTTCTTTGCTTGGCAGTTTTAAATCATTACCCGCGTAAATTATATTTGGGTTAGCGATCTTATTTTCTCGCGCTATTACCGGCCACATATCCTGGCTGCCATAAACTTTTTCGGAAATTTTAGAAAGGGAATCTCCGCTTTCAACCCTATACTGCGTGGAATTGTCGGCTTGTTCCTGCTGTGTTTGGCCGGTATTTATACCATTACCAATCTCCTGGTTTCTTTTTGAAAAGAAATTTGCAACTAAAAGTCCCAAAATTACAACAATGATTGCGCCGAGTATAAGGCCTGCGTAATTTTCCTGCCAAGCTATTTTAACTTGTTTTTTTCCTCGAGGCATTTAGACCCTCCTTCCTGGACAGAAGTTAAATTATTTAGGCAGAATTTATTTACACTTTCACTATACACTAATCGCCATTTATGCGGGACCGAGGGGACTCGAACCCCCGACCTCTTCCGTGACAGGGAAGCGCTCTAACCAACTGAGCTACGATCCCACAAACCATCAAAGTTTACCCTTTAGCAAAGGTAGTGTCAATCGTATTTTGTTAGAAAATTATATAATAAATTTATGAGGTTCATAACAAACAAGGAAATTGCCAAATTACTCCGCTCAATTAGCGCCGCATACAGTGCCACGGGAAGGGATAGGTTCAAAATTATTGCTTACGACAATGCTGCGGATAGTGTTGAACACACAACAAGTGAGTTAAAAGATCTTTGGGAGGAAAATAAACTGGATTCCGTTCCCGGGCTTGGTAAAAATATACAGTCTCATCTCGACGAGCTTTTTAAAACCGGGAAAGTCAAACATTTTAACGAAGTTATGAAAAATTTACCTTCGGGTATGTTTGAGTTATTAAATATTGGCGGATTGGGCCCTAAAAGCGCTTATAAACTGGCGAGTGTTTTAAAGGTAAAAAACGTAAAGGAGCTGGAAGATGCCGCCAAAAAGGGCAAAATTAGAAATCTTGCGGGTTTTGGCCCTAAAAGCGAGGTAGCTATCCTGTCTGCAATCGAAGAATTAAATTCAAAACCCCAAACCCGCTTTACACTGCCTTTTGCATACGGAGTTGCCGACACTGTCCTGGGTTATTTGCGCCGGCATAAAGATTGCGACCGGGCAGAGCCATTAGGCTCGCTGCGCAGAATGGTTGCAACGGTAGGGGATATAGATATTGCAGTTGCTTCAGAAAACCCGAAGGGTATTATTGAACATTTTAAGAAATTTCCTCAAATAAAAAGGGTTCTTGACGCAGGGGAAAGAAAATCCTCTGTTTTGCTTTTCAACGGAATGCAGGTAGACCTCTTAGTGCAGCCAACTCACGTTTTTGGCGCCTTACTGCAGCACTTTACAGGCTCCAAAAACCACAACGTTCACCTTCGTGAAATCGCCCTAAAAAACAAAATGTCGGTTTCAGACTACGGGATCACTATAAAAGGCAAACTCAACGAATACGAAAATGAACATCAATTTTACAAGGCTTTGGGTATGGATTATATTGAGCCTGAACTTCGCGAAGACACAGGTGAAATTGAAGCCGCATTAAAAAACAACTTGCCAAGCTTAGTTAAAATCGAAGATATAAAAGGCGATATTCACTTACATTCGAGCTATCAAATCGAGCCAAGCCATGACCTTGGAACCGGATCTTTCGAGGAAATCATAAAAAAGGGCAAAGAACTAAATTATGAATATATTGGACTGTCAGACCATTCCCCCGGTGCCGGAACCCATACAAAAAAACAGATAATAGGTTTAATAAAAAAGAGGACAGATAGGATTGAACAAATAAAAAGCTCAGTTAAAAATATAAGAATACTAAATTTACTCGAAATAGATATTCTGTCAAATGGAGAACTTTCTGTACCCGATGATGGCTTAAAATTACTTGATGGGTCTATAGCCGGCATACATTCAAGCCATAGTCAGTCCAAGGAATTGATAACAAAGAGAATTTTAAAAGCCTGCCACTCGCCATATGTCAACGTTATATCTCACCCGACAAACAGACTGCTCCTGCAGAGGGAATCTTCAGATGCCAACTGGCCGGAAGTGTTTAAGGCATGCGTGAAAACAAATACCATGTTGGAAATAAACGCCTGGCCAAACCGCTTGGACCTACCGGACAGTCTGGTAAAACAGGCAATTGCAGCAGGTGTCAAATTGATAATAAACAGTGATTCCCATGACATAAGCCAAATGGACAACATGAAATACGGTGTTTCCGTTGCAAGACGTGGATGGGCCCAACCCAAAAATATTGCCAATACACTCCCTTGGGTTGAATTTAAGAAAATGTTTAGGGTATGATACAAGCAGTATGAACACGACCTACATCATTCTTGGGGCAGTTGCACTTGTTGGGGTTTACATCTGGATGCTCTATAACGGCTTGAGGGTTGCCAGTATCCGCGTTAAAGAAGCCTGGTCGGGTATCGATGTCCAGCTCAAAAGAAGGTCCTCACTTATCCCGAATTTAATGGAAGCCGTAAAAGGCTACGCAAAACACGAAAAAGAAGTTTTTGAAAACGTTACAAAGGCAAGGGCAGCCTTAATGAGCGCAAAAAGTCCGAAAGAAGCACTCGCTGCGGACAATCAGCTAACAGGTGCCCTAAAAACACTTTTTGCAATAGCCGAAGCCTACCCGAACTTAAAAGCCTCTGAAAATTTTAAGGAACTCCAGGAAGAACTTTCGGACACGGAAACTAAAATTGCAGCAGCCCGTCAATTTTATAACGCAAACGTCCTGGACTATAACACCAAAATAAAAGTATTCCCAAATGTTGTTGTCGCCAATATGCTGGGTTTTAAAGAGGAGTCGTTTTTCGAAGCAGAAGAGGTAGCAAAAGCCGACATAAAAGTGAAGTTTTAACTGATGAATTCCCCAAAGATATTCGCAGGCTCCTCTAACTTACCCTTAGCACAACTTGTTTCCCAAAAATCAAAAATACCGCTCGG
>CAZEDQ010000002.1:0-25728 GCA_964511055.1 uncultured Gammaproteobacteria bacterium
TTAATAGCCGGTGTATCGTCTATAAAAAGCGGCGCATCTGCAAGAACTCCCATCGCCTCCTGTAGCCTGTCGAAATCATTGTCATCGAGCCTTCCGGTTTTTAGTTTCCAAGCATCAACTTCGGACTGGGCAACCAAAAGCCTGTCGACTAGTTCTTCTTTGCTCATTTCCAAAGAAAACATACCAACCGGCATGCCTTCATGGACCGCAACATTGGCCGCAATATTCAAAGCCAAACTGGTCTTTCCCTGCCCTGGTCGCGAAGCCAAAATTATTAAATTGGAATCCTGAAGGCCGGCAAGCTTCGCGTCCAAATCCCAAAATCCTGTCGGTACACCCCTAAGTCCACCCGCTTTTTTATGAAGCTCGTCCAGCCTGTCAAAGCTTTCGGCCAAAGCATCGCGAATAGGCATAAAATTTTGCCGCAGCTGTTCCTGGGAAAGGGCAAATATCGCTTGCTCGGTTTCGTCAAGAAGTGTCCTGACATCTCCGGTATCATCAAATGCCAACTGGGAAATTTTAGTGCTGGCGGCAATTAGCTGTCGCTTTACCGAATGGTCCCTTACAATTTGTGCATATTGGGCAACGTTGGCAGATGTCGGCACAAGCGATGCAAGCTCGGATAAGTATGCCGCTCCCCCAACCTTGTCCAGCTTACCCTTCTTTTTCAGCTCGGCCGTCAATGTAATTAGGTCAATCGGTTCACGTTTTTCAAAAAGGTCAAAGATGGCAGACAGAATATCGCCGTGGGCTTCTTTATAAAAATGTATGGGTTTTATGATTTGGACAATCGAAACAAGCGCGTCAGAATCCAAGAGGATTGCACCTAAAATAGATCTTTCGGCTTCTAAATCTTGCGGAGGGACACGTCCGACATTAACTTTCTGCATGGTTTGAAATTTTGTTTAATTATTGCTGGGCCGCCAGAACCGTAACTTCCAATTCTTCAGGCAGCTTATCGCGCGAAACTGAAAGCTTTGCAGCAGGTTCAATATTTTCTTTGCCCATAACCTTCAAGAAGTCTCCAACATCGGCAAGGTCAAATTTAAGGCCGGGAAGTTTATAGTGGACAGGCACCACAATTCGCGGTTCAAGTTGAGCAATAATGTCCGGTGCATCTTTGGCTTCTATTGTGTAAGTACCACCAACCGGAATAAAAAGTACGTCACACCCGGATAAATCTTCTATTTGCGCCTGCGTCAGTTTTTTTTGCCCCAAATCGCCAAGATGCACAATGTTAATTTCATCAATAGTCACCTGATAAATAGTGTTATGGCCCCGTTCCCCACCCTGAGTATCGTCATGGAAACTATCAACACCAACAATATTTACTCCTGAGATTTCATATTCGCCCGGTCCCAAGATAACAAACGGTGGTTTTTCACCCGTACCCTTTACACTAGCCACGCTATTATGGTCCTGGTGGCCGTGGGTAATACAAACAATGTCGGATTCAAGTTTCAATGGTTTTAAGCCGGTAAAATTACCCTCATACGGGTCAAAAACTAGGGTGGCTCCTTTACCTTTTACCCTTACGCAAGCTTGTCCATGAAACCAAATATCAACCATAAATTTCTCCTTGGGGTTTTAACATAATATCATAAGCGCCGTGCAATCGATATTATCACAAAACCAAAAAGCGTGCACCTACAATTTGCCCCCTTTAAGCCAAATATGCTAAGCTAAAATACAAAAAATGCCAAGATCCGGGATACCCCTCAAGACATTGGTCATAATAGTCGTTCTAGTTATTGCCATTCCCGCGACCATCTACTGGCTCTGGCAAAGACAACCAAAAGGGCTGACGCCAACACAAGAACTCCTTGAGCCGGCATCACAAAACAAAAGCGCCACCGGCTCGGCTGCCCAATCACCAAAAGTCTCAATCGAAGACAACAAAGTACTCCGCGAGAAAAAATTACAGCTCCAAGGCCAGGTACCAACCAATTCACTGGTTGTTGTCTATTCAGCTGCGGCAAATGCAATTGTAAAATCAGACCAGGCTGGCAGCTTCACAAGTGGCCTCGACCTGGAAAATGGCCTTAATCTAATTGCCATTTCCGTCTTGGGCCCTGACTTTGGTGAAATTGCCGCCAAAAACCTGACCTACTACCTGGACTCAGCCGAAACTACAAATACCACAGTTTACGCTGGTCTGGTTAAAAGCATATTCGAAAACACAATCACCTTAACAACACAGGGTGGCGACATGCCTATCAAAAAAAGTGCCTCGACCAAGGTCAATATCCCAAAACTGCCCGGATTAGAATCACAACCCCAGGACCAGGACATTAGGGTTGGAGATTATATGATTGCCCTTGGCAAAAACGTTGCAAACAACCAGATGGAAGCCAAAAATATCGATATTCTGCGCGATGACAAACCCCAAAACCAAACCCACTGGGCAGTCGTCAAAATCTTAAGCGGTCTTTCGAGAAATACTTTTTCCGCCCAGCAAAGAGGGCAAAGTAATATAGTAAAAATCACAACAAATACAAATACCGGATTTATTGATCAAGATAAGGAATCGGATGCAAAAATAATTGCCAAAGACAAATCGGCAATTGTTATCTTCCATGAAGACGCAAAAGCAAACGACGTTGCAGATCTCGTGTACTTACTCCCCTAACAAGCCCTCTTCTGGTATCATAAGTTACATAATGCAAAAAGCACCGCCGACGCCCAAAGGGTTCCGCGACATATTACCCGAAAAAGCCGCCAAAAGAAGGGCTGTCATAAATACTATTGCCGAGGTTTTGGAAAAAGAAGGATTTCTTCCACTCGAAACACCAACAATAGAATTTGCCGAAACCCTAACCGGCAAATACGGCGAAGAAGAAAAGCTTATTTATAAATTTAAAGACCGCGGGGATCGTGAATTGGCCCTACGCTACGACCTAACCGTTCCGCTTGCCCGTTTTGTCGCCAATAACCAAAATTTGCTTGCCAAAGGGCCTTTTCGCCGTTACCAAATCGGCCAGGTTTTTCGGGGAGAAAACCCACAAAGAGGAAGATATAGGGAAATCACCCAGTTCGACTTTGACACAGTCGGCTCACTGAATCTTTTAGATGATGCAAAAGCAATAGCCACTGCCCTAAAATCGGTAAAAAAAGCGGGCCTTTCGAAAGCTGTTATTTTAATAAACGACCGGGTTAATTTTGAGAAAACGCCGATTGAGGTTACACGGGCAATTGACAAGATTGCCAAAATCGGCGAAGAGGGAGTTCGAGAAGAACTAATATCAAAAGGTTTGGCTCTCGACGAAATCGAAAATCACCTTTTTAAAATCAAAAATTCAAAACCTACACCTTCACTGGTGGAAATATTTAAAAACCTAAAAGATAAATACTCGCTTAAAGAAAACCTGGATTTCATCTTTGACCCCACTCTGGCACGCGGTCTTGACTATTACACCGGTGCAATATTTGAAATGAAACCATCAAATGATCCAAAAGAATTAACCATCGGTGCCGGCGGCCGCTACGACAATCTAATCGGTACGTTTGCCGGACGCCAAATTCCGGCAGTCGGTTTTTCATTTGGCCTGGACAGGATTGTCGATCTCCTTTAAACCTAAATGCGAAAACCCAGCCCCGCATTTATTTTAATCATTACGGCAACAATAATTTGGGGGGCAACAGCCCCAATCATGAAACTCACCTTAACCGAAGTTCCTATTTTTTCACTTGGTTTTATACGCCAGCTGGTGGCAGCCATTATATTTTTTCCATTTGTCGCAAGAGATTTGAAAATAGAAAAAGCCGACATAAAACCTTTAGTTATTGCCACACTTTTAGGCACAAACATCAACCTTTTCTTCTTCTTCAGCGGCCTTAAGCTAACCCAAGCAATTAATGCCTCGATCCTTGTTTCGGCAGTCCCGATTTTCACCCTTTTGGCAGCCCACCTTTACCTCAAGGAAAAACTGACCGCCAAACTGGTTCTCTCTTCCGCAACTGCACTTTTGGGCGCGCTCATAATAATCGGCATGCCGATTATGGCTTCCGATTTTAAATCGGTTCTGGGCAACATTTTTTTAATGGCAGCAACTATTAGCTTCGTTGCCTACGAAATTATCGCCAAGAAACTGTTAAAAAAATACTCTGCCGCGAAACTAACATTTTATATGTTTGTTATAGCCGCAATTGTCTTTCTCCCAAACTCTATAGTAGAACTCACAACTAACCCGTCATGGTTTACAAAAGTAGATTTATCCGGCATATTAGGCCTGCTTTATGGGATTATCTTCGCTTCTGCCTTAGCTTCATATTTGTGGCAAAAAGGACTTTCGCTCATACCGGCAGGAGAAGCAGCTTTATTTTTCTATATCGACCCCATCTCAGGAATCATTGTATCAATGATCCTTCTAGGGGAAAAACTCACAACTTCATTTACTCTCGGAGCGATTTTAATCGTTATTGGTGTTTATCTGGCAGAACACCACCGTAAAAACCATATTTTGCACCAAAGGCACGTCAATTGAACTAAAAAACCAGATCTGCTAAAATACCAAAACTATGAAAGCCGATATCCATCCGCAATACTTTGACGATGCCAAAGTCGTTTGTATTTGCGGCAATACATTTACAACAGGCGCGACAGTACCGGAAATAAGGGTCGAAGTCTGCAATAAGTGTCACCCATTCTTCACAGGCGAAATGAAGTACGTTGACACACTTGGCCGTGTGGAGAAATTCCAAAAGCGCCAGGAACAGGCCAAAACCCACATCGCCCAAAAAACAAAGAAGATTGAAGAAAAAGAGCAAAACAAGAGACCGGAATCCCTCAAAGAAATGCTTGACCTTGCCAAAAAGCAAGCCGCCTCTTAGCTAAATTAATCCCGTTGTGAATTTTTCTTGATTATGCAGTCGGCGTCTTTGAACTATCTTTAACAAATTTAGGGAAACGGAAACTGAACCTGAGCTTGTCGAAGGTGAATTTCCGAGGGCCCTGAATTTGGTAAGATTAGTTCAACAGCCGACGAAATTCTCAATGAAAAATTCATAACAAAAAAAGTATGTCCGATTACTTAAAACAACAAATCGAAGCCATAGGCAAGAAAATCAAAGATGTGCAAGACTTAGCAGCTTCGGATAGCTCTATGGTCTCCTTGGCAGAAGAGGAAGTAAAACAGCTTCAAGAGGAAAAAGACCAACTCGAAAAGGCACTCTCGGGCCAACCGCAAGCTTCAAACCAACCGCTTTCTAATTCGGTCATACTGGAAATCCGCGCCGCTGCAGGTGGAGATGAAGCGGGACTCTTCGCAGGCGACCTGGCCAGAATGTACACCAGATACGCCACAACCCAAAACTGGCGCGTCGAGGAACTGGACAAAAACGAAGGCGGCATCGGCAACATTAAAGAAGTGACTTACAAGGTAACAGGCAAAAATGTTTGGGATAAATTCAAATACGAATCCGGCGTTCACCGCGTCCAAAGGGTTCCCAAAACGGAATCGTCCGGCCGGATCCACACTTCAACCGCGACTGTTGCAGTATTACCGGAAGTTGAATCTACGCAAGTTGACATAAACCCCGCCGATATCCAGTTCGAAGCATTCCGCTCCGGCGGGCACGGCGGTCAAAACGTTAACAAAGTATCAACAGCAGTTAGGGTTAAACACATCCCGACGGGCATCATCGTTAAAGCCCAAACAGAAAGGTCCCAAGCCCAAAACCGCGAAATAGCTATGGAAATTTTGCGAGCCCGCTTATTTGCATTGGAAGAAGAACGTGCTCACCTTGAGCTTTCAACTTCAAGATCCTCTCAACTTGGCACCGGCGACCGGAGCGAAAAAATCCGCACTTACAATTTTCCGCAGGATCGTGTAACAGACCACAGGATCGGAAAATCCTGGGGTAATATCGCTGGAGTTATGGACGGCAATCTTGACAAAATCATCGCTTCACTTTCAGAAATTGCCCAAAATCAGGCCTAACAAAAAAATATATTAAAATAGATTGGTGGAACATATACTTCAGCAGTATTCCAATATCGGCCTCTTTTTTATAATATTGGTAGAGGAAGCAGGCGTTCCCCTTCCAATCCCCGGAGATATTTTCATTGCAGCCGCGGCCGCCATTCCTAAATCTAACTATTTTATTGTAGTTGCGGCAGTCGTCGGCGCAACATTAACCGGATCAACAATCTTGTTTACCATATCTCAAAAAATCGGCAGTCCGCTTATTAAAAGATTCGGAAAATACATCCGCTTCACTCCCCAAAAAGTTAAAAAGGTGGAAAGGTGGTTTGAAAAATACGGAGGTAGGGCAATTGTAATCGGACGTTTAATACCCGGTCTTAGGATAATTACCCCAATTGTCGCCGGCACTTTTAAAGTCGATTACAAAACCTTTTGCCTTTACACCGCAGTTGCCGCCTTCATCTGGGCAAACATATACTTTGTTATTGGAAAGTTTTTTGGCAACTTATTCGCACTAGCCACTAGTCGCTAGCTTCTAGTGGCTACTCGCTACCTCACTGATTCGGCGCTTCTCCCAGAGTTATATCCAAATCCATTGACTTATTATCCCTGTAAACTTTAACCTTAACCGAATCCCCAACCTTTTTACTGCGGATAATACCGGTTAGGGTATTTTCGTCGGTGAGCTTCTGGCCGTCAAAATCGGTAATGATATCGCCAACTTCAATTCCCGCTTTGCCTGCAGCAGACCCTGTCACAACCTGCCTTACCAGCTCGCCCTGCGGCACACCGTTAAGAAGCGCTACATCCTTTTGTATATGGGTATATTGGATTCCCAAAAACGGCCTGGAAATCTTGCCTCCGCTGCTTTGGAAATCAGCTAAAAGTTGTTTTGCTGTGTTGACCTTAAGGGCAAAACCAATGTTTTGCGCCGAGGCAACAGCGGTGTTGATTCCGATTACCTGTCCGGCACTGTTAACAAGCGGACCGCCGGAATTACCCGGGTTTATTGCTGCATCTGTTTGGATTAAATCATCTAGCTTTTCCGAAATACCGGTGGAGGGATCAAAAGGGCTGACTCCCCGCCCAAGCCCGGAAACAACACCCGTCGTTACCGTGTTTTCAAATTGTCCCAATGCATTCCCGATTGCAATAACAGTTTGCCCGACCTGTAAATTGCCGGAATCCCCAAGCTCAACAGGTGTAAGGCCTGTGGCATCAATTTTTACAATCGCCAAATCATTAAAAGGATCACGGTTAACCTGAGTTATGTCGTACTTCTTCTCTGAGCCGTCGTTAGCCTTAATAATTGCGATGTACTTTTGGTTATCCCTGGAAACTACATGCTTATTGGTTATAATCAGCCCGTCTGCCGAAACAACAAAACCCGTCCCGATTCCGGATTCCTGGTCAGGGCTACCAATCGGCATACCGAAAAAGTTTAAAGTCTGCTGATTTCCAACCGCAATCGAAACTACAGATGGTGAAACCTTTTTAACTACGCTAATAATATCCGACTCCTCGCTGACAATTTTTGTCGTCTGTTTCTCGCTTTGGCCGGGAATCGTAATTGCAGACGGAAGCTTCCCAAGATATCTTGCCACGGCAATTACACTTACAACCCAAACCGCAATCCCTACCAAAAGAAGAGTTACTTTAGTTGATCTGGAATTTATTGAAGTTTTAGGCAAATTAATATTTTTCATTTCAAATTATCCCCAACGCCTTTTCCATCTGCGGATCGCGGCCGTTATTTCTGTCATCTTGTGTCATCTCTACAACAACATCCGGCGTAATCCCGACATGGTGGATAGAATTCCCTTTGGGTGTCAACCACTTCGCAATTGTAACATGCAAACCCGAACCCCCGGGCAAATCTACTACATCCTGCACCGTACCCTTACCGAATGTTTTCTCCCCTACAATTTTTGCGCGTTTTGCATCCTGCAGTGCCCCGGAAAATATTTCCGCAGCCGAAGCCGAACCACCATTTACTAAAACAACTACCGGTATCTTCGAAAGCTTTCCTGCATGGTCTGTCGGAAGCGAAGTAGTAGTGCCGTCGGAGTATTCCTGTTTTACAACTGTACCGCTTACAAAATCACTTGCCAAATGCACCGAGGAAGTAAGAAGGCCTCCGGGGTTATTCCTCATGTCTACAATTACCCCCTTAACATTTCTGCCAATTACCTCTGTTACCGCAGCGTCCCATTCACTGTCCGTTTTCTCACCAAATCTTGAAACACGAATTACAGCAACTTGCCCACCCTTGGCATCACGGTACGAAACATCAACACTCTTAACGTCAATACTCGCCCTTTGGATGTTTTTAACAATAGGCTTATCAACACCCGAGCGCATAAAGGTTATTGTCACCGATGTCCCTGCCTGCCCCCTTATTAGCTCAACAGCCTGCGGAAGCGTCATATTATACGTGTCACGATCACCTATTTTGGCAATAACGTCGTTTGGCAACACACCCTCTTTCTCGGCAGGTGTACCTTTTAAGGGTGTTATAACAACCATTCTTTTGTCCTTATCAAATCCGATCTCAATTCCGACACCCTCATATGTACCCGCAATTTCACTTCTTATTGCCTTGTTCTGGTCCGGATCCAAAAACGAAGTGTAAGGGTCCCCAAGCGACTGGACCATTCCGGCAACGGCCCCATACATCATTTTCTGGGCATTTATTGCCGACTTGTCAAAATATTTTTGGGGTAGTGAATTAAATACATCCCAAAAGAGCGAAAAGTCTACGTTCTGGTCTTTTGGTGGAAGCTGGTTTGAAACCTTTATTACCGGAACAAAAGACCGTTTTTCTACTTCTATTTTCTTTTGCCCAAATGAAAAACCAATGGCAAAAAATACTGCGGCAATTACCAAAAATTGTAAAATAAAACTTAAAAACGAAGACTTTTTGGGTGCATTTAAATGGTTACCTAAAGATCTGCTTTCATCAGGCTCCAGCGGCTTTTTTTCTTCGGCAGGCAAAGTTTCCGGCATTTTAAAAAACTTAAGTTTGAACAAATGGCAAAAGGGCCATATAACGGGCTCTTTTTACGTTTCGGGTTATTTGCCTTTGGTGTCTGGCACAAACCCCGGTCCTTGCTCTTCCAAGTATCTTTCCGCGCTCGGATAAATACTTCTTTAGAACAATAACTTCTTTATAATCAACATTTATATCTTCAAGGCAAAGTGGGCATCTTTTTGCTCTGGTTAAACGTTTTACAAATCTTGGCACTTTATTATTGTCTCCTGTTTACAGTTTATTATTTATAGTTAAAACGGCAGATCATCAAGATCTACCTTTTCCTCGTCGTCTTCCTTTTTCTTTTCGTTGGCCGGTTCTTTTTTTGCTGCTTTGCTTTTTGAAACCTTTTTTGCCCCTTCCTCTTCTTTTGGGACAGAAGCGACAACAGTTTCATCAAGACCCACCTCAACAGCAGGTGCCGCCGCAAGAACTTCGTCTTCCTTTCCACCCTCAAAATCGCGCTTGGAATCCAAAATTCGCATGTCGTCTATCACAACTTCAGTTGTCTGTTTTGCTTGACCATCCGGTGTTTCCCAAGACCTTGTTTGAAGCCTACCCTCTACATAGACTTTCCGCCCCTTGGCAAGAAGCTGCGAACAAAGTTCGGCAAGCTTATTCCAGGAAACAATTTTTATAAATTCCGTCTCTTCTTTTTTCTGCCCGTCCGAAGCAACATAATAACGGTTTGTAGCAATTCCGAAAGTACAAACGGCTGCACCTGATGGAGTATAACGCAGTTCCGGATCCCGTGTGAGATTACCAATTAACAATACTTTGTTCAGACTTGCTCTACTCGACATACCTTTACTCCTTAATTCTTAATCCATAAATCATTAATCATAAATCTTATTTCTTCTTTGGTTTTGATGCTACCTTACTTTTCGCCTTTGCGTCAACCTTGTTTAATGGCTTCTTTTCATCTTTCACTCTCTCACTCTTTGACTCTTTCTCCACTTTCTTGCCGTCCGAAGCTTTAGCGGAGGACGGTTTAGTCACCACCGTAACTTTTGCAGGCTCCCTTTTCGGCTCTTCTGTTTTGGCTACCTCAATCTTCTTACCTTTTCTCTTTGAAGGTTTAAAAACTTTTGCACTTAAAACCATATACCTGAGCAAGTCTTCCTGCTCAAGCCTTAATTTGTCCGTAATCGACTTTAAGTTTACCCCTTCCGCTTCAAAATTTAATACAAAATATTCCGCTTCTTTCTGTTTTTTTATCGGATACGCTAGTTGTTTGCGGCCAAGTTTATTAACCTTTAAATCACTGGCTTCCGCTTCCTTGAGAAACTTCTCCACACGCGAAAGCAAAGCTTCTGCCCCGCCAATTGTCGCCACGATCATTAACTCGTACATAAGTGGAAATGATATCAAAGATTCAAGACAAGTTCAATGCAGGATATCAAAAAGCGCCGCCTGTTGACTCCATAGGTAACTCTTGCGGTGGCTGTCTCAAATTAGGAATGTTATTATATCGCGAAGACCCTGATCCATACTGGTCCTGAAGATAAGAGGAGACAGACCGGGTAAAGCAAAATTGGCCTTTCGGGTGGGAGCTATCCTCACCATATAGCTCAGTTGAGGTGAGTGAATCCAAAATACCGGTTTTCCTCTTTTCTATCTCGGAAGACGAAGTTTCGAAAGTTGCGCAAATTTTATATTGCGCTGTTCCGGCAGGTGTATAAGTATAAGCTCTTTTTGTTGCCGGATCTTTTGGAATTTTTTTCATATAAGGCATGCTCGTTTTTACCCTAACAGCAGTCAATTGTTCCAGCGTCGAAGGGACCCGTAAATTATCCTGATAATAATTTTCTATTCCGGTTTTGATACTTCTAAAATCGCTCATTCTAATATCGTCATACCTGATTGCCTTGTTTTCCATGGGGGTACCGGACAGCTGGATTGCAAAACCCACAGCACCAATCACCAAAAGGGCCAAAACAACAATCAAGATCAAATGCTTAAACATTCCTATCTCTCCTAACCTGCATTAAATATGAAATAAAAATAACTATAGATATCGAAAGCGTCACACCAACATGGGCCATTGTCCTCATGTTTATAGATCCATCAAAAAATGCAAAAACAAACTTAACCAACTGCCAAGAAGAAATTAGCGCTGTACCGACAAGGGTTATATAGATAAGTATCTTTCTCACCCTTATATTTACCGTTTCCGGCCGGGTCATACCTAAACGGCTTATATATAAATGGATAGTTGCAAAAATTGGGAAGAATACTAACATCGAAGCAAGCGACCACCTTATTATTGAATCCGCACCAAAATACGAATACCCCCGCCTTGCTTCTTCACTTTCTAAAGCAGCAGGTATATACCGGTTTACTACCTCATGCATTATATTTCCAAACGATGTCGCCCAAACATACAGGGCAACAAAATAAAGGATATAAAAAAAGCCTATCCACATCCCAAACTGCGGGACTTCATTAACCGTCTGAATTTTCAAAGCTGGCTGAGGAGATTGGGCAGGCTGGTTATCCACCTTAATTCAACATTAGCACGTTAGGACAAAACAATCAAACACTAAATTTAAACTCAAGCGTTAGCGCAGTCCCACAAAAATGCTCTTCAAGTCGTGTGCGAATAGCACTGAAAAGACTTGAAGTAAATTTTGTGGGACAACTACTACACACTAAATTTAAATTCCACTACCGAGTCCGCAGGCATAACTTCCGCTTTGCCAATTGTCCTTACAAATCCCTTTTCTTTAGCAGCCTTCCATCCACCCGCCTCTACAAATTTGTCATAAGGCACAACATCCGCTGCAATAAATCCTCGCTCAAAATCAGTGTGGATCACCCCAGCCGCAACTGGCGCCAAACTTCCCTGCTTTATTGTCCATGCCCTCACCTCTTTTGGCCCGGCCGTCAAAAAAGTCGCCAGTCCCAAAACGCCATGCGCCTTTTTTATCAAAACATTAAGACCGGGTTCTTTTATTCCAAGCTCCCTTAAATACTCTTCCTGCTCATCTGGCAGAAGCCCCCCTAATTCCTCTTCAAGTTTTGCGCAAATCCTGATTGCCCCTTTAATTGGTGGCTCTTCATTCAAATTACCTTCATCGCTATTGGCAACTATCAGCGTTTTTTTGGAAGAAAGAAGTTGCAGATCGTAGATTTTCCCTAGCTCTTCATCATCAAATTCATCACTAACCCACCTGCCTTGCTCAATTACTGTTTTTACCCTGTTAACCAAATTTAAAAGTCCGTGCTTCGGGTCAGCCGGAGTAAGTGGCTTAAGCTCCCGGCCTAAAGTGTCAATTCTTTTCTCTACCGTTTCCAAATCTTTTAAAAGTAACTCGGACTTTAAAATTTCCAAATCCTTATCTGGACTTTCACCCGTATCTATAATCTCTTTGTTTTTAAAATCCCGCACAACAAAAACAATAGCGTCTACTTCACGGATATGCGACAAAAACTTGTTTCCCAATCCTTCGCCTTTATGGGCGCCTTTTACGAGCCCGGCAATATCCACAAATTGAACAACTGCAGGAATAATTTTAAAACTGGGTGATAATCCTTCCGATTTATCTATAACTTCCTTAAGCTTCTCCAGCCGCGCGTCAGGAACTTCCACAACCCCCACATTCGGCTCAATTGTTGTAAATGGATAATTTTGGGCGTTTGCTACCTGCTTCTTCAAAAGTGCGTTAAAAAGCGTCGACTTCCCCACATTCGGCAAACCTACTATTCCACATTGGACCATTTCTGGATTATAACAATTTGATAGGAAAGATATTTAAAAAAGCCCGAGCAAAAAGCAGCGCGCAGTTCATATATTTTACAATAAAGCTATTATACAAAGTACCCCAAAATAGTGGAAAGTTGACTTAGAAATATAAAACAAGTCATAATTCGCACCTGCCTCATAAAATGAAGCTATTTAGCGATATCAGAAATATTATCTTAATAGGACTCATAGCCTTAATATTGTTCGGAGTCTGCTACAAATACCTAGAATACACAAGCTTGAGATCAATTTCAGATCTCCTAGCAAGTACTGAAAGACAAGAAATAGGTCTAATAGAAGAACATGGAAAGTTATCGGAAAAAGCTTACGAGCTTTTCTCGAAAATCTTAACTGATGAGAAAACATCCAACGAAGAGAAGTTAAAACTATTTGTAGAACTAGAAGGGCTAGCCAGTCAAACTCTGAATAATGAAGAAAATTATATTAAAACACTTGAATCAAACAAACAAAAATACGAAAAGCTTTCTTTCCGAACAAATTTATTAGTTGGAAAACGAGGAAGCATTGCAAAACAACTTCTTGATAATCAAAATCGTTATTACGACAATGAGCTAAACTCAGCAAAAGACTCTTACGTCGCAGATACTATGTTTAGCCAACTGATCACAATTTTTAAAGATAATATTGCTTTAACTGATTATGACGAAAGGGCTCAAAAAACAGGTAATGATTATTATGCGGAAAATTTTATAGATATTGCTTCACTTGAAAAATATGGAAGAAGCGACTTTAAATTCAAAGAAGAAGATCAGATAAAAAAATTATATCCTTATGGTTATGAAAGCTTAAAAAAATATAAGGATTATTTCGGATCGTACTATGCTGTAGTAAAAGATTTTGTAGCTGGCGACTTAGAATCCGCGGGTTATAAATATTCGCGAATTCAGGAAACGGCTGCGAACTTAAACATTGATTTCGACAAATTTATTGAAGAAGGCGACGACCGGAAAAAAGATTTGGCAAAAAACACTATTGAGACTGTCACAAATAAAGTAAATGCAATTAACACCTTTCAAGAAGAGGATTTAGGTTCTTATCCCGCACTACCAAAAATAAGCAAATGGAAGGAAGACTTGGTTCTCTGTCAGCTTTATGCGTATAAATCACAATTTTATAATCTCATTACAGGCAAGTACCCTGAGGCTACAAACTTTGACGAACTATTGATTCAGCTCTCACAAGTCGCACCCAAAACTGATGATGTCGACCGTAAATTTGATAAGAGTGTGATTAAATTTACCAACAATGATAAGGAAATTACCTTTGAATGCACGGATAAGGAAGACAGCAAAACATTTGTCTTCAAAACCCCAAAGTAACTATTTTAACTCGCTAAAGGTACTATAGAGATCCTCTTCTTTTAACTCCTGCCCACCTATTTTAAACATTATATTATTCGCTGCTTTTAGTGCGTCTTTTCCACCCAAGTAAGATAGGGCTTGAAAATGAAATTCACTATCGGTATAAAACTTACTTCCATACGCTTCGTTTAACAATGCGACAAGTGTTGATTCGTCTTTATTAAAATAAATATCTCGAAGTTTATTCTCAGAAATTTTTTTTGAAATCTCTTCAATTACTTTAACTTGAATTGGGTATCCAAGCCCGGTTTCAAGTCCGAGCTGATCCTTTATAATTTTTCTCGAGAAATATTCGGTTAATGCCTCTTCGAAAAAACGGTGCGTAAACTGACGCTCCTCAGAAACATAGCTTGTATAGTGCAAATACTCATGGACTAACGTTGCAAAATAATCTCCCACTGCTTTGTTATTAGTCGACTCAAGAACAACCTTGACTGACCGTTCAGGCTCAAATAACCCGAGCTCGTCTGGGGTAGAGCCTTTTTGTGCTTCAACATAGGGACGGAAATCCTCAAATATTTTTTTATATTCTTGATACTGAGCCAACTGACCTTGATCGTAGCCTAAATTTGCTTGATTTTGCCTAATACTTGCTTCTAATTCAGCTAAGTAATTGTCCCATTCCTGTCTCTTAGCCTCGCATTCAGCATCGGTGTAATAACGATAAAATGTTCCAAAATAAAACGACGAGTAGCCTGCTGTTTTACAATAATTATAATCTGCATCCCTCTTCTCGGGAGCTGAAGCAAGTAGGTTTTGTGCCTCCGCGATGTTATTTTTATCTATTTGAATATTTGAATATGCAATATTTATATTCTTTTGTATTTCAGCTAAAATTCCATCAACTTCTTCTAATTGTTTATTAATTTGATCGTCACGATATTTTAAATATTCCTGCCTGCTGAGTACTTTAACTTCAGGCTCATCCTTTATATATCGGGGTTCAAGCTGCTGCTTAACTAGGAGCTTTGTAACAGTGGGGCTTACCGCTTCGATCTCACTCTTTTTCAGCTCCGTAATCAACAAATTATCACCGTACATTATGAGCGCCTCGGTTGGAGTCTTAATAAACAAAAAATTATCGGGCAAAGTATCGATCAGCTTCTCGGAGTAAAATTTCCCCAAACTAGAATTCCTCTTAAGACTTATAGAAATTAAGGTCCTTTTTAACCCCTTCTCTACTCCAACTATCTTGGGTGCTTTACTACTGTTTTTTAGTTTTTGAAGTACATCTTTCTCGCCCGAGATTACATCTGTAGATTTAACAGAATTCGCATGTGCAACAGCTACTGCATATAGACTCAGGAAAGAGAGTCCTAAGCTTAGAGCAAGAACAACCAAAACGACTGCAAGAGATTTGATCCATGTGTTCACAAAGTGTCTGGGTTTAGTTATCACAATTAGCTTTCTTTTCAATCCATAAATAACCAAAACTATAACGGCGAACAAAATACCTACCAAGAAATAAGGCCAAGAAACTAGAATCTGGTCTAATTGAGCCTTAAAATAAGCTATTATGATGTTGCCATCAGAAGTCAACGGTAACTCAAAAACCCCAAGGTACAGAAAAGCGAGTTGAGAAAATAAAAATATTGCAATTAGTGGTAGGTGAATTCTTTTGGAAAATTTCTTACCAAGAGCCTTTTCCTCAAACCATTCGATGATTTCTGGTTCATGGATTTTGGGAACATTTATATTAAGAAATGGTGCCTTGATTTTAGGAACTGAGAGTTTCTTATTCGAAAATACACCTGGCTTTAAGACAAAGAACCAAAAAACTAAAGAAATAAAAGAGAGCAGATAATAAAAAGAGTCGCTGTATTTAATTCCAAGATAGGCAAAGCCTGCTGGAACGGCCAAAACCAAAATCTTAATAAGATTAATGAACATTTTCATCTTCATATAAATCTCATCTTTATTTTTGATGGGTTGGCTAGGACATTGATAAAATATTAGTCCTTTTCACGAGATTTAGCAAAACTGGTTCTCAGACATTCTATCTATAAACTCTTCTCCACGGCACTTTGCTCTTTACAATTTTCCCTAACACATCTCTGTCAAAAATTATACGATCTTTTTTCAATTTCGGCAGTCTAATCTTAAGTTCAAAAGGAAGCAGCCTCAGATTAGAATGTCGGTTTATGGCCCAACTATTCCAACTTTCAAAGACATAATGGATAGTTTAACAAAAAGAAGGGTGCAAGAAAATTAATAAGAAAATGGTTCCTGCTCTACACGCTGCCTAGAAATCGCCAATAAATTTTTGCTTTCATCGATAGCCCCCTAAGGAACTTTTCTATATTTAATTGTTCTACTAGAATTTTCATATATTTTCATCTCCTTTTTACAAAATCGCAAACAACATATTTACATCAATTCAGGGCGGTCCTCTTAAATATTCAACTAGCCAATAATCCATAAACCTCCTTCTAAAACTTTTCCCAACTGCTCTTATTACCGGGTATTTTTTACAATATGAAAATAATTTATTCAGTAACCAAACTAACCGAATTATTGTTATAAAAATTACAAACCACACATATATCTGATATAATCTTTTCAGATTGCGTCCTGCAGAAAAAGATCTTGACTTAAAATTTTTCGCAAAAGCTGGAAGGGGCGTCACTTTCAAAAAAGGCGAGACAATTCTTAGGCCTGGCGAAGATCCCACAGGTATCTATTACATTAAAAAGGGCTTAGCAAGGCTTTATTCCATATCCGCTTCCGGGCAAGAGATAACTTTTAACATTTTAAAACCAGGTTCCTATCTTTTTATGATGTGGGCCCTTTCGGAAATTGAAAATAGCTATTTTTTTGAGGCGCTTACAGAACTTGAAACTCTAAAAGCTCCAAAAGAAACCATACTAGAATTCATCAAAAGCCAGCCCGACCTGCTTTATAAATTGAACAAACGTACAATGATTGGCCTGGAGGCATCAATCGCCACAACACAAACGCTTTTACTCGGAAAAGCAGATTCTAAGATAGCTGCAATTTTTATAATGCTTGCTAAGCGTTTTGGCAAAAACGGAAAAAACAACCAGATAGTCATACAGGCTCCTCTTACGCATCGCTTAATCGCAACTCTTGCCGGCCTAACCCGGGAAACTGCAAGTTTGGAAATAGAAAAACTCCAAAAAGCAAAGATCATTTCCAAAAAACAGCGCTTTTTTGTTGTCAACAAAATAAAAATTCTCGAATCCAAACTGGAAGTCGACCCGCCAAAATCCTCAAGCTTGCTGTAATGCAAAACAAGTCTCAACAAACCAGCTAAACTCATCAAATTAACGAATGATTTAACTCTATCACTATAGTTAGTTTTAGCAAGCATAATTTTCAGTTTTGTTAAAATCTATATATGGACCAAGATTTGCAAACAAAAATTTTCAAATGGTTTGCCGGAAGACGAATAAAAATTGTTGACTTGTTTAAATACCTTTATCTGGCAATTGCAATTTTCTGGGTTTTTGCAGCTTACGAAAATTTTAGTAATGGTAATCTTGAGGGCTTTATTTATAAAACGGGGGTGGGTTCCGGCAAAATCGCACTTTTGCTTTTGGGGATTGTAGTTTTGCCCGGAATTTTAGGTAGATTTAGAATTGAAATTAAGCTAACCAGAATAATTACACTATTCAGAAGACAGCTTGGAATAGTTGCATTCCTCATTGCGTTTACCCATTTTATTATTGTCCGGGGTTTTCTGTATATCTCAGGCTTTAACCCATTCAAAGTGCCTCTTGAACTGTTTGTAGTAATGGGCATGAGCGCACTGTTTCTTTTGTTTTTAATGTTTTTAACTTCGAATGATACGTCCAAAAAAAGACTCGGGAAATGGTGGAAATACCTTCATCGTTTAATTTATCTTGTTTTATGGCTTTTGGTTTTGCACACGGGCCTGCAAAGAATAAGCGTCTGGAGTGTTTACATTTTTATTTTTGCATCAGTCGAAGTTGCATCGTGGGCATACTACTTTCTTAAAAAAAGGGTTTAATTTTTTCATTTTGCTATAATTCAAAAACCCAAAACTCATGCAAACAAAAGTAGCGGTAATATATGGCGGAAAATCGGCAGAACACGAAGTCTCCACTGTCTCAGGAAAAAGTATCGCCAAAAACCTCGACCGCAAAAAATTTAAGATCCACGAAATTTTTATAGACAAAAAAGGCGCCTGGTTTAAAAATGGCAAACAACAGACGGCCGAAGAATGCCTTAAAAAGGCAGATATAGCTTTCCCTGTCCTTCACGGCACATATGGCGAAGATGGTACCCTCCAGGGATTGTTTGAAATGCTAAATATGCCATACGTCGGCTGCGGGGTAGCCCAATCAGTTCTTGGAATGGACAAGGAATTTTCCAAAACAATCTGGAAAGAACACGGTCTACCTGTAGTAAAGTTCAAATCAATAACAAAAACCGCTTGGCAAAAAAATAAAAAACTAATCTTAAAGGGAATCTCAAATCTCAATTTTCCTCTATTTGTTAAACCGGCTAATCTTGGCTCAAGTATCGGAATCTCAAAAGCAAAAACCCAATCCGCCTTAGAAAAAGCAATAAGCGTTGCCTTTATGTATGGATACAAAGTAATAATCGAGGAAGGTGTAAAAGATGCCCGCGAAATAGAAGTCTCTCTTCTGGGAAACAACATTGTCCAATCCAGTATCTGCGGAGAAATAATCCCCGCCAATGAATTCTATGATTATGACGCCAAATATAATAACCCGAACTCCAAGGCTATAATCCCCGCCAAAATCGACAAGAAAACGTCAACACTGATCAAAAATACAGCTGAAAGTGCCTACAAGGCATTAAACCTCCACGGCCTTGCTCGCGCCGATTTTCTGCTTTCCAAAAAAACCGGTAAATTTGTCATAAGCGAAATAAACACTATGCCGGGCTTTACCCCGATTTCCATGTTCCCAAAACTCTGGGAAGCATCAGGGCTCCCTTATCAAAAACTGCTTACCAAACTTGTCGAGCTTGCCCAAGAAAACTTCAGCCAAAAAAGCAGCTACAAAATTTAGTCCTTTACTTTTTGCAAAAGCTGGTACTATAATCCGCCATTATGGCGTTAGAACAACGCACAGGCCAAGGGGTAAAACCTCCGGATATTCTCATCCCAAGAACGGAACTTTACCCGGAAAGAGAATTAGTAGTCGCCCACTCTCTTCGTGCCGTTCAAGCCGCAGCAATTAGCGCCCACAATAACATTTTTGTTTTAGTTGGTTCAGAACCGGAACAAACTAATTTGCCGCCCGAAGAAAAATTCCGCAGGGAAGAAATTATCGACAACGATGCAACAAAATTCTTTATTCGCTCACTAGAATCAGCACCCTTTCTATTTATCGGTATTGACGCTGAAGGCGCAAAGGAAGCGCAGGAAGGCAAGGCGGGAATAATCATGGATCTTGCTATCGGCACCTATGGGAGCGGAGAAAAAATGGTCTGCTTTGTAGTGGACGTAGTCGAGGGTACAACGGCGGCAACTCATGGAAGACCGAACGCCTGGTCAATTATGGCTGTTGCTCCCGTCGGCGGAATTACACCAATTCCTGAAGATGAAGGCAGAAAAATTAATTACTTTCAAAAGCTTTTTGCACCTGCAGCTTTTGAAAAGTCTATTTCTATAGACAGGCCCACAATCGACAATCTCAGATCAATTACAAGAGCGGCCCAAATAAGGCCGAGTGATATTACAGTTGCAATCATGGATCCTGAGACTCGCCCCGCAAACGTGACAATAACCCAAAAAGCTCATGATTTTGGCGCAAAAGTTGAAACATTTTCCGCAGGCGATTTTGCCTGGAGCCTTAGAGCCATCAACTCCGACCCCGAAAAACCGATAATAGTCATGGGCCGCGGCGGTGCGGAAGAAGGATCGATTGCGGCTGTCGCAGCCCGCGCCATTGGCGCAACTTGTCAGCTTAGGTATATTTCACACGCCAACAAAGCAAGTGACTTGGAAACCTTAGGCGGCGACCGAAAAATCTGGACGGCAAAAGATTTTGTCCCAGCACAACCCGATGATTGTTTAGTTTTAGGAAGTGCAATAACCAAAAATGAGCATTTTGATATTGGCGCTGTCAGAAAAAGACCCTTTGCCTATAGCGTACAAACCCTGGTAGTCGACTCAAACGGCTTTAATATCAGAACCGACGAGGTTGCAGCCTAAACCCACGTGTTTTTATACCCTTCCGACTGGTCACAACCCCGATTACTTCGAAAATTGGCAAGTATAAGGATAGAAACCGAAAGGGTCATAAAAATCTACGCCGCCCATGACCAAAACATAGGCAGAATCACCGGAAGACCCATTCAGCTTATCCCGATCGACTATAAAGGTTTAACCCACGAAGATATTTTCGACTATGGTGAGCGCGGAAGCTACAACGGCCGTGACCTGGAAATGTATCTGCAAAAATATTCCGGCCTGGACCAAAGCGGGATTGCTATAGCCCGCGCCATGCTTCGATTTGGTTATCAGGAAGCTCTTGGGACAAACCGGCTGGCAATGGCCGTAAAAAATGGTGATGAACCCGTGTTTGACAACCCTTTTTCATTTATCCATCATTTCAAAAGCCCAAAGCCGGACGTTAATACAAAAATGCATCTGGATATCTACATGCCGCAATCTATAGAAAGACTTTCCAAAATAATTGACCTCGACAACTTGGCAAGGTTAGCGACGCCGGAAGAGGTTGGTAGAATAAGAGCACTTGAGCTGGAAAACGAACACGGAAAAGAAAGGCTTTTAAGATGAAAATTGCGGTTATCGCCCATCCCTAACTCAAGCGGCCAAGCACCATAAAATAATCTGCCGAAAATTTTTTTCTGATAAAATTAATCCGTGCCAAAAAAAGAAACTTTAATCCTTCTTGCAATCCTTTTTCTGTTTTTCGCCCTGCAATACAAAAATTTTCAAAAAAATACCCAGTCCTTCCGCTTCGGTGACGAATCCGAACACCTGACACCTGCATGGATGATGACCAATTACAACAGCAAATTATATAAAGACATAACCACCAACCATCAACCCCTGCCGATTCTAACCTCGGCAGTATTTTTCAAAATCACAAAATACCAAAACCCGTTTATGTTGATAGAGAGGTTAAGGCAATACATGCTTTTAATTTCTTTCTTAGGGGCGTTAGTTTTAGTGCTTAAATTCCGTCTGGTAGGTTTAACTGCAGTAATTCTCATAGAAACCGTTAAGTTTTACTTATTTGGTTATCACCTGCTTGCAGAAAGCCTTGCGCTTTATCCCGTAATGTTTCTTGCCGCAACCGTTACCGCACGTCTTCTCAATAAACAACCAAAATTTTCAAGTATTTGCAAAAATTTAGAAGTTATCCTCTTTGGTCTGGGTACGTTTTGGGTCGCATTTAGCCTGCTACCTGCATGGCCGTTTTTACTGGTGATAAACATCATCTATTTTTACCGGCTCAAAAAGGAAATGCGGTTTTTGCTTATAGCTTCGATTATTCTCCCCACCATACTTTTATTTATGTTAATAAGCCCCGGAGGTTGGTATCACTACACAATCATGGACAACATAAGGTACTTTATTCCGCAAGACACCGAAACAAAAAGCTGGAATACATATCTTTTGGTTCTTGCCTACCCCTTCCAAAGCATTGTAAACCCAAGTGGCCCAATTGGAAAATATTTACTTATCCTAACCGCAATAATAACAACCGCAATCATATCTACCCTGCCAAATATAAAAAGTAGACTTCCCTTTATATTTAAATTTGCACTCATATATCTTCTATTTGTTTTACTAAACCTGAGAATTACCAGAATTGATATCGCCTTTTATACCGCCTTTCACATACTACCGATGCTTGGCGCGCTCACAATAGCAGCCATAATTCTTTTTAAAAACTCCGTAAGTTTGTTTAAAAAAGAGCCCGCTAAAAAAATAGCACTTTTATTTTTTGGGGCATTGCTGCTTACTACTTCTCTATTTTTTAATACAACCTGGTGGAGGGAAGACGTAGATAAAACAAATGAACATTTTATCCAGTATGGGGATATCGAATCTCTCGGCTTTGCCCTGAATATAATTAAACTTGAAGGCGACAAACTATTAGTCGGACAACTGGAAGGTTTGCTGAATATATTTTCCGGTATTCCAACTGCGGGTTGGCAAAACGCCTATTTAGACTGGTCATTCCAATCCGAAGAGTCTACGAAACGTTTGGTAAATTTAATGGAAAATACGCCCCCAACATTTATATATTTCCCTCCGGGAGGTTTATATTTCAATTTACTCACGCCTTATTTAAATAAAAAGTACACACAAATACAAAGGGGCAACGGCAACAAAACAAACGCATATATCCTCACATCGCAAATTGATAAAATTTCCAAACAGCAATGGAAGGATTACGAAAATCTGTATTACAAAATTCCCGCTCAGGCTCAAGCAGGCAGTAATTAGGAAATGTTATGAAAGTCACAATAATCGCCCACCCCAATGCCAAACGGCCGAGAATAGAAAAAGACTTATTAGGCACTCTGCACGTTTATGTAAATGCGCCGCCCCTTGAAGGCAAAGCAAACCGCGCAGTCGCAGAAGCCCTCGCCCAATATTTCAAAGTCAAAAAATCTCAAGTAGATTTAATCTCCGGCGCCAAATCCAAAAACAAACTCTTCGAAATCAAATAATTTACACTAAATCCCAATTCATGGTAAAAAATAATTGTGCCCAAATATAAAGAGTATTTTAAATTGATGATGGACGAAAACCGAAAGCTTTTTGACGATTTCGGCGAGATTCACCTCAAATACATGCAAGACACCAAAAAATATCAGGCGGAATTCAACGCCAAAGGCCAGGAAGTACTGGATGTTATCAGGATTTACGAAAACCGTCTTTGCAGCACAACCGAAGGCGGAGGCTACGGAAAATACTCAGGTAAGTTAGCCGACAAATTCCATGAAATCATAAAAATAAATTTCCCCAGAATCGATTCCATCGGCCTGCAGCAGGCCTAAATCCCAAAAATCCGCGGGAGAGAAATTATAGTTGATATAATATCCATCATGGAATCAGTCGAAATAAAAGTAAACGGTTTAAAACTAAAAGGCGCAATATTTTATCCTCAAATTAAAAAAACAGAAAATCCGGCAATTCTTATAATCCAGGGCTGGACAGGCCACAAAGAAAACAGTTACCAATATGCCGAGAGTCTTTCCAGGCTCGGATTCATTTGTTTGCTTTTTGATTCACGCGGCCACGGCGAAAGTGAAGGCAACATCAAAACGGCAACAATGGAAGATTTCACCAGAGACGACCAGCAAGTCTTTGATTTTCTCGCCAGTTTAAAAAGCGTTGATCCCAAAAACATTTCTGTCGTCGGTTCCAGTTTCGGCGGTTACCGCGCTGCATATTTAACATCAAAACGCCCTGTCAAAAATCTCCTCCTAAGAGTTGCCGCAGATTATGCTAATGACACTTTCAAAATCCCAAGGGAAAAAGCAGGCGGATCCGAAATCCCGGAAATCATGGCCTGGAGAAAAAAAGCAAAAAATCCAAGCGAAACTTATGCCCTCTCAGCCGTCAATAATTTTAAAGGAAACGTTCTGGTAATCGAGTCGGAATTTGATGAATTTGTCCCCCACCAAACTACCGAAAATTATAAAAATGCGGTAAAAGATAAAACGAAATTAACTTATGTTTTCATGAAAGATGCACCGCACAGCATCAAAGCAGGCCCATTCCGCGACAAAGTAGAAAAAATATATCTGGATTGGTTTAAAAAAAGATTATCGGACTAAACCGCAAACTCAAAACCGCAAAACCCCGCGGGAGAAAAATTCAAAAACTTATTGTTATAATCATCCCAAATGCCTAAAAAGCATAGAGTTGTTTATTACACCTCACCTACCAACCAAAACCCGGTTAGCGATTTCTTAGACACCCTTTCTGCTAAGCAACAGTCAAAAATACTTAGAATCATAAAATATATTCACGAATATGGGCTTGAAGCAGTTACCATACATACTAAAAAATTAACTGGTTCTCCGCTTTGGGAAATTAGAATCTTGGGCCAAGACAACATTAGGGTCATTTATGCCATTTTGCTAAAAGATACTGTATTACTTCTTCATGGGTTTATCAAAAAAAGCCAAAAAACGCCTACAAGAGAAATAGAAAAAGCACTTTTGCGCCTAAAAGAATACAAAAGCAGGAGTTGATAATTTGATACCTTTTATGATATCATTGCTTTATGAAAATGTACACATTTGAAGAGGATCTTAAAAAAAGGCTTAAAGACCCGGAATTCAAAAAAGCCTGGGAAGAATCCGAACCGGAATATCAGCTGGCAAGACAACTTATCGGAAAGAGGCTTAAACAAAAAATGTCCCAAAGGGATCTTGCAAAAAAAGTGGGGACCACGCAAGCGATTATCAGCCGGATCGAAACAATGCAGGCAAACCCTTCCCTATCGCTTCTAAAGCGGATAGCCCAAACCCTCAACCTAAAACTCGACCTGCGCTTCAGTTAAAAGAATTTAAAATCCTAAAAAATCCAAAACCCCCGCGGGTGAAAAATTATTGTGTAAAAGGAGCAGCAATAAATGCTGAAAAACCACCATTAAGGCTGGTACCTCGTTTTAGCTGCCCTGCCCAACTGAGGACATACTCTGAAATCTCTTTTGCATGAGACTCAGAAATCACATTTAGTACACAACCACTTGGCGCATACATTATTAAATCTCTTATAACATAGTCCCTTGCGCGATAGCCAATAATATATATCTCGTCTGCCCTTCCCATAATTTCTCGCCCTTTTTCAATGACTTTTTCACTAAAGGTCTCAATGTGGGTAAAATCCTTCTTTGATATCGGTAAAAAAATCAATGGATACATGATACCCAAACTTAAACTCTCCCAAGCTCGTGCTATATCATTATCACGTAAATACTCTAGATTCGGGTCCAGAAATTGTGAGTTTTCCATAGATATCTTCCCATTTATGTAAAAATTACGCATAGACAAATCAATTTTTAATCGAGTATCTCGACTCGATGGTACTTCTTGATCCGTTTTTCTTTTGTTTAATATCCAATTAATCGAACCGTGTGGCTTGATTATATTTTCGTTAATGTAATCGTCTAAATTTGTAAAATTCTTATGAAAGACAGCGCTATATGCTTTTTCAAAAAGAGTATCATAATTAAAATTTACATAGGCTAATTCATCTTCAATTCTGGGGGCATATAATTTCTGCAAAAACTTTTTATATAAATTATTCTCGTCATAAGTAACTGATATTAAACGAAGCACATTCCAAATATAAAAAACGATGTGACCAAAACTCCTAATCTCCGAATTTTTGATGGAGTTATTCTTCAAGCTCGAGATACTATCCCACTTCGCACCTAACCAGTCTTCAACACTATTGTCGTCGAAGTTTTTTACAGCAGCCCGATACTCATCAAGCTCGCCAGGAGTAAACATGTAAATTGAGAGGTCTTTATATCTATCATCAAACAAGTCATTAATTAGAGGCGCTCTGAATTTTGAGGTCTCAGGATAAGCATTATTTTGAGACGCTAATGATGCACCTGCACCAAATACGAAGACCTTCATAATTTCAAAAAAAATGGAATATAATGAGCAGTTAATTGAATTAGTTGT
>CAZEDQ010000002.1:25738-29127 GCA_964511055.1 uncultured Gammaproteobacteria bacterium
AATAAAATCTTACGCTCAAATGAGGCAAAAATCAAATTCTGAGAGATTAATTTGAGGGTGCTGTTTCTAAAGGTTCGACAACCGCACAGGCAACGCTTCTCAATGCTTCGTGTTGACCTAAGTATTCACCAAAATCTCTAACTGTCCGTACGAAAGAAAGCTTTTCACGATCTCTGAGAGTACTTGCAACCCTAAACAATAATGGTACTTTATGCGAACCTATTTTTTCTGCGAACTGGGCAAAATAATCATAATAAAGAAGTCTGGAAATCGATCTTGCATAATCTTCAAGAATTTGCCGAAACATTCCGTCGAAGTCGTCTGGCACTTTCCAACCAACAAAACTCGCACCTCTTTCTAGCGCTTCGCGATCGATAACTGCCTTATCTATGGCTTGTGCAATATGTTCTGGTAACGCACTAGCTCTTTCACCCATACGCGCAAATCTTACGCTCAAATGAGGCAAAAATCAATTCGCACTAATTTTCGGGCAATTTAGTTTGCGTGTGGATCTTTTGGTGGATTAGTTCGCCAATTGGGTTTTGGACCAATCGGTTCCCAATTAGATCCAGCCCAATTACCAGAAAAACCAAATGTACTGCCATGTCTTTCTGCCGAACTTATCTCAACCGAAGAACTCGGTTCAGCCCCATAAGCTTTTTCAAGCTCTCGACGCATATCATTTGTAGCCTCAACACTGTCTGCATGTACTTGAATGACGTGCCCTAATTTCCCATTAATTTCTGCATGGCCAACCTCAGCCCCAATAGCAATACCATCCTCGCTTTGCGAGAAAAAAATTCCCTTAGGTGCCCTATCGTCGTCTTTTCTAGACATTGCCGAATTTTAATACATTAATTCCGCAAAAATCAATTCGCGGAAAAAATAGGGGGCCATTTTTTGCTATCATTACATTATGGTAATTACGAAAAAGGAACCTTTCACAAAAGACGAGGTCCAAAAACTCACTGAAGAGTTTGAAACTTATATCAAAACAGTTATAGACGTAGATAAAAAAGTTTGTTCTGCCGGCGCAAACCGGCATTTTGAAAACGAAGCACTGCTCCTAAAACAAGGTTCATCTCAAACGCAGCTTTGGGGCGGAGGTATAGACCTCAAAACACTTGCAATCGACAACAATTCAATGATAAATATAAGGCCAAACCACAAGAACCTTTCAAACGAAATCCAGGATCCTCAAACCAGGAATAAATTTGAAGAACTAATGAAATTTTTCTTTAAGGAATTGTTTTAAATGGACAAAGTCACCTTACTTTCGCTATCTTTGGACTTGAAAAGGATAGTCCAGTCAATCCAGAGGGATTCTATGGAAAACGCCGACCGTTTTTCTAAAGAGGCAAAAAGATGGCTTGTCGAATCTAAAAATACCAACGACGAATACTTGAAAGGCTTACTAAAAAAAATCGAGTCCACACTAAACTTAGAAAACGGCAATAAAAAAGCCGAAGACTGCCTAATGTATTCCGTCCTCATCCAAAACCAGGCGCTTTACAGGACATAACAACAAACCACTTACGCCCACTTTGCAAAATCACCTAGCGGGGAAAAATACGGTTATTTCAAATACTTATCAAAAAACTCAACTGACCTTTTTGCAGCAAGGCTGAAGTTAGAAGATAAATTATGATCGTCGTCCTTGTATAAATACAATTCGACTTCCCTGCCTGCCGCCTTCATTTGCTCTTCCAGCTTCTTGGAAAATTCAAAAGGCACCGACGAATCTCCAGTTCCGTGATGAAGCTGCAACGCTCCCGAAATATCAGATAAATATGAATTGGCAGAAATAGAATCCCAAAATGTCGGGTTTTGCCCGGGTGTACCGTATTTCTCAGTCAACACTTGCCTCCAGCGTCTTGCACCGGAAGGTAACGGCGGCGGAGAAAAAGCGACACTTCTCCTCCAGTTGTTCATTAGATCGGGATAACTTCCGACAACCCCCGCCCAAATAACCCCTGCCTTAACATCACCGCCAATCACCATGTTTCGAAGTGTTATATGGCCACCCATTGAATGTCCCCACATCCCAATCTTTTCCCCGTTTACACCCGGATATTTCTTAACCGATTGGACAGCATTTAAAACATCAATAGTATATGCACTCGAACCGTATGCCCCGTTGGCAGTACCCTCACTGTTGCCGTGACCCCGATAATCCGGCCGGATCAAAACATAGCCGTTCCGGGAAAAAACATCGGTGTAGGCAACATATTTTTCTGTTGTCCTGTATTGTGAAGGCTGGATATAGCCATGGTTGAAAACAATAGCCGGAAAGCCCCCCTCCGGCGGGTTTGCCATTGGGACAGTCAAAAGCGCATAAATTTTTAATCCCTCCGATTTGTACGAAACAATATACCTTTTATAATTTGAACCTGGAGCCAAAGTTTCCTCAACAACAATATCGCTGCCCGAATACCGGCCCTGCCTTAGTTTTTCTATCGATAGTTCATTTAAGTCATCACCGATAACCCCTTCATCGACAAACATTGGGTCATTCGTTTGGAAAATTGGCAATGAGGCTTTTTGTTTCAGACTGTAAAAAAACAGGGCAAGCGCAACAATAGCGCAGAAAATAAACAAGGTAGCAAACTTAATCATTTTGAAGAAAAATTATACCATTAAGCCGCGAGGCAAAAATCAAATGCGGGAAATTTTGTTAAAGTCGGCTTAGTCTTCGCTTTTTTTGTTTTCTTCTTGCTGTGAATCATCATGGCTGTCTCGATTACCCTTAATTTCACCCTGCAGCTCATTGGTCTTTTCGATTACCCGCTGCAGTTTTTCGCGATCCTGCTCGTTGTTGTTTTCGTCCTGAGCCTGCCTTAGCTGTTGCTGCCCCTCCTCCAAAGTTCTTTTGAACTCCTCTTTAGACCTCTGGTCGTTTACCTGGGTTTTTGATTGGTCCAATGCATTCTCATACTGCTTAATCGCCTCATCCAGATTGCCGTTTTGCCCACTGGAACTTTTGACAATATCCTGGGTGCGGTTTTCAACCGGCTTTTGGTAGTCTCCGCTTATTTTGGCATACAGGTTGTCGCTTGCAACCTTAACGGGGTAAAGAAAATCGCCGGGAGCCGCCGCTTTTGATGTAGTCACAACACCGGTGAATATCAAGGCCAAAAACAATACGGCCAGAGCAATCCGTCTGGCAAAAAGCCAAATTGCCCAACCACCGCGGTCGGCAAGCCTCGTGCGCACACTTGTCCACCCATCATATATAAGATACGGAGGAACCTGCGTTTCCCTGTATTCTTCTTTTAACTTTTTCAGTTCATCTTCGATCATTTTCCCTCCATTAAATCTTTTAACTTTTTAATAATTCTGTGTGTCCTTACCCTCAAAGCCCCTTCGCGGATTCCTACAACTTTAGCAAT
>CAZEDQ010000002.1:29137-33828 GCA_964511055.1 uncultured Gammaproteobacteria bacterium
GCACCCGACATTTCCTCAAAGTAATGCAAAACGATAATCTGCCTGTCGACCTCTACAAGTCTTGCCATTGCTTCTTTTAATTTTTTACTTTCCTCTCGCCTGTCGAGATTTTCCGCTAAATCTTCGCTGCTGGCTAAATTCTCATAATTCTCAATTGAGGCGGTTTTTTTCTTTCTGGAATTGTCGATTATTAAATTTCTGGCAATTCTAAAAAGAAACGCCTGTAAAGATCCGCCTTTTTTAATAGAGAATGTTGGAAGGGCCTTCCATGCCCGGACAAATGTTTCCTGGCAGATATCCTGGGCCAGGACAGCATCGTACGTATTAAACTGGCAGTACCTATATATACGTTTATAAAACTGGCCGTATATTTTGCCGTACGCATAGCGGTCTCCAACTTGCGCCAAAATGATAAGTTGGGTCAGGTCTTCTTCCATTTCGGCACATTCTACTACTCACAGAGAGGATATAAAATATCCTATATCTATAACTTTAAACGTAAGTCGAGGCAAAATGTAACATTTTTTAAAGTAGTCCGTTTAAACTTTTTAGAATGTACAAAAAACTTTTACCGCTCCTAACTCTATTTTTCATAGTAATTGCAACACCTGTCCTGGCAAACGATAACGAAAACAGACCTCAAAACCACGGATTCTTTGTTTCGGCCCAAGCCCAGGAGCATGAAGGCGGAGCGGCAGTCTCGGCAGTTGCCAAATCGGATATCGGAAAACACGACGATGAAGATGAAGAGGAAGACTTCGATGACGATGAAGACTTTGACGATGATGACGACGATATAATTGTTTCCCCAAGCCCAAGTGCATCGCCGAGCCCAACCGTCGAACCAAGTCCGTCTCCAAGCCCAAGTGTTGAACCTTCAGCCTCGCCAAGTCCTTCCCCTACACCTAGCCCGACACCTGAAGCAGGTGCCGAAGTAACAGTCAACACCAACATTATCCAGGCATTAATAAACCAGTTAAAAGACCTGGTCACAAGCCTCGAGAACCTACTATCCTAACATTAAAATTTAATCCTTCCAGATAAACATAAAGGTTGATATTCGGCTTCGAAAGTGTAAAATACTTTTCATTACATGGTTACTACAAAAAGCAGAAAGAAAATTTCCGTAATTGTCCCTGTTCTTAACGAGGAAAAAAACATTGCCGTCCTTTACAGGCGCCTCGTAAAAAACCTGAGCGGTTACAAATATGAAATCATTTTTGTCAACGACGGATCTTCGGACGCATCCCAAAACGAAATAGTCAAACTGCACAATGCAAACAAATCCGTAAAACTTATTAACTTTTCCAGAAATTTTGGCCATCAGATTGCAATTACTTGCGGTATTGATTACGCAACCGGTGATGCAGCCGTAATCATAGATGGAGATCTTCAGGATCCTCCGGAAGTTATTCCAAAAATGATTGAGAAATGGCAGGAAGGATTTGATGTTGTTTATGGCATCAGGAAAAGCAGGGAAGGTGAAAATATTTTTAAGACATCAACAGCCAGTATTTTTTACAGTTTAATCAATGCGCTTTCGCGCACAAAAATCCCCGAAAACGTAGGTGATTTCAGATTAATTTCCGCCAAAGTAATAAACGTACTTCGCCAAACCCGGGAATACCAAAGGTTTCTAAGAGGAATGATAAGCTGGATCGGCTTTGAACAAACAGGCGTTGAATACGAAAGGCAAGGCAGATATTCGGGCAGAACGAAGTATTCAACTATCTTGATGTTTAAATTTGCAGCTGATGCCCTGTTTTCGTTTTCTTTTTTCCCGCTAAGGGTTGCTTCCATTTTGGGTCTGTTGACAGCAGCCGGGGCAGTTCTTTATATTTTTTATACTCTGTACCTAACCACGGGTGGCACCACTGTTAAGGGTTGGCCTTCTACTATTGTCATAGTCTCATTTTTGGGGAGCATCCAGCTGGTTTCAATTGGAATAATCGGAGAATACCTCGGAAGAATATACGAAGAGATCAAAAGAAGGCCGCTTTACATTATTGAATCGGCAAAGGGAATAAATATAAAATAGCAGAATGGAAAAAACAAAAAAACAGCAAACCGAAGAAAAATTCCACGATTCCTACGCCAATAAAACAAAATTATCCGAGGTAAACGTAAATGAAAATTTTTCTTTTGCTGCCCAGGAAAACAGGTACGCCCAAAAAATATTCGGTGATTTAAAAGGGAAATCTATTCTGGATCTGGGGTGCGGCTTTGGGGAAACAGCCGTTTATTGGGCAAAAAAAGGGGCAAATGTCGAAGCCATAGATATTTCATCGGCATCAATCAGCCTCGCAAAAAAGCTGGCCAGAAAACATGGGGTAACAAAAAAATGTCATTTTCAGACAATGACGGCTGAAAATTTAAAATTTAAAAAAGAACAATTCGACTACATCTTTGGCAACGGGGTTCTCCACCATATAGATTTAAAAAAATCAGCACCCGAAATTCATAGGGTCTTAAAAAAAAGCGGCAAGGCCATATTTATTGAGCCGTTGGCATATAACCCGGTTATAAATGTTTACAGATACATCGCAAAAGAAGCAAGAACCCCCACCGAAAAACCCCTTACATTCCAACAGATCAATATGCTTAAAAAAAATTTCAGCCGGGTGCGCCACCGGGAATTCGAAATGCTTACTCTGCTGATCTTTTTATGGTTCTATCTGGCATCAAGGATGAACCCTAACAAGCTGCGGTATTGGAGAATGATTTTAAGGACTCGCGGGACAACACGTAAAGTATTACAAGCCCTGATTTTTGCCGACAACATTTTCTTAAAAATCCCCCTTTCTGGTTATCTCTGCTGGAATACCGTAGTTATTGTCGAAAAATGACGATTAAAAAAGACTGGCTAACTCTAGCCGTAATATTTATATCAGCAACCGTATTTTTTTATTCTTATTTCTGGTTTTTTGTACCCGGAAAACTTGAGACCGTCTACCAAAACTGGGACGGGCCAATATACGCTGTTATTGCAAAAACCTTTTATAATCCCCAGGCTATCCAGAATCTTTCGTTCGCTCATTTTAAACAAGCGCCCGATTTCGCCTCCACTTTCCCATTCTATTCACTGATAATTAGGCTTTTTAGCTTTATCGGAATATTTAGGGCAATGATTGTGGTTAGCCTTATATCATCGCTGGCGTCAATAATCGCTTTTTACGAACTGGTAAAAAAATATAAACTTAGTGTTAACCCGCTTCTGCTTTCGGTAATTTTTATCTTCTTGCCTCCGCGCTGGTTCATCTCGAGCCACATAGGCAGCTCCGAACCGCTATTCATGCTGTTTATAATTCTTTCCCTAAATTATTTCCTTGGCAAAAAATATCTGCTGTCGGCAATATTTTTATTCTTTGCCCAGTTGACAAGAAGCCAGGGAATTCTTTTTTTTGCAGGCTTCGGGCTTGCCATAGCAATACCGCTTATCGCAAATAAAAAACTTGATGTTACTCAAAAAGTAAAGGCGTTTGGGGCAAAATTTACCTATTATCTTTTAGGCCCGCTTGCCCTCACACTCGTTTTTGCACTGTTTTACATTCAGTACGGCAACTTCTTTGCCTTCTTTGATGCAATCAGCAAATGGCCCGTTAAGGCAAGTTATCCGTTTGAAGTCTTTACCTCATACCCCCACCCGCTAATACCGACATTTTGGCTTGAAGACCACTATTGGCTTTATTTCTTCGGCATTGCAACAATAATTCTTCTTTTCAGAAAGAAGCTAAATTCCCTCGCCTACATTGCACTCTTATACTTTATCCCTTTAATTTTTGTCATTCACATAGACATTGCCCGTTACAACCTTCCGCTAATACCCTTTAGCCTCATTGCTATTGATTCAAAAGCGACAACAAAGTTAATCCTGATTACGACCCTTATAATGCTGCCCGCCCTGCTTCTATACAGCACAAACTTCATGCTCTGGAACAGATAAACCTGGTCACAAGCCTCGAGAACCTGCTTTCCTAATCCTAAAGCGCTTCGCGTACACCGTGGACCGAAAGTTCCTTTTTGTGCCTGGCAATTGGCAGATTTTGTATAAAGACACCACAAAATCTTTATGCTAGAATCATATGATAAATGCTGGAAGTATTGGCCCACTATATTATCCAATTTATAAATACAACCGGTTACTTTGGGATCTTCGTCTTAATGACTCTCGAGTCAGCGCTGATTCCCATTCCGTCAGAGATAACCATGCCCTTTTCCGGATTTCTAGCTTCAACCGGCACGCTTTCGGTTTGGCCAATAATAATAGTCGGCACCATTGCCAACCTCGTCGGTTCACTAATTGCCTACTACATTGGCTTTATATTGGAAGAAACAGTACTTTTGGGGCTCATCAAAAAATACGGAAAATTTATTTTGGTAACGGAACATGAATACGAAAGGGCGGAAAAATGGTTCCAAAAATACGGAGACAAGATTATTTTTATATCGCGGCTTCTTCCCGGTATCAGAACCATAATTTCCCTGCCTGCAGGAATGTTCGAAATGGACATAAAAAAATTCATTATCTACACAACTGTAGGCTGCTTTATCTGGTCAATACTTCTTACATACACAGGTTTTTATTTAGGTGAAAACTGGCAGTCCCTGGAAGGAGTTTATAGAAAGTTTGAAATTGTGATTGTTGTGGCAATAGTAGTAGCAGTAGCTTGGTACATCGAAAAACACCTCAA
>CAZEDQ010000002.1:33928-47489 GCA_964511055.1 uncultured Gammaproteobacteria bacterium
ATAATTTGTCAGTGAATAAAGTTCACTATCGTAGTCTTTTTCAAAATCGGCAACTACTTTCCGTAATGCTTTTCCATGGTCGTCAATATCGTCTGTATAGTAAAGAATCGAATACGGAAAAGGCTTGGAAACCGGTGCCCACAGCACCGTCGGCACATTTGTGCCAGTTGCCTCAAGAACGGTTAATGCTACCTGCCCGCCATTACTGTGCCCCCAAATTCCAACTTTTGCAGCGTCCGCCCGCACACCTGTCCCCGCACTAGTAAATGCCTTGTTAAGGTTGGGGATACTCCTAAGCAGAGTAATAGCCGCTGTGTAAACTTGAAACCTTTCCTCCATAGGGTTTCCGGCAGGCATATCACTTTGTCCGTAACCCAAAAAGTCCGGTGCAACCGTAATAAAGCCGTTTTGGGCAAACATCTCACCCGACCGCCTCGTGCCATCTCCGGTCTTATACGTCTCGCGGTCAATATAACCTCTATACATCACAATGACCGGATAAGTCCCATCTTTTTTGGGAAAATTAACCAAACCGCTTACCTTTTTTGCCTGCCCCGGGTTTGCTTGCCCTAAGGTCCCCGAACGGGTCGAAGGGCCTCCTACGTAAAAGTAAAACATCCGTGAAACAAACTCCGGGTTGTCCGAAACAAGGCTGCCGATAGTCACCTCGCTTGGAGAAAATTCTGTTTTTATTAAAGATTCGTAAGTGTATTTGTCAAAAGGCTTCTGTACTACTTGCTGAAGCTTCACAACCGGACCAACAACTCCCCGCCTGTAATAATCCCATCCGAAAAAGGCGGCAACAGCAATAATAACGACAACTAAAACGATAAGTGGCTTTACCATCGCAATTTAAACATTATATCCTACAATTTCTCTTGGAAGATCAACTTTTTCTAAAATCCAGTGCCAGGGAATTTATACAGTACCGCTTGCCGCCACAATCCTTTGGCCCGTCGTCAAAAACATGCCCAAGGTGGGCACCGCAATTGGAACATAAAACCTCGGTTCGTGTCATTCCAAGCGATCGGTCCGTTTCTTGCCTGATTGCCCCCTTTTTGGCAAAATCCCAAAAACTCGGCCAGCCGGTACCGCTGTCGAATTTGGTGTCAGACGAAAAAAGTTCCTGCCCGCAGACAACGCACATGTACATACCGGTATCATGGTTATTTGTATATTTCCCAGAAAATGGAGGTTCCGTACCTTTTAAGAAGCAGATATTGTACTGTTCGGTAGAAAGTCTTTTTTTAGCGTTACTAATTAAAACCTTACTCTTTTTCATTATATGGAAAACGCTGGAACACAAAACTACTGCGAAGCAAGATAAGCACCAAACACAACTAGCACAACTAAAATGAAAATGACTGCAAGAAACCTAATTTTTGCAAACACTAAAACCACTATAACCCAAAACACATCATTTTCATAAGATGTTAAAGGTGGTGAAGGGTTTTAGAAAAGCATTAAAACTACTAAGCCGACAAAAGCGGCCGTCACAAGAAAGAATATCCAAAACAAGTTAACATTGTAACTCCTTGGATCGGTATAATTTACCTTTCTTGCCCGAGATTTTTTCATAGGCAGTTATAATTTAACTTTAAAACAACTTAAGCTGGCTGTCAAACACCAAAACAACCGCCTATGCTTTGAGGTAAAACCGGTACGGCTTATTAGCCCATTCACCCGCATAATCAACCCCTATCCTTTTAGCATTTACTATCTGGTCTTGGCCGATCACCAACCCCCGATCCTCAAACCACATCCTGGACGAAGCATTAGCCTCAAGCCCATTGAAACTTTTGTCAATTTTCAAAAATTTGGTAAGCCTCCCCGGCCCATTTATCCTCAAGCCACTGACCTCAATTCCCCTAATCAAAACAGCAGCCGGAAAGTTTTTGGGGCCGCAGACAATGTTTAGCATCCAATACATGCCGTATATAAAATAAACATAAAACCTGCCTGCCTCACCAAACATAACTTCATTCCTAGGCGTCATGCCCCGGCTGCTATGTGCCGCTTTATCCTCGGGGCCATCATAAGCTTCAGTTTCAATTATTTTAACAGCAACCTCACCCTTTTCCGATTTTCGGACTAAAAATTTGCCGACCATTTCCCAGGCAACCAAAACCGTATCTCTTTCAAAAAAATTCTTTTTTAGGATTTTGCGCATTAAAACTAGGGGGCAGCTATAATAGAAGCGATAATTTCCCTGTCTTTTGGCCCGTAAAACTCAATCAGAACCACTTTCTGCCATTGTCCCAAAATAAGCCTTTTGCCCTCAAACGGCAAAATTATAGATGGCCCGATTAAAGAAGAGTTCAAATGATCCGTAGTATGGCCGGGATCATGCGGGTGCCGGTACTTAATACCCGCACCAAAAGTAGAAAAGAAATCCAAAGTGTCAAGATCTGTCCCGGGATCCATATCCGCAGTAGTCAAAGCGGCCGTGGTATGTGCCAAAAACAAATAACAAAGGCCTGATTCTAAATTTTGCTTGGCCAAAAAATCGTTAACGTCCAGCGTAATATCCAAAACCTGCTTCTTTTGCGTAGTCTTAAGATTTATCCTATTCATAATTCATTCCAAATATTCTATTTGCGAAACATCGTATCTTGGCGAAGAAAACACCAAAAGAGTCATCTGTCCGGAGTCAACAAAGGCGGTATTTCTTTGTATAAAAATTAAATCCCCAACACTAACCGCGCTTGGCTCCTCATCGTCCATCGTAAAAGTTCCGCTTCCCTCCAAAACATAATAAAACTCATCGCTTTTTCTGTTAATGTGTTTTCTGTTTATTCCCTGGACCCGAATCATTGCAACACTCATCTGCTCGAACTCAGGCTTATTAAAAATATTCTTAACTTTTATTGCCCCAAAATCCTCTTCTGAAATTTCCTGGGTTTTAATAATTACGGCCATACTCTATTTTTATCTTTTTGGTGCTAATTTTGCAATTCAAGCCTGTTAATTTTTGAGGCCATTATATTCACTTTGCTTCAATCCGTTCACGTTCTTGCCGCAATTTGTTGATTTTCGCGGCAAGAATAAAATCGTTTTCACTAAGTCCGGAGACTGCGTGCGTGAATAAGCTGATACGCGCTTTCCCCCACCCAAACTCAATATCGGGGTGGTGCCCCTCTTCTTCGGCAATTGCTCCAACTTTGTTAACAAAACTTAGGGCTGATTTGAAATCCTTAAACTTAAAATTTCTCTTAATCTTTAGGACCCCTTCGTCTAATATTTCCCAACCTAAAACATGGGCAAGTAAAGCCTCGGCATCACCTCTTGGCATTGGAGGAGTTCCGCCTTCGCAAGGCACGCATTTCTTGCTTGCTAAATCATCCATATTAGACATTATACCGCCTGCTAATATATATTTAAGTTAATGAAAGGCAAATACCTTCTTGGCGCACAGGTAATTTTATTTTTGCTTTTAATCTACTTTTCCAACCTCCCATTAATTTTTACAAATGGCTTCCTGCTTATTCTACTTGCGCTCGCCGCCGGCCTTGGGCTGTATTCCATCTACAATATGGGCCTTGACACTTTTTCCCCGTTTCCCGAGCCCAAAAAAGGCTCAAAACATGTTCAAACCGGTGCGTACAAGTTTATTAGACACCCCATGTACACCAGCCTCATTGTATTTGGGCTAATATTAGTCCTCTCCAATCCCGAATTTTTAAACACCATTATCTACCTGATCCTAATTTATGTTCTGGACGCAAAAGCAACGTACGAAGAGAAGTTTTTGGAAAAAGTGTATCCGACCTACAAAGATTACACCGAAAACACCAAAAAATTCATCCCGTTTATCTACTAACTTTTAAAATCCCACAGATCCACAGATCATATAGATCAAATAAATCCCATAGTTTCCCGTAACTCACCACTTTTAGCCTCCAAGGGCAGGCCTTGAAACGTGTCGATTTCTTCCTTTTTGGCAAAGTGATATCATAACAAGTTAAATGAAAAACATCTGGAAAATAATTAAGATTTCCAAGCCTCTGCACAAAATCGCGGCGGCAATTGCTGTTCTGATACTTGTCACCTCGCTTTTGGAACTTATCCCGCCAATTATCTCAAAATACATCGTCGATGAAATCCTAAAACAGGTTCAGCAGCAGGGCGGGAGCCTCAATAAGCTTATATATCTGATTATGGCAGGATTTATCCTTAGTTTTCTCGGAGTCGTCTTAACAACCGCCTCAGACCGCCTCGGCGATCATTTCGCAGGCGAAATCAGGAAATTTTTAACCGAAAAATTCTACGACAAGGTACTTACTCTCCCCCAATCCTATTTTGACAGCGAAATTTCCGGAAAAATCGTCAACCAGCTTAACCGGGCTATCCAAACAATCCAAAACTTCATAAACGGCTCGACAAACTTTATGCTCCCCACCTTCCTTCAAAGTATTTTTACAATCATAGTTCTTGCCTACTACAACGTACCCATTGCCCTTTTGGTCGCAATCCTTTTCCCTATATATCTTTGGCTTTCTTACTATTCGACCAAGCGTTGGGGCGAACGTGAAGTCGAAAAAAACAAGTTTGAAGATTTAAACCGCGGCCGTATTACCGAAGTAATTTCCAACATCAAGCTGGTCAAAAGCTCAAACAGCCAGCTTTTTGAATTTAAATACATTGCCCAAAACCTCACGACAATCAACAAAATTTACGCCACCCAAAGTTGGACGTTCCATAAATTCGACTTCGCCCGCAATTTAAGCCTCATTTTAATAATCCTCGGAATCTCAATCGTCGCCTTTTATAACGCTTTCACCGGATCAATCACCGTCGGCACGTTAGTCTTGATCCTCCAACTGGTAAACCAGGCCCGCAGGCCGCTTTTTGCCATGAGCTTTATCCTAACCAACATCCAGCAGGCAGAATCCGGTTCAAAAGAATATTTTGAAATCCTTGCCCTGCCTTCTCGCGAAAATTACAAAAAACTGCCTACAACCGCCAAAATCAAGGACGCAACAATAGAATTTAAAAATGTGTCTTTCGGCTATGACAAGTCCCGCGAAATTTTAAAAGGTATTTCCTTTACTATCAACAAAAATGAAAATGTTGCCCTCGTTGGCCCTTCAGGTGCCGGCAAAACAACAATCGTCAACCTGATACTCAAATTTTACGAACCCGCATCGGGCGAAATTTTATTAAAAGATAAAAATTACAAGAGGCTTCAGCCTCAATTTGTCCGAAACAATATTGCTTTGGTTTTTCAGGAAAGCGAACTGTTTTCAACAACCATAGCCGAAAACGTGCGCTACAGCAAACCAAATGCTGAAACTAGGGAAATTAAGGATGCTTTAAAAAGGGCAAACGCCTTGGATTTCGTCCAAAACTTTCCCAAAGGAATCGAGACCGAAGTTGGCGAACGCGGTATACGCCTTTCCGGCGGCCAAAAGCAACGGATCCAAATTGCCCGTGCAATTTTAAAAAACGCCCCAATTCTGATTTTAGACGAAGCAACAAGCTCGCTGGATGCCAAAAGCGAGCGCGATGTCCAAATTGCCCTTGAAAACTTAATGAAAAACAAGCTTGTCATTGTTATTGCCCACCGTTTTTCCACAATCCAAAACGCCAGGAAAATAATTGTCATCGACAACGGCCAAATCGTGGATTACGGCAACCCCCAGGAACTAGCCACCAAACCGGGCATCTATCACGACCTGCTCCAATATCAAATCGAAGGCAACAAAAAACTGCTGGAAAAATTTGAGATCTACTAATTTAGCTTCAGATTTTGCTATCTATTCAAAAGGCACTATTTTCTGATATAATTATTTTATAGTCGCATAGGCGACTTTTTCGTTTTTTTACTGTTTTTGTCAAAAACACACGCTTTTTCGCCAAAATTCACCTATTTAGTGTCAAAACAACACCAGAAACCATCAAAAAACCGGCAAATATCTAACTTTTTGTGAAATTATTCGCAAAAGCCTAATGGGGGCGCAAAAGCATAAAGTTTTATTCCTCTGTCGGTTGATCAGCCACACCTGTTTCTACTTCAACACCTTTTTTGGCTACAATGATAAATTGCCTTTGTCCATCAACCTCTGGTTGTGGATATAAACGATAGGTATCTTTTCTTCCGTAAGGCTTACCTTCGTCTACCTCTTTCGTTTGCCTTTTATGAGGATCCGTGGCATCAACTACTTCCAATTGTATTGGTGAGTTATTTAGAAGTCTGATATGGTGGTCAAAACCTCCGGCTTCCGAATCTCTCACCCTAAACGCTTCGTTTGTTGCGACTGAAATATCATGGCGAACTAAATTTCGACCAGTTTCAGTCCTTTCTGCTCTTTCTGCTACCATACTTTTCACCTCCTTTTTGGTTCCAAAAAAACCGCCGGCGGTTGCAATTAACCTCTTACCGTGCGGTTATTTAGTTTTCTAACTTAATTTTAAACCTATTTGAAGCTAAATGTAAACCCGCAAGTTTATAAAGCTGCATCACCAAGCCTATCGATTGCCCGATCTGCTATTTTTGAAAATCTCGACCAGTACACAAGTTTCTTTATGGCACCAAATGAAGGCTCTCCAAGTTCCGACTCGTCAAACACCCTTTCTACACTCTTCGCATGCATAAAATCAATAAATTCCGATAATCCGTCCACAGTCATTTCATTTAGTGTCGCCATCCCGCGGGCATCATTCTGCACTTCGGGATCATCTAGAAACCTGTTTTTATACTGCCAAAAACCGTTAATCAGCTTGCTGGACTCCAAATCCAAATCCGTTCCCGGTGTTTGTTCATTAAAAAGGGTAACAAACGCATAGTAATTCCGGTCGACTGCATTATCAAAATAATCGTCAAAGTCGTAAATTGGATCCATTTTAAAATGTAAACCTTCAAAGACTTTGTCAAAGCTAATCCCCTCGCGTGCGGCAAAAGAAAGTATGGCCAAATCTTCATCCAGTTCAATACCGTCAGGCAGGTATTTTTCTCTTTCGCGATCCATAATTCCAACAAAAAACGGCCTTGCGGTCGTTTGCGTTAGGCAAAATTATAGCAAATTCGGGAAATTATCTCAAGTCATAAGTTGCCCAACGACATATTTAGCATCTTTTTGGGTTTTAATGCGAGTTGCTTCCTCAAGCATAAGAACCCTCATAGCCCACTCATTTGCAAGCGGATAAAGCGCAGGGTTACGAATTGCCCCCGCTTGCCAAATTGCAAGTTCTGCTCTTGCCGCATCGGTAAACTCTGAAATCTTCAGGCTTCTGGCAATATCCATCTCAAGCGTATCTTCGCGGGTCGGTACCAAGCCGTCCTGAGTTTCAATTTTATCCTCTTCCGGCAGAAGTCCCGACTGAAATTTAGCAATAAAGTCGACAAATTCCTCAGATTTTACATCACTTCTCCCCATCTCACCCCAAATATCATAAACGCCAAATATAATATTGGCAGCTATTTTTAATCTTTTTTCGGGGTCGTTAAAATCAGCAAGATATGCTGTAGCTGTTTCGGCTGCTTCTTGTGGGCTAGGCAGTCCACGTTCTGCCATAAAGTTAAGACTGTGAAAACAGCCTCAATTAAATTATAATCCTTTATCGCCGTAAAGCAAGATTAACCGCCCGTCTCATCTCTTAAAACAACATCTGCCTGCCTGACTCTTTTCATCAACTCCTGCATTCTAAGCCAGTAATCAACATTCTCCCTAAATTCTGCCAAAATACCCCTATCGTCCGAGGTACAATTTTCAAGCTGCTCCCTGCTACCCTCCAGATGCCTCACTATAACCTGCTCAATTGCACTATTTGGTAACTTACCCTCAAAATCGTCCCTGCGCATCCTTTCAATAACCCTTGCCAATTTCATCACACTTGCTTCGTTGTATGCCGGAGGATCTTCAAAAGCGTCAGTCAGACCATTAAAAATGGTTTCATCTCTTTCGTCCTCGTCCTCCTCTTCAACAAAATCTTCATCCTTAGAGCAGTACAAATTCCATGCGTTAACGCACCCTGCCCTCAACATATGCGGCTCAAGTGTCATCGGAGGATATTCAAAAACCTCTCCGTTTAGTACAAGATCACTTGTCACGCTAGGTTGATAATAAACTTTACCTCTTGTTGCATCCGACATAAAAAGGCGCTCACTTTGAAGTTGCCCGTCACCGTATTTTGCCAATAGTGAAAATTCATTGGAACCATTCATACCGTCAACCCGCTGATAACGCACTACAACTTTTATCCCCTTCTTGATGAAACTACCGCCTAAAACATTAGTCTGGGGCCGGTCATCCTTGCGTTCCCAAGTAGGGATCGCCTCGTCAACATCATGCCCATTTGAAACAACTGTCGCGAAGTTAGAAACAAATTGCCTGAATGCCAAATCCACATTATCTGCAGTCCACTCTTTATTTAAAACTTCAAAGCATCTGTCTTGACGGCTTTCTCTTGGATGAGCTACATCCTGATCTCTCATTTAATGGGATATTTCTTTTCGTTCTTCTTCATTTTAGCCTCAAATTCACGCTCCAGGTCTATTTCGAACTCCTCTGCAATCAAAAGCACGTTGTGTAAAACATCCGAAAGTTCTTCTGCAACCTCTTTACCTTTGGCAGACTTAAGATAAGCACGCATTTCACTATCCGTTTTCCACTTAAAATGGTCCAGAAATTCGGCCGTCTCAAGAGTCAGGCTTATCGCCAAATCTTTTGGCCTGTGATACTTTTTCCAGCCACGCTCATCGCGGAAATCCCGCACTCTCTTTTGTAAATCAGCTAAGGTTTTCACAAAGCGATTATACTACAGCCTCCAGGGCAGGCCTTGGAGGCTAATCAAGCGCAATCATTAAAAGAAATTATCCGCCAAATGCACAAAGAGGCGCAAAAATCACCTAATCAGCACTATTTATCCTAGATTTAACTATGTTTGCAACATTTTTCACCTGAGACCAATAATAAGCGACTTCCAAATCATGCTCAAAATCCTGTGTATCACCAATCAATGTTGCCTTATATCGCTCAAATTGACTCTGGGGAAAATCAAGGGCTGTTGCCAACATAATACCTTCAAGTAAAGCCGGACTATCATCAAATCTTTCCACCAACTTATCGGCACTATCATCATCAACCTCTGGAACAGAATCAAATAAATTGGAATAAAATTCGAAAATTCTTCCCTCTTCCGTAACCGCTTCTCGCAATTCAGGAGTATGAGAAGACCCGTCAGATTGAAGGACTTTAAAAGTACGCCTCCTCCACTCGTTGCTATGACCTGCTACTAAGTCTGCTTCTCGGACCATATATTTGTGTGAAAAATCATTCTGACAATTTGATTATATACCTCTTTGCAAGAGGCATTTTAAACGTTGGGGGCTAAATCAAACCTTGTGAACGCTTGCGGCGTTCCTCCAAGGCATCCAAAACTATTTTCCTTATCCTGATATTTTTAGGCGTAACTTCCACAAATTCCGTATCGTCTATATATTCAAGCGCATCCTCAAGCCCCATTATCTTCGGAGTATCAAAATGTTCGGCAGTCCCTTCACCTTTTGAGCGCATATTCGAAAGGTGCTTGGTTTTACAGACATTGACGTGTAAATCTCCGGCCCTAGACTGTTGGCCGACAACCTGCCCTTTGTAAACCGAAACTGCAGGGCCTATAAATAAAGTTCCCCGTTCCTGGGCATTTGTTAAGCCATAAAGGCTCGTGACCCCGGACTCGTGGGCAACCAGGGAACCCCGTTCCCTTTCCCTTGCGCCTCCCGTGTCTTTCCTGTATTCCAGAAAATTGCTGCTCAAAAGTCCCAACCCTTTTGTGTCTGAAGTAAATTCACTGCGGTAACCGAATAAATCCCGGGTCGCGATTATAAATTCCAAGTAAGCAATTCCATTTTCTATCTTCATATCCGCCAGCTCTCCACGGCGTTCGCCTAACTTTTGCATAACACTTCCCGAATAATTCTCCGGAACTTCCACAAACAGGCGCTCAAATGGCGTCATTTTTACTCCGTCTATTTCTTTGGTTATAACTTGCGGTCTGGAAACCTGAAATTCATAACCCTCACGCCTCATCCTTTCGATTAAAATCGCAAGATGCAGTTCCCCCCTTCCAGATACAATCCAGTCCCCGCTGGGCCCGTCTATAACCCTTAGGGCTACATCTGTCTCCAACTCCCGGAAAAGCCGTTCCCTGATTTGCCTTGACGTTTTGAATTCCCCCTCGCGGCCTGCAAAAGGTGAGGTATTAACCGCAAAATGCATTCTGATAGTTGGCTCCTCAATTCCAATAATGGGAAGGGCAACCGGGTTATCGGGGTCAGCAATTGTTTCTCCAATGGTAATATCCCCAATTCCGGAAACTGCAACAATATCCCCTGCTTCAACCGTCTGGGCTTCTTTCTTACCTAGGCCCTCGTAGGTAAAGAGTGATGTTATCTTGCACCTTGCCATCTCCCCGTCCCGGTTAATATGGACAACATCCTGGCCGTTGGTAATTTTCCCGCTGTGGATTTTGCCTGTCGCAATCCTGCCTTTGTGCAAATCTCCGGCAATTGAACTGACAAGCATTTGTAATGGTTTATCGGGATCGACAACGGGCGCAGGTACAAATTCCAGAATTGCCTCAAAAACCGGGGCAATATCAACCATTTTCGAAAGTTCAGGCTCTTTTCCTGCTTTACCTTCTTTTGCGCTAGCATAAATGGTTGGGAAATATGCCGTTTCATCGTCTGCCCCAAGTTCCAGAAACAAATCAAAAATCTTATCCAGAACATACGGAATCCGTGCGTCAGGCTTGTCGATTTTATTAATAACAACAATGATTTTTAATTTCTGCGATAAGGCCTGCTTCAGAACAAACCTTGTCTGCGGCATCGGCCCCTCTTTAGCATCAACCAAGAGCAAAGCCCCGTCTGCCATCGAAAGGACACGCTCCACCTCTCCGCCGAAATCGGCATGCCCGGGAGTGTCAATAATGTTGATCTTGACATCTTTCCAAATAACAGACGCGTTTTTGGAAAAAATAGTAATTCCCCGCTCCCGTTCCAGCTCATTGCTGTCCATGATAAGAGTACCGGTATCGTCTTTTCTAAGTTGGGTTTTACTCTCCACCAAAAGGGTGTCCACCAAAGTTGTTTTTCCGTGGTCAACGTGAGCAATTATTGCCACATTCCTAATGTTCGTCATAACAAAAAACCGCGCACCCGCGGCCTAAAGACATCTTAACATTATAGGACAAAATTTACAATTGGGGCTTATCTTGGCTTCTTAACAAGCTTAGCAACATAAACAATTTCCCGCAGTTCCCCGTCTTCCCCTTCAATCTCCGTCATTCCTGAAAGCCTGTTAAATTCGCCCAAATAGTCGGAAAGTGCCGCTTGCAATTCTTTCATCTGTGAGCTCAGTGACTTAACTTTTTCGGCCAAAACAGCAACCGATGGCCTTTTTAAAATTTCCGCTTTAGTTGCAGATTTAACTTTATTGGCAACTTTTGCTGCCTCCGCATGTTCCTTGTAAGTCGGGTCTCCTTCAAAAGCATCTGCAAGCATCGCCTTTTCTTCTGAAAGCTCAATTCTTAATTTATCTATTTGTGAGATGTGGTTTTTAATCGTCCCCTCTAGGGTTAGAACCAAATTTGCTTCATCTGATTTTTCGTCCACAGGTGTGTCGGTAACATCTACAATCTTATCCGGCAACTGAATTTTTGGGGAATCCGCCATTAGCAATAAATATTATATTGATCTTGCTTTAAAAACAAGGGCTTGACTTAACCAACGTTGACATAAACTAAAGCCAACCAATATAATCTGACCTCAGATGAAAAAGAAAGCGCGCAGTGCGGCTTCCTTTTTTCGCCAAATAAAAAATGGGTCTGCCTCGATAAAAGTTAAGTCAAAAAAAATTTACACAAATATTATTAGCAAAGTAGAAGGGCGTCCCGTCCAGAGTTTTTTACTTACACTCCTGCTGCTTCTTGGGTTAATCGTATTAGGTAACCTTATCACCAAGCCTAAAACAGCCGAGGAAGAAAAAGCTAAAGAACCGATTGCCGTGGATACATATTCTATCGGAAGTGCCCCGAGAATTACGGTTCCGGCCCAGGTTGAAAAAGATGGCGTAATCCAAATTACCGCGCAAACGGCAGGCATCGTAAATAAGATTAACGTAGTAGACGGCCAACAAGTTAAGAAGGGCCAACCCCTCATTTCCCTTTCTTCAAATTATCAAGGAGCAAATGCTGCATCCGTTCAAAGGCAGCTAGCCGGTGTGCAGGCACAAAATGCAAAAGTTGTCTTTGACGCCCAGCAGGAAATTATCTCAAAACAAAGGGAAATTGCCCAAGAATCTGCTACCAATTCAGATGATCTCAGAAGCATCAGCGAAAAATCCATCGATGAAACAAAATCATTAATTTCTCTAAATGACTCTATCCTCACAAGTCTCGACACTAACCTCACAGAGCTTGAAACTACCAATGTTGGTGGTGCAAACGATGCGGCCATTTTGCAAACCAAACAGCTTAAAAGCCAATTTCAAGCCGCCAATAACCAGGCAAAATCTGCTCTTAGAAACACTGAATTTGCCTCAAACGAAGATAATGCACCCGCCCGGCTTTCCGATCTACAAAGAGATCTGACCAACAAGCAGCTGGATCTCCAAGAAAAAACTTCAAAGCTTAACCTTGACGCCGCAAACTTACAGGTTCGCCTCGCCCACATATCAGAATCCTTATTTTTTCCAACAAGCCCGTTTAAAGGCACCGTCGAAAAAGTCCACGTAAGGCAAGCCCAGCAAGTTACACCCGGTACCCTGCTTGTTACAATCTCGTCCCTTGGGAAATCCCAAACAGCAGTCGCCTATGTCCCCCTAAATACGGCAGGTTCCATTTCCAAACTCGATTTAAGTTATCTGACAATAGAAAAGCAAAAATTTGAAGTAACGCCAATTTACGTTTCTAAAGAAGCAGTGCAAGGGCAGCTTTATGCGATTATCTTCCCGATTCCCCAAGAAGCCCAAAGTCTTCTAACCGATAAAGGGTTTGTAGATGTCGAGATTCCAATCGGATACTCTTATACTTCGGCTTCCGTCCCCTACATTCCTCTTGATTCGGTTCATCAAACACAGGACACGGCAATCGTTTTTGTCATAGCAGGTGGCAAGGCAGAAGCAAAAACTGTAACTCTTGGCCAGGTGCAGGGTAATTTCATCGAAATCACCTCCGGTCTTAACCAAAACGACACAGTAATAATCTCACGAAATATCGTCTCAGGCGACTCCGTAAAACCGAAAGTTCTCTAAAAACTTATGGAAAAAGTAAGATCATATCTAACCGGATTGAAATACGATCCAAAGCTTGAAGAGCATTTTATCGCAAAATACTTGGTCAATTTCCGCTACGTTTTACTTTTAATAATCGCAATCATAGCAGCAGGTATATTCAGTTTTTTAAACTTACCAAGAAGACTGAATCCAGAAGTAAAAATACCAATTGTCTCCGTAACAACAGCCCTCCCGGGCGCCGGACCCGAAGACGTTGAATCTCTTATCACAATTCCTATAGAAGACGAGATCGTTGGTTTGGAAAAAGTTAAAACCGTCAGCTCAAA
>CAZEDQ010000003.1:0-15959 GCA_964511055.1 uncultured Gammaproteobacteria bacterium
TTTTTCGGCTCTGTCCATTCAACTTTTTTGCCTGTGTGAGAACCCTCGTGCTTTTTAATTTCGTCTTGTTGGTCGGCGCGCAAACGCTCGTTGCAAATTTTGCACTCAACTAATGGGTCGGAAAAAGCGGCTACGTGGCCTGATGCTTCCCAGACTTTGGGGTTCATAAGAATTGCCGCATCAAGGCCGACTACATCGTCACGGTCGTAAACCATGGATTCCCAAAAAGCTTTTTTAATATTGTTTTTAAGCTCTACCCCAAGCGGACCGTAATCCCACGTACCGGCCAACCCACCGTAGATTTCGGAGCCCGGATAGGCAAAACCCCGCCTTTTTGCTAGTGAGAAAATTTTGTCCATAGATACTGTCTGGTTTTTATCTGTCATATATTTATTAAAAAGGCGAGGCCCGCTTTATTAAATAAAGCGGCTCTACGCTTTGCCAGAGAAACTATTTTGTCTAAGGTGATCATTTTGGAGCTACAACGACAAGAGAAGCGAAATTGGCCAAGCTTGCCGTGAAAGTTTTGGCAGATGAATCGAATTTGGCGTCGAGTTTCTGCCAGGATTGGTCCTTATTGTTGTAGCTAAAAAGCGTTGGGTTTTGGGATGATGTGTCCACCGTTACTGTCACCGTTGCCGGACTTTTGAATTGCGGGGCAATAGAAAATGTTCCATAGACAGGAAGCAATACATCTTTGGTGTTAAAGCCATTCGCACCCTGGGGGACACCGACGGTGTCGGCTATTATTATCCAGTAATCCTGACCGAGCGAGGGAATTGACCAGACAATTTTACCTGAGCTGTCCTCTAATTTTCCTTTTGCGGCACCGGCTGAAATTAAATCCCAAGGGGTTTCGGACAAATATTCGGTTTGCCCTTTAAACAGGTGGAGGGTTAACTTTCCATCTGTAATTCCTTTATCCGGACTGCGGGCCCCTTTGGAGGCAGTGCCCAGTAAAATTGACTTTTTGTATTCGGGATCTTTTGGGTTAACATCCGTGCCGGTTGCCCCTCTTTCTATTTTTTGGCCTGATACCTGCGGGTTATCCGCCTGGTAAGTCAGTTCATATTCAATTTTGTCAAATTCGGACATGTGCTGGATTGTAATTATGATTTCCGCGCCGTTTGACGTCGGTGTTAAAGTCACAAAAGGTTTTTTGGCAATATCAAGCTGTTGGGCACTGACAACATTATCGGGGCTAGTGGAAACATTCGGCTTTTTTGGCGATTTTTGAAAAATAAATAAAAAGTAAACTGCTACGGCAATAAGAATTAAACTTACTCCCGCAATAATATATGTTGATTTTTTAGAATTTTCCATTGACAAACCTTGCTGTTTTTAGCTTTTTTTCGGTAAGGCTTTCAATTATGCTATCAAGAAATGCCAAAAGTTTCAAATAAGAATTTTCGCTGACTGTCAATTTTTCCTTTATCCTGGCATAGTCTTCTTCCTCAAAAAATTTTATAAGGTCGGCGGTTTTTGAACTTTGAAAACTGCGAGCTGAAAAAAATCCTAAGGCGCAGAGGAGTTTTATTTTAAAAGCTGCCGAAACAAGATTAAAATCTTCTTCGCGGTCTGCTTTATCCAAAAAGTCTACAAGAAGTGAGAAAACTTCGCTATTTTTTTGGTTGATTTCGGTCAATTCACTGACAAGTTCCAGCAAGTGGAAAATGTTACCGGCTTTAGTCGGGGTCGGTTTGCGGGCACCAAAGGATTTTTTAAGCTCGGCTTCGGTTAAAAGGTCAAGGTTTTTGCCTTTGGCGATAAAAACTTTACACCAATTGCCCGGCTGGACATGCCCGGCCTTTCTTGAAGTTGGCCTTCTAACCCCCTTGGCAAGACAAGACATTTTGCCAAAGTCTTTGGTATATAGGGTAAGTATCCTGTCGGCCTCGTTAAAATTTTTATGGGAAAGGACAACACAATCCGTACGGATGTACATACTTTAAGTATAAATCAAAACGGTTTACTTTTCTAAGTTTAAATTGGAGTCGTAAATTCTTTGTCGGTATCCAGCGGGATAGATTTCGTTTTAACCCCAAACGCATCAACCTGGTACGTATAACCCGGTGTCCCCGGTTGTTTCTGGATTAATAACTTATATTTGCCGCTTACTTTAATCGGCACTGTGTATTCAACCTGAATCTTTGCCGTGCCCTGGGGGCGGACTGTGAAAAAACCGGCAAAAACAGTTTTACCCAGATCTTCGCTTGAAGCTAAAGGCACTTCGGTGCCCGTTGCCTTAATTAACTTGGAGCCTTTGGGAACGTAAATTCTGATGTAATCCTGGTAAATTCCGGCCAGACAAAGACCGCCTTTTCTTTCCAAATTACAATTATCCATTGCGCGCGGATACTTGTACTCTATGGTGAGAGTGTTATGGATGTTGCCGTCTTTGTCCTTATCTACTTTTTTCGTGACTTTTTCCTCGATGTAGAGGTTGGACTTTGCACCACCAAGGTTTGCTTCGTTAATGGCCAGATAATCACCGTCGTACTGATAAAGCCTGCCGGCATAATTAACGCGCTCTACTGCTGCCTGAGAATCGGGGTTTTTGAAATATAAGATGACATCCTTTTGCTTTAAGGATCCAAGCATTGTACCCAGAATATTAGGCCATGTAGATTTAGGGGCTGAGAATGTTTTGGCCATCATTTGCTGCATTAGGACTGCAATAATATCTTTTCTGCCGCTGTTTTCGGAACCTCTTGGCTGGTCTGCAAAACTTTCCAATTCGTAAATTATCTGAGGGCAGGCGCAAGCATCAACTTTGTCTGTTGTAAACTTGGTCCCATAGGCATCTATCGGGCCGAGGACTTTTATCATATCCAGTACAAACTGGGTATCAACCGCAATAATACCGTCTATATTTTTCTTTTGGGTTGAGCTGTTATAAAGATCCTGAAACTGGTTCATTGAAGCCACGAAGTCCGGAGAGAAATTGGAGTCGCGCAAATTAAAGCTTGAAACGTTTAGGTACTTTGCGATTGGCGCGGGTGGAGCAACTTTCTTTAAGACCGATGCGTCCAGCTGGTAAATATCCTGTGATCCCTGTGATTCAATCTTGCCTTTTGAAACATTAAATATTGCGAAGGCCGTAATGAAGCCTCCGGTTGGCCTAAGCTCTTTGTCATTTTGCAGCAGGACAAGATAAGTCTTTGGGCTGTCTTCCCCCATTATCTGGGGAAGGACATTAACTAAGGGTCTGGTGTCGACTATGAATGTTTCTATCTGGTCAAGGGAGTTTTTGGCCATGGCCAATTTTTCGCCTGGTTTTCCGGGCAATATGTTCGGATAGCGCCAGGTCGGTATTTGGTCAATTTGAACCTTGGCTTTTTCCAGGTCGGCGCCGACCGAATCCAATTTAGGGCTTACTTTAGATAGGGTTTCGATTGCGCTTGACAGACGCTCCTGGGCAGTACCACCCAAAAACGAACCCTTACCTTTTAGACCAAGGACGTCGGCATAAGGCGTTATTGCTTCGGTTAAAGTCTCTGCGGCATTAAGGCCGGAGACGGCCGCCGAAACACCCCTTTGGGCATCGGCAATATACCAGCCAAAAAGAGGGATAAACCTGAGAGGGGTCAAAACTTTGAGCGAATTTTGGGTACTTTGAAACTGCTTTTTGGCATCGCCAAGGTAAGATTTGGTTGCATCCAGATCCTGGAGTTTTATAGCACCGACCGCCTGGTTGGCAGTTTTAAGCGCTGATTTAAGAGATAGGGCTGCACGTAATGCAAAGAAACCAAAAAATAAGACTAGTAAAAGGATTATTAAAACAATTTTTTTCTTCATAAAACTATATTGCGCCGTTTCCTGAGACCATAGCAATAGGAGTCTCGATTATAATCCAAAGGTCATAGATAATCGACCTTCTTTTGACATAAACGGCATCCATTTCGACACGCCTGTCGAAATTAATAAAAGACCTGCCGGATACCTGCCAGGGGCCAGACGCTCCGGGCCTGGCCGTTAGAATCATCTTAACAAATTTTATGGTGTGCGGATATACTTTCTGCTGATGGGAAAGTTCGTCTTCCTGGTAAGCCCGCGGGCCAACCAGCGACATGTCGCCTATTAAAACGTTTATAAGCTGTGGCAATTCGTCTATTGAAAAGCGCCTTAGGATTTTGCCGATAGGAGTAATTCTGGGATCGTTTTGAAGTTTAAAACTGTTTTTTTGATATTCTTTTTTCAATTTTGGGTTAGTTTCAAGATATTCCTGGGCGTGCACAATCTTGCCGTTTATTTTGTACATTCTCATGCTTCTAAATTTGAGCATTTTGAAAATCCTGCCATCTTTGCCAACCCTTTCGGGTTTATAGAAAATTGGCCCCTCGGTCGTTAATATAATGAGAATTGCAAAGAGAATATAAACCGGCATCAGAAGAATAATTAAGATTAGACTTCCGGCAATATCAACAGAACGTTTAATAAAATCGTAAAACATTGGAAGCGGTTATAAGAAGTCTTCCTTCTTTTCCTCTTTTAGCTTTTCGATAACTTTTTTAACATCCTGGGTTTTGTCTTTGGTGCAAATTAAAAGCGCATCTTCTGTATCCACTACGATCAAACCCTCAACGCCGATTGCGGCGATAACTTTTTTCTCCACAGTTGAGTAGATAAGACTGTCTTTGACTTCAATGTGGGTAACATTGCCCTGGACTATATTATCGTCCGGCTGTATAGCCATCTCGTCTTTAAGCTCGTTCCAAGTACCGACATCCCTCCAGCCAAGATCTGCTGAAACTACTACCTGGTCTTCTCCGGTTAAATGAGCATAAATGGCATAGTCGACCGATGTTTTTGGGATCTTAGGATACTGGCTTTTGAGAGTTGATTCCTGGTCGGGGGTACCCCAAGAGTCACGGATTTTGACCAAAGCATTGTAGCCTTCTTTAAAATATTTTTCATAGAGCTTGAGCATTCTGGCGGCCGACCAGACAGAATATCCTATGTGCCAGAGGTATTCCCAGCTTTCCGCAAACTTTTTGGCATCACTATAATTTGGTTTTTCGATTTGGGTAACATAGTCGAAAGTAGCCATTCCGTTTTCCTTTTTGAGCATTTTGCCGACTTTCAGATAACCCAATGCGATGCTTGGAAATGTCGGGCGGACACCGATTTTGACAAATTTGCCCATTTCTCGGGCGGTTTTGGCGGCAAGCTCAATTGAGGCGATAAATTCTTTTTCGTTTCTGACTACGTGGTCACTCCAAAGGCTGACAACGAGGGGATCGGAAAACTTTTTATCTAAGACAGCTGCTGCCAGGCCGACTGCCGCCGCAGTATCTCTAATTTCCGGTTCAATAATAATGTTTTCCAGGGGAATTTCCGGTGCAAGCTTCACAATCCACTGGACGTTATCGCGGGTCGTGACCGGAAAAATGTTGTGCATGGGAAATTTGGACGAAAGGCGTTTGATCATCATTTCAAACGTCGATTGGTTTTCTATTAAAGGCTGGAACTGCTTTGGAAGGGCACGCCTTGACATCGGCCACATGCGTGTTCCGCTACCACCGCAAAAAAGGGCAATTTTTAGATTATCGTCTGCCTCTGGCATATATTCTTGCTGACTTTGTGATAGATTTTACAAAAACGGCCTTTGAAAACTTTAAGCTACTTGCTCTTTGTGCCGCGCTTTCCCATTTTACCTTACTAAGAGCTTCGATTGCATCTTTTAGGCTTTCTTTTGTTTGTTTTTTGAAAAAGACGCCCGTTTTGCCGGAAACAACGACCTCGGCTGCCCCTCCTTTTTCATAAGCAATAACGGGCCTTCCACAGGCCTGTGCCTCAACAGCCGCAATACCAAAGTCTTCATCTTGTGTCACAACTAGAGCTTTAGAGTTGCGGTAATAATCCCGCAACAGCTCACGGGTTACTTTGCCCACAAAAGTGATTTTTCCTCCTCGGGCTAACCTCTCCAGCCTTCCTTTGTCCGGACCATCACCGATTATGACAAGATTGGCTTTGATATCTTTTGCAGCTTCTATTGCAATGTCTATTCTTTTCCATTTAACAAGCCGGCTGACGACAAGATAACAATTTTGGCTTTTTAATTTCCAATTGTGGATTTTGGCCGGTGTAAAAAAGCCGGAGCTGGCATATGGATAGATTACTTCGGATTCCCTGCTGTAGGCATTCTTTATTTTGCCCTGAATATTTTTTGAATTGGCGATAAAAAAATCAACTCGCGATGCTGCCACCATGTCCCACCTTTTGAGCCAATTTAAATAAGGTTTTGCCAAAAACGACAAAACGGGATTTAAATATTCCCTTTTTGTATCGTCATTCCACAAAAAACGCGGTGTGCTGTTAACGTAGGCAATGTGGACTGTTTTTGGTTTGGTGATTATGCTTTTTGCAAATCGGGTGGTTGAGGAAATAACCACGTCATACTCATCAAAATTAAAACTTTCAAAAGCCAACGGGTAAAGCGGCAAAAGAAGTTTAAAAAAGTTGTTTGCAAATGGGATTTTTTGCATAAAGGATGTCTTGATCCGATTTTTGTCAATAGATGCGGGTAGCTTGCGCCAATTGACCAGGGAAGTATAAATTGGTGCATCCGGATAGATTGCGGCAATTGTGGCAAATAAACTCTCCGCCCCACCACTTTGCGAAAAATCATCATGTACGAGGGCAATTTTCATTGCCTTATTATACAAAAGTGGATTGGAAAATCTTAAGCTTTAATGGTTCGATCTGACTATTTCGCCCAAAGGAGTAAAATCGTCTGCAAATTCAGCTACTTTTTCCTGTCCCTCTTCCCCTGCCAAATTCATTAAAATCATATTTGCCCCGCCAAAACTTGATCCGCTTTGGTAAAAATTAGAAACAAGATTTCTAAATAATGTATCCGCCCTGCCTCCAAATTTTGGGTCAATCTTTACCATTTCTTTAAAAATTTCATGGCGCACTTCTCTCGGCATGAGAACAATTGCTACTGTTGCAAGCTGTTGAGTGTCCCCTGCTAAACCTTGATGTCCTTTTCCCCTAAGGAGCTCTTCAGAAACTTCGGGGTCGGCACACGAAAGCAGGATTGCAGCGGATTTTTCTTTGGGTAAAATTTCAAACAAATCAGACAATATCAAACCCAAGTCATAGGCAGCAGCCATTTCGAATGCTTCTTTCCCGAGGACCGATTCTACGACTTCTTGCCTATTTCTAATTTCTCGTTTGTATGCCGTATTTTCTGCAGAAATAGCCAGTAGTAAATTTCCGTGGGTTCTTCGGATTCTGAACTTATCCCCCGTTGGAATTGCATTTACTTCACTTTGGGTTATTAAACCACCTTGCACAACATGAGCTTTTATTTTATCGAGAAGATCTTTTTCGTCTGCCCACTTCACTTCTCTACTTCCGGCATCTGTTGCCCTTTTAAGTAAACGTGAGACGGGATTTCCTCTTTGGACCTCTTGCTCAACCCCTGTGGCCCTCCAAACGAGACGGACCCTCAAATAAGATCCCTGGCTTTGCACATTACCCGCGAATTCTTCAGGAAATTCGAGTTCGGGGATAACAACTCCATTGATTATTCCGGCTAATTCGGCGTGTATTTGATTCCAACTTGGCCGATTTCCGTCAGCTCGTTCAGTCATAGTTGCGGATTCTACATCTCAAAAGCTGGAAATGCAATCAACGTTTACATTTGGCGGAAAACTCTGGTTTATAAGGGGCAATTTTCTTTAGAATAAAAAATACTGATCAGCTTTGGAAGCAATAGATAAGCTATTTCTTTTTCGCAAGGATTATAAATTGATCTTGCTGAAAAACATTTTCGACAACATCCGCGTACTGTTCCTGTTGTGGTTGATCTGACAAAGCTGATGCCAGAGCCCCAAAAGCTTCATGGATCATGACTTGATTGAAAAGTCGCTTATTGAATGATCTTGCTCTATTTCTTTCTGCGACTTCAACTGTATATTCGTCCGGTAAGCCATTTTGACTTACAATTTCAAATTCCTCTGGATAATACAGGGTCATCACAAGTAATCCTTCTGATTTCAAAAACCTTGCATATTTTTTTAAAGTTCTACGCCATAATTCTCCTTCCGGAAGAACCGGAAAATGTCTCATCATGATAACGTCAAATTCAGGGTGAACATCCTCTAATTGCCTTCTAACCTCTTCCGAATCCAGATCTCCCTCAATGAAGGTATAGCCTGGGTTCTCTTTATAAAGCCGTCTAGCGCTTTCGATGTTGGAATTGTTTCTATCGATTCCAACGTGAACACTATTTTTCTCTCCTTCCGGAGCAAAATGCCTGTGTATGGCCCTTGCTTCCGCATCGACACCACAAGCCAGAGAAAGAACTACCGGGGCACCATCCGCCATAACAGAGTCTTTAGGTATATACCTTTTTAGTGTTAATGCGAAAAATGGTTCCTCCATTCTTTGAGATTCCTCTTCGGGAGAAACCCAATGGCTGACCGGAGGAATCCTGGTGCAAGAACGTGTTAAAGCTTCCGGGGAAATAATTCCGTTCGTGACCAGTTGAGCAAATCTATCCCTAACCTCTTGTCGTAGCTGGGATTTTTCGACTGCAGATAATTCACTAAATTTTCTTTGAAAAAGAGAGTTGGGAGAAATGTCACCGAGTTCTTCCGCATAAAATGCGGCCACATCTGTCCAATAATTACAGCGCAGAAATCTGTTTGCGATTCTGTTGGGTCTTTGTCTGATGCTCTCAGATTGACGGCCATGCCCTGCAAGAATTTCTACCATAAATTTAGGGCAAGTTTTGAGAATAGTACAGCAACATTACTAAACAATCAAGTTGAGATTTTTGCGGGAAAGTTGCAGGGGTTAAGTTGTCTCTTCGCCTTGAATTAATTTCTTTTTTAGCCGTTCGGCTTGAACCGGTTCAATATGACCTGATCTAACAGCATCATCAATTACCCTCGGAGCATCTTCTTTTTTGGGTGAGGGGAATAACTTAGAAAATGATTCTCTAGCTCTGCTGAGTGCAGCAGTCATAGTCGGCATGTGTAATCTGTCGCTGGGATTTTCAGTCGCTGGCTTTGGTGCTTTAACTTGATCTAAACCTTTTGATATTTCGGGAGCTGTGTTATTTGTCATAAATTAATCGTGACACTTATTTTCATAGCTGTCAAATTTTTTGGCGGGAAAGATGCGGAAGCTAAGCAAATCTCAAGTATACAAGATATGCTGGGCGTAAATTGGGCTTATTTGAAGTACAGTTTAGACGCTGAACGGGTAGCGAGTAAATATCCAGCCATATAAAGTGCCAAAACAAAAACTAATAAAAGGTGGATGCCAAAATAGAATGAGAGCATTTCGGCAAACCCCCCAAAAACGGCACCTAAAAAGTTTGCACCGAGGGCTCCTGCTTTATTTTTGGCTTTGGCAAATAGGTTTGTGAAAATAATTCCCCCAAATAAAAGGGGCAAGTTAAGAATAAAACTGCCGAATATAATTTTTTGCCAGAGACTAAAAGTGTTTAACAGGTGAAGAGGAAATATTATTTCAAAAATTATAGTAATAACTAGAAGTAAGAAAGCTATTCTTTGCTTGATAAGTTTTTTGTAAACTGCCCAGTTTGCACCCAAAAGAAGCATCAGGATTGCAGAAACCGTAAAGAGATTAGTTTGCCAGGTTGCGCCAAAAAGAAGACTACTTTTGGAAACATTTTGGAATTCAAAAAGGAGAAAGGCTGCACCCCAGAAAAACATCGACCAATTAAGAGAGCCGCGGCCAACGAGCCTCTTGGCGACTAACAATAAACCACCTCCAAGTATGAGGGCTACCAAAATATGAATTACCGGTAAACGCGGCTTATCCAGATAAAGGTATGGCCAGTCATCTGTAAGCGGATTTATATTGGAATTGAAATTTTTTGCATTGGCAGCCATAAAATCGGCAAGTGGTGCGTTACCTGTCAAAATATTATTAAGAACTTGGGGGTTTTTGGAAATGACAAAAACGACTCCACCCCAACCGTAAACACCATCGCTTCTTACCTCAAACACCTTGGGTTTGGCGCCAAAAACATCCTCTATACTTCTTTGAATACGGTCACCGATCCAAGGTCTGGCTACTTCAAAAGAGAGGGATAATACCCCATTATCCGTTAATACATCTTTGATTTTAGTAAGGCTCTCCTTGGTGTAAAGGTAGTTATCCAAGCGGACGTTGGTTAGCGATGAAGATAGGGTATGGGAATCCGCCAGCCCCATAACGACCAAGTCATATTTTTTATCCGTCCTTTCGAGGTAGGCACGGCCGTCATCGATTATCGCGCTGACGCTTGCTTCCCTATATGGTTTTTCGTAGTGATATTTCTTACCAATTTCTATAATGGTCGGGTCAATTTCAACTGCATCCACGTGGGGGACCCTTGCGCGAATGGCAGCTGCGGCGTCGTTGCCTCCACCGGCACCAATTATCAATACATTTTTTGCATCCGGTTTAATTTGATAAGGAAGATAATAATGGTCGGAGAATTCTCTACTGATAGGCCAGCCTTCGGGATAAACCTCGTCTAATGTTTTTTCCGCTTCGCTTTTGTATATTTTGCCTAAATTAAGTAAAGACATATAGCCAACATTATTAACTTCCAAATACCAGCCTTCAGGGCGGGGTAGTTCGCTTGGGGGATAAACCGCAGGCGATAAAGTAAGTTTTTGGTAAGGAGACCAATAGGTAACAGTCTTGCTTTCTACTTTTGGAGAGAGATAGGCAATTGAAGTAATTAGAATTGCGATAAGGAGTAACCTTTCTATTCTGTCCTTTGAAAGGCAAACAAGGGCGGTTAGGGCAATAATGATGCCAAAATAAGGAGTAAAACGAACTGTAGAAAATGCCTGAAAAGCCCAAAGTCCAACGAGCGATGCAGCAATGTTTATTGAATAGGCCATTATGGGCTTATTGCCTTTTGCAATCGCTTTCCCGAGAGCTTGGCCTATCGGGGCAAATATTAACACTAAAATTATAAAAAGCAGTGCCATTAGCAAAAGACCAATAATAATTCCTGATTTGGAGAAAGTATCAATCTGAAACCAAATGTAGCTTTCGGAAAGCGGAGCAAGAAGCTCTGTTATACCTGTGAATAATTTAAATTCGAGATTTGGCCACCTTACTATGTAATTTGTCGAAACAATGACGCTGGTAATGAAAAGAAAGAATCCTGAAATAGACAAAGGCAAGTACCTTTTTGTTAGCATGCCCAATCCTAAACCAACAAAAGTGGCTAGAAGCACAAGGTTCGAGAGATAAGCGAAAATACGAATTTCGGTACCAACCAGACGAATAATTAAAAGCTCGAGAAAAAGCGCGATAATTGAATAGCTAATCAGCTCGTAGTTATTTTTTAGGAATTTATACATATAAGAAGGGCAGGGGGTAATAAGTTATTGATATCGTTTTTATCACAATACTGTAAAATTAATCAATAGATTAGTTTTACTTTTTGGATATTTATCCTTTAACAGAAGCTTCTATTATTTGGCAAATCGGCTGCTAAGTTCTAAAATTGATGCGGCAACTTCCGGGAGTTCTTTGCAGCTTTTCTCATCATCTACAGGGCCCGAAAAATGTCCCATGTTGTGCTTAATTATGAGTTTTGCTCCTAATTCCTTTTGAAATTTATCCCCAAAATCTAATGAGACATAAGGGTCGTTGTCGGAATGGATGGCAACAAATTTATTGCAGTTTTTTTTTGCCTTTGCCAGATCAACCGGTTTTTCAAAAAAGTTTTTTAGTTCTTCGTAGCCTAAATCATTCGTAAAACCGGCCACAAAAACCGCTCCTCCTATTTTTTGATCAGCTGATAATGATTCAAGATATCTGATAATAGTAATTACACCCGAACTGTGTCCGATAAGATATAAGTCACGATCCGGCTTACCGGCTACTTCTTGGAGTTTGGGCAGCCATTTGGCAAGTTTGGGTAATTCAGTTTCCGGCATTTCGGGAACTTCAACCTTAAATCCTTTATTTTCTAATTCTTTTTTTGTTTGGGGATACCAGCAATAATCGGGATAACCTTCCCAGCAATGAACGATGACAACACGATTCATGAGACGAATGGATTATATCAAAAAGAGAATTAATTTAATTGACGACGACTGCGGCTACTGCGGTTTTTGGCTTGTTTTGCTTACTTTTTCTTCTTTCTTCGGCAAGGTTTCTTCTGTCTCTCATTTCCTGGAATTTTGCGTCTACTTCTTTTTGGCAAGCTTCATCGGGGCAAACTGTAGTTACGTGGGTAACCATATTTCCCCTGTTGTTTTCCTTGTCTTTCCACCTTTTCAAAAAGATACGGACTTTGCCGCATCGGATACAGGTGGTGTTAATTTGTGCTGGCATATTTGGAGTTTAAACCCAAATTTGCTAAAGATACGATGAAAATAATTATCGGGAGTATCTAGAGTTAGGTCAGATTTTAACCACGCTAATTGTACTACTTTTGGCTTAATTAAGCAAAGGGCTATGCAGATTGACCCTGAACCTATAGTTTGACTTTGTCCTCATTGGATGGTATGATGTCTCTTGTATTTGCAGATTAAAGAAATTGATCTGCTTAACTTGAAAAATTTTTGATTAGACAAGATAAAGATTCTCCAGTTAGTTTTTTGATAGTATCTTTTCCCCTATTCACAAATAACCTACAAATTAAGTAGATTTATTTTTTTAAATTCTATGCGACAAAGATTCAGGCCAAGGGCGAGCTACAACAGAAAATTTTCCCACCCACAAAATACAAACCAGGACGTTCTATGGGCAATAAGCGCCGGCCGGACTCGTGCCGGTTCCGAAACAATTGACGCTCCTGTTGACTACATTTCCAAAAATAAGTTTGAGGACTTTGCGGTTTCTGTGGAGATTAAGCGAAATATTGCCAAAAAAAACTACATTGTTCCTACGCCAATCCAGGACCAGGCAATCGGGGAAATTCTTGCAGGGCATGACGTTATAGGAATTGCAAATACCGGAACCGGTAAAACTGCGGCTTTTCTTGTCCCGCTAATAGATAAAGTCCTCAAAAATAGAAATGAGAGGGTTTTGATTATTACCCCAACCCGTGAACTCGCACAGCAGATTTCCGATGAACTTCGTGATTTTGCCTTTGGGTTAAATGTCTGGAGTGTCCTGTTGATAGGAGGCGCCAACATGGAAAGGCAAAAGCAGCAGTTATTTAGAAATCCTAATTTTGTAATCGGAACACCGGGTAGGTTAAAAGACCATATCCAAAGACGCACTCTGGACCTTTCAAGATTTAATAATGTTGTTTTGGACGAAGCAGACCGGATGGTTGATATCGGTTTTATCGGTGAGATTAAATATTTTATTTCGCTGCTTCCAAGAATCCGCCAGTCACTTTTTTTCTCGGCAACCATCTCCGGCAAGGTAAGGGAAATTCTGGAGTCTTTTGTAAAAGACCCGGTAACAATTTCGGTTAAGGTCCAGGATACTGCAGTCAATATTAAACAGGATGTTATTAAAGTTATCGACCGCAGCAAAAAAATAGACCAGCTTCACGATTTATTGATCCAGGACGGTTTTGATAAGGTGCTTGTCTTTGGAAGGACTAAGCGCGGGATTCAAAAACTTGCAGACGAGCTTGAGCACAGAGGTTTTAAGGCGGGCGCCATCCACGGCAACAAGCGGCAGGGCCAAAGGCAGCGGATTTTGGACCAGTTTAAAAAGAACCAGATTAAGGTGCTTCTGGCCACCGACGTTGCATCCCGAGGACTCGATATAGAAGACGTCAGCCATGTTATTAACTACGATTTACCGGCTTCTTACGACGACTATATCCACAGGATTGGCAGGACCGGCCGTGCAAACAAAACCGGTGTTGCGCTAACCTTCGTTTAAAATTTCAAAATACATAGAAATCTCTCCGGAGAGTCGTTTGATATACTCTGTTTGTGGGTAAGAAATTGAAATTGCCAAAACTTGGTAGTGACAATACAAACCTATATTTGGTCGCTTCGATTATCTTCTTTGGCGCAGTTTTAAGACTTGTAAGCTTGGGGCACTCGCCGGGCCTTTATTTTGACGAAGTATTGTACGGGCTTGATGCATACAGCATCCTTATGACCGGAAAGGATATTTATGGGCATTTTATGCCTTTGGCTTTTCAGTCGAGCGGTTATTACCCCCCGCTTTATCCTTATACGCTCCTTCCATTTTTGGCCATATTTGGCCTCTCTGCATGGGTTGTCAGGCTGCCGGCTGCGCTTGCGGGGATTGGAAGCCTTGTTGTCCTTTACTTTTTGATAAAGGAGGTGGCAGGAAAATCCCGCAAAATACTGGCTTTGGCTGCAACTTTTATGCTTGCCTTTTTACCATGGCATATTCATTTAACCCGTGTCTCGTTTTTGGCCATCTTTGGGCTGGCGTTTTTACTTTCGGGCACTTACTTTTTTATAAAAGGGAAAAAGGACAATAGGTTTTATATTTTAGGGACACTATTGTTGGCAGCATCTACGCAAGCCCATTACGGATATAAGCTGCTTGCACCGGTTATATTTTTAGAACTGTGTATTTTTGAGTTTAAGAATTTTTCAAAACAAAAAAGTTTACTTCTGGGTGTAATTTTAATTTGGGCCGGGGCCATTTTAGTAAGCGCCGTTTCATATTCAAAATACAACACGAATTTTAGAGTGGCAGAGCTAGTAAACAACAACGTTTTTATGGTTATCCGGGAATATTTCAGGTCTTTTTCTCTGAACTTTTTATTTATAAATGGAGACTATTACAGGCTTAATAACCCTTGGGGGACAGGAATATTACCGCTAGTAATGCTTCCATATGTCTTACTTGGGTTGGTAGGTTTTTTTAAGCAAAACAGAGCTGTCAAGTTTATTATTGGCAGCATTTTAATATTCTCACCTATGCCAACAGCGATTGCCGGCGCAGGGCAACAATCTGTTCGAAATAGTCCTATGATTTTAGCGTTTATTTTCATTGCCGCTTTAGGGGTAGAGCTACTTTTAAAAATATCTGGGAGGAAAATAGTTTTTAGGTCATTCGTTCTTGTGTCAGCAATAATCTTTCTTATAAGCTCCGGAAATAAGGTTGAGTATTTATTCACAAAATATGATATTGAGTATGGTGATTTATGGGGCAAAAACCAGAGGGCAGCAATAGAATTTGCAAATGAGCAGAAAACTCAAAATATTGTTTTTACCGATGCTTACAATGTGATGTTGAATTATTACGCCTTTGATCAGATCGTATCGCCAGCTCTATTGCAAAAAACCACACTTTCACCAACAAACTACTATGGTCTGCCGGCCAAAAATATCGACAACGCTTACTTTCTTTCAACAGAACAAGGCTTCGACCGCAATTACTTTAAAAATTTGCCTGCCAAGACGGTCATTGTTGATACTTTTTTTTATTCAGACAACCCGCTTTTTAGCACTGTAAAATCCGGTGACAAAAATATATTCCAGTACCTAAGAGTACCGGGTGTTTTTCCATGAGTCTATTGAAGCGCGCCTGATGCGATGTCCAGAAAGTTGCCAATGATTTTCTTTCCGGCTCGTGTGTATTCTTCCTGCACCAACCGGAAATCTTTTCTGATTCCTGTTTGGTCTGCACTTTGTAGGTCATCATCCTCGCTAAGCCAGGTTTCGAGCATTTCAGGGGTTAGTTCAAAATGGCATTGGATACCATAAGCATTTGGCCCGATTTTGACTATTTGGTTTGGTACATCGCGGCCTTTCCCTAAAAGCCGCATTTGGGAAGTTGAATTGACGGTTTCACCATGCAGGTGGAAGACTTTAAAGCTGTCACCGAGGCCGGAAAACAGAGGGTCTTTTTGGCCTTCTTTGGTAAGGCTTACAGTGTTGAAAGCGCCCGACTGGTTTCGAAAACCGATTTCGCGAACTGTGCCTTTAACCACTTTCTCGCCCATTGCCTTAACCATAGTCTGCAGGCCAAGACAGATCCCAAGATAAGGTTTACCGGATTCTATTGCCCCT
>CAZEDQ010000003.1:15969-28533 GCA_964511055.1 uncultured Gammaproteobacteria bacterium
TCTTATTGCTTCCAGCTCCTTTTCCATTTTTGGCGTTTGGTCGTTTGCGCTATCCGGGCCGCCAAGAACGATCAGGATATCAAATGAGTCCGGAGGCGGAAATCCCTCACCCCGTGAAAGGTCAATAATTTGATAGGGAAAACCTCTTTCACCTAAAATTTCTTCTATAAGGCCAGGCCCTTCCCTGGTAATATTTTTGGCAATTAATGTTTCCTTCTCCACGTTGAGAGATGTTATACGTTTTGAGTAAATACTTCAAGAAACCTGCAGCTTGGGAGTCTTAAGCTGATTTATAAACCGCGAGGGTTTGGTGGGCCATTTTGAGCCAGGAGTACTTTTTGGTCTGGTGCTGACCTTTTTCGGCCAGTTGTTGGATTTTTTTTGGAGAGTTTACAACCGATTTTATTTTCCGGGCAATATCGGCCGGGTCTTTGGGGTCAAAATACACTGCCGCATCATTGTATACTTCTTTGAGAGTTGGGATGTCTGAGCAAACAACCGGTACGCCGGCCGCCATGGCATTTAAGCCCGGAATTCCGAAGCCCTCTGAAAGTGAAGGGAATACATAAGCTTTGCCGGCTTTTAAAATTTTGGCAAGTTCTGCAGGCTCTTGGTAGCCGATTATTTTTACTCTGGCATCGAGGTTTCGACTTTTTACCTCAGTTTCTAACCTTTTTGAAAAGATATTTCTGGGGCTTACAATCATCAGTCTTTCGTCCAAAAACCTCATGGCATCAAGTAATTTCCCTAAGTTTTTGTGCGGGTAAGCATTGCCGACATAGAGTATTTGACGTTTGACTTTTGACATTTGACGTTTGACATTTTGAAAATATTCTTCTTCGGCCGCTTCGTAAGTAACCACAATTTTTCGGGGGTCAACTTTAAAATTGCTGGCAACCTCATCTTTGACAAATTTTGAAGGCACAATTATTTTTTGGGACCTTTTAACCGCGTTTGTGATGGTAATTTTGTAACCTGCCCTTTTAAATTTAAAAACGATTGGATTTTTGGTCGTTGTTGATTCCTGCGAAAAATGGTGGTGGATTAAATCATGGATTGTAACAACAAATTTTTTTCGGTAAAGTATGGGGACATTAAAATGCGGGACATGCAAGAGATTGAGGTTTTGCGAATTGTAAATTGCAGGCATTTTAAATTGCTCCTGAGGAGAATACCAGGGGATATCTGCTAATTTTTTTTCAAAGTTTTTTGAGGTCAGCTTGAGATAAGACCAATTGGCTTCACGGAGAAATATAACGTAGTTATTGTTGGCATCAATCCTTTGTAAATTTTCGATGAGCTTTTCGGTGTATTTACCAAGGCCCGTACCTTCCGGACCAACAAAGCGGGCATCTATTCCAATCTTCATTTTTTTAAAAGCCTAAGTACTGTTAATGCATTGATAGCCAGAATCACAGATTTAGTTATAAAAAACGGGTACTTTCTTTGATAATGTTTTTTATAGAAAAGTTCCATAGCGCGGGTTGATTCTTTGATCGCTTTTACTTTTGACTCGCTTGTGATTTTTGAAAGGTGTTTGGAGTGCTTTTTGATGCCGGATGATGCACCTTTGTAGTGAGTGATCTTGGTTATTGGTGTATAGACAATTTTGTAGCCATTCTGCCAAAATCGGTAGCAAAGATCCAGGTCCTCACCGTAGAAAAAGAAATCCTCGTCGAAAAACCCTACTTTTTTGAGGGCACTTGATCTTATAAACATAAAGGCTCCCGCACAGGCATCTACCTCATGCTGCCGATCTTCGGGAATATCGTCCATGTAATATTCGCTAAAGAAACTGACGTTTTTGAATATTTTTGACAAGTACGAGAAATGGCAAAAAGATCTCCAAGGGGTTGGGAAGCGGCGCCTGGCATCCAGATCCAGCTTTCCGCTCTCCAGCTCGACCTTGCAGGTTGCCATTTGATATTTCGGATTATCGTCCATAAACTCCAGCATTTTCAAAAGCGTGTCACCTTCCATTACCGTATCGGGATTGAGAACCAGTAAATACTCGCCTTTGGCAATTTTGAGGGCAATGTTATTGGCTTTTGAAAAACCAAGGTTTTTGCGGTTGGCAATCAGCTTGACCCAGGGGAAGTTTTTTCTGACAGATACTTGTGTGCCGTCTTCGGAGTTGTTGTCAACTACAAATGTTTCTGTCTCTATTTTTTCTGCAGCTTTTTTAATTGAGTTTAAACAATCTTCCAAAAGCTCTTTGGTGTTGTAGGAAACGATGACTATTGAAAGACGCATTAATTCGTACCTACTTTTCTGTAAACTTCGTCAAGCTTATTTGAAATCTTGCGCCAATTATAATCATCGGCAACAAGAGAGTAGGCATTTTGGGCTAGTTTTGCACCAACCATTGGATTTTTTAGGACATTAACGGTTTTTTCCGCCAACTCCTGGGCACTTGAGGCAACGAAAGCTTCCCTGCCACTTGTGATATTAATACCTTCTATTGCAAGCCTTGTTCCGACAATGGGCGTTTTTGTTGCCATAGCTTCAAGTATTTTATATTTAGTACCCCGGCCGTTTCTGATTGGGGCAAGCAAAACGTCTGCCGACCCATAAGCCGTCCTGATATCTTCAACGTTGGCATCGACATTGATATCAGAAGAAGTATAGGCAAGTATGTCTTTGGGTGGATTGCGTCCGACAATCCAAAGTTTTGCTTCGGGTATTTGGCTTTTGATTTTGGGCCATATTTCTTCGACCAAAAACTTGGTGGCGTCCCTGTTTGGGAGCCATTTAAAGTTGCCGACAAAAAGAACTGTAGGCGCTTTTGTTTTTATTCTTTTTGTTTTAGCAAAAAAATCTATATCTACCCCGTTTGCGACAACATCAACCTCAAGGTTTTTATCGAAATTTAAAATGAACCTTCTATCTTCTTCGGACATGGCGGCAAGCCTTTTGGCTTTTTTCCAATACGTTCTTTCCCAAATTTTTATTTTTGCGACATCAAACATAAGAGGCAATTTTAGAAAAATGGCAAATTTTGGCAAGCTTTCTACAAACCTTTGATAAACAAGATATTCAATAACCTGTTCGACCAAAAGTATCGGGACGCCGGTCTTGGGGATATTGGGCATTACATAGAAAGTTTCTGCGTGGATCAGGTCGTAATCCTGACTTTTAAGCTCGCTTTGAATTTGTTTTTTGACGGAAATTCCATAGTAGATACTAACCAAAAAAGGATAAGGGGTTACTGCCGAAAGTAAAATATTCAGAGGCGACCAGGCTTTTCTCCTTGCAAAAAGAATAACCTTTTTGCAGTAAGGTTTTAACTCTTTGAGATAATTTTCTTCCGAAGGGTCACGGATAAACGATGCCAGGGTTATTTCGTGTTTTTTTGATAAATTCTTGAGGAGGTTGTATGTTCGGATTTGGCCGCCGGAGACCAGGGGGAAAGGCAAGTAAGGGGTGATCATCAAAACTTTCATTGTTACTTACCAATGCAATCCAGGCTAAGCTGGATAATTAGGTAGTCCGGGGTTTCTTTAAGTACCCGGCAATTTTTGGCCAAGTTTTGTATACCTGCATCGTTTACATCTACTGAAATTAAATATTGGGTACCGTTTTTAACAAAGTCTTCAAGTGGCCTGTCTACAATCGGGTATCCGTGCCTATTCGTTTGATAAAGAAACGCCGTATCACCGTTGTATGGGGCAATAACAGTTGCGTTTTTGGGCAAAATACGGTCTGCCGCCTGCCCAGCTTCAACAATCTGGGGCCTGTTTATCCAATAATAACCCTGAATCTGGTAAAAACCGAAGGCGTACATAAAAAGTATTAATGCCAAAGCCGTCAGGATACCGACATACTTGTTGAAATACTCATTTGGCTTGTCTATCAAAAACTTTACACCGAGAGCCATAAAGACAGCAAATATCGGGACTATTGGGACCTGATAATAATCATGCCTGACATTTCCTGATGCAAAAACAATAAAATAAAGGGCAACTGAAGCAAGCCAGCTGTAATAGAAGTATTTTTCTTTCGCTTCCGGCTTTCTCACTAAACCCAGAATAAATAGAGCAAATCCGCCTACTGTCAAAATTATGTTGCCCAGACGCTCACTAATAAGCCAGCGAAAAAATGCGCCTTTAAAGCGGATGTTTCCTTCGTTTATTAAAAACTGCCAATTTGGGATACCCGAAGGGAATTTAGTCATCCAAAACCTCCATGCAAAAAATGGCGCCAGAGCAGCTATTGCAAAAACCCAAAGGTTAAGCTTTTTGATAGCGGAGAAGCCGTATTTCTGGAGGGCTAAATAGATTATAGGCAACGTGAAGAAAAGGGCTATCGGCCAGACAAGAATTGCTACGTTGGCTGCAATAATTGTGAGGCCTGCCCAAAGGAGACTTTTTTCTTTTTCGAGCCAATTTGTAAATGAAAGGTACATTAAAAGGACTGCAAAAACCATAAGCGGTGCAGGAAGAATAGTCGATGAATAAAAAACATTATATGGAATTGTGGCGAAGAAAAAAGCCGAAAGCATTGCCACGGTTATGCCGGAAAATTTTCTGACTAGAAAATAAAGGGTGACAGTTGAGACAAGCGAGATAATTACGGTAACAATCCGCGCGTAAGTGACATTAATGCCGGTAACAGCCCATACCGCCGCAATTATACTGTTGTAGATGGGGAACTCAACAAAGCGATAACGATTAGGATTATCCAGTGTATTAGTTTGGGAGGACATATCATCGTAGGTAGGAATAAGAGGATTGAAGCCTTCTTTTGTGAAATTGCGCGCAACTGCTGCCGTATCGGCCTGACGCCAAGAATGCCAATCGGCAATTGGCCTGTTGATTTTGTAAATCCTTGCGCCAAAAGCAATTAAAACTACAAGGCTGAGTAGAAGTATTTCAAGTTTCTTCACGTTTTGGTTTGCTTTGCAGCCAATTTTACGGTTGCAAGTACAATTGCAGCCATTATCCAAAAGATGTAAGCAACTTTTGAGGCTTCAAAAACGTCTATTAAAACTGCATTCAATAGCAGGCCTGCTGTTGCCGATGCGAGCCCTGCGACAATAGTTGCATAGAAAATGTCATTGATTTTTGTAAAGCCTTTCAGGGCATAAAAGCAAACAGCTGCGACTATGGAATAAAACGCTAAGAACCCCAACAAACCCGTTTCACCCAGTGCCCTCAGAAAATCATTATCGGTCGATTCGGCTTCGGTGAAAACTTCAACATTTTCTTTTTGAAGAGTCGAGTATCCGGAACCCAAAAGCGGATTTGTTGCAAAGCCGGCTATTGCGTGAGGCCATGTGTAGTCAAGGCGAATTCCTGTTGAAAGGTCATACTGAACAGCATTTTGGGAATATACACGGGGAATGGCGGCAACTGTACCGGAGCCAGTTCCGTAAAGAGGTATGTTTTTATAGACATCAGAAGGGGTTGCGGGTGCACTTGTTGCTCCCGGTTTTTTGGGCGATGGGGGAATATCCGAACTTGATCCAACATCCAGAAATGCCACGTTTTTACCGGAAGGGGCCTGTTTTACAATTGGGCTCACAAGAGTGCTTTTTATTGCGTCAAGTTTTAGGACATGAGCAAACCTTTGGGACAGATCGCCAAAGGAAAGCATAATGGTAAGGGAAATAAACATGACTACAAACCAGTGTACAAAGGACCATTTCCATCCCTTCTTGGCAGCAAGTATAAAAAAGACAACGGTTATGGAAAAAAGATAGGCGAGAAACGATGTCCGGGAAACGGTTAAAATCAAAAGCCAAAAGCCCGCGAACGAAACCACGCCAAGGGCAAATTTCACCCACAACTTTTTGATGACAAAAACCAAGGGTATAAAGAGTGTCAGAATTATCATCAGATAGGCGGCAAGATCATAATGGCCCCCAAAAGTAGACAGGACCCTTGCGTGGGGGGTGAGGTACAGGGTAATACCCTTGGAAAATTCCCTATTCATCGTGGAAAAAGCCGGCCAATAAAGATACCTTTGGCCAAAGCCGTAAATGGAAACTAAGAATAAAACAATTGCTGCAACATATACGTACTTTTTAATTTGCCCAAGGGATTTTATTGATGAGAAAAATACGAAAAATACGGAAAAATATTCGATTCTTCGTGCGTAGTTAAAAAATAATTTTGCAACATGAATAGGTTGCATGGGTACGGTGTGAGTAATAAAAATTGCGGAAAGCGATGATATAAAGCCTATCACAATGTAGATTGCCATCGGCACAAAAAGCGGATTTTCCTTGAGCGTAACCTTCTTTCTCAAGAGCCAAATTACCCAAATGCCGAAGGCAAACGCTACTAAGAGGTCGTCTAGCCTAAGGCGGACAATGTAACCCGGTATAAGATCGGCAAGCGGAATTTTGGGGTAAAGCGGAATAAAAACCAAAAGTGCAAGGGAAAGGTATTCCAGAATATGATCATCAAGCCAAGTTAAACTCGGTTTAAGCCACTTTAAAAGCTTCGACATAGCTTTTTGCAAGCTCCTTTCTGCCTAAAACTGAAAAAATAAAAATGCGTAGTAATGCTCCTATTTTAAGGAAGAGGCGGGCAATTTGCAAAGCGAAAGCACTTCTGTATTTGCGATAGAAAAACTTGACACCTTCGTATTCACCGATAAAAGCTTTTGTGGGAATTTTTTTAGATGATCCCCTGCCAATGTGGACAATTTGTGCTTCAGGATAGAGAAAAATTTTGTAACCCGCTTTTTTTATCCTAAAACACCATTCAACGTCTTCCCCGTACATAAATATTTCTTCGTTTAAGTTGCCTGCCTTGTCTATTACTTCTTTTGGGAGAAAAATTGCGGCGCCGGTTAACCAGTCTACTTCCCTTTCCTGTTTATAAAAACTATCGTGGTCGACATGGTAAGGTTTTAAAAATTGGCCAAAGGGCAGATCGTCCAAAAAACTCATCCAGAAAAAAACCTGCGGGAGGTCGGGGAAAAAACCTACAGACTGCTGGATTGAGCGGTCTTCGTTTAGAAGCAGGGGAGCCAAGACTGCTTTGTTATTTTTTGATTTTGCCGTGTCCTTCAGTTTTTTGAAGGCGTTTTCAATAAGGTATGTGTCCGAGTTTAAAAGCGCGATATAGTCCCCTTTTGCTGCTTTTATTCCCTGGTTATTTGCTTTTGTAAAGCCCAGGTTATCTTTGTTTTGGATTAAAACAACTTCAGGGAACTTAGTTTTAACCATTTGGGGGCTGCCATCGGTGGATGCGTTATCCACAACAATTACTTCAAAATTTATTCCTTTTGTGTGCTTAAAAATGGAACTAAGACAATCTTCGAGCAGTTTTTTTGTGTTCCAGTTGACGATGATAACAGACAAGTCCATTTTTACTGGAACAATCTTGCGCGGCCGAGTTTATAGTGTGGGTTTTTGTTTTTGCGCTCCCCTATTACTTTTGCCGGGACACCACCGACTATTTCGAAATCTTTGACGTCTGATGTGACTACCGCGCCGGCGGCAACTACGGCACCGCGGCCTATTTTAACACCTGGAAGGATTATGGCCCTGGGGCCGATAAAGACGTAGTCCCCTATTTCGACCGGTTCCTCGATCGGTTTGAAATCCTCCGAATGGACATCGTGCTCGCTGTTGTAGATCATGACGCCGGTTGCGATGTCTACATTGTTGCCGATTTTAAGAGATTTGCGGCCGTCCAAAAAGCAAGCGTCGCCAATAATTGTCCCCTCTCCTATTGTGATGCCTGCAGGATAGAAAAAACGGGTGCGCATATGGATAAACGAATTTTTGCCGATTTTGACTCCAAAAAGGCGGAAATAAAATTTACGGATTGAGTGGAAAGGGACGAAATGGGAGACAAAATTGAGTTTAAAAAGCACAAGATCGAGCCATATCCATTTAATGCGGTTTAGGCCTTTTGACAGCACTTCGGCATTTGATAGCTCTTTACCCATTCGGTCTTTCACTACCTAATGATATCAGAATTCGCTTTTTATATACTATATCAGCAGGTCGCCTTGGCACCTTTCAGTCATGCCAATGGCGCTCCTCTGATATATTTTCTCATTGCATTCGTAACTATAGGATAGTATTTTGGAGAAATTCGATGATTATTATGGGTTTACTCGACGTATTCTTCCACTCCATGGCTGGTCGGGATTATTGATTGCATCGCCGGTCGCTTCAATTTTTCTTTCAAGGAAAAGAACCCCATGGCTCATTCTTGTCTCTTCATACAAAATTGTTTCTTCACCTTTTTGGGCGGAAACCGCTTCAACTCTCGTGTCACCATTACTAGAGGCAACACTAAGCAAACGGCTTTCCGTTAAATGGACCCATGCCCTTTCACCGGTCAGAACTGGTTTAATACTTTTTTGAATCGCTACTGTTTGCAACAAACCCGCTTTGGCTTCGATTACCATGTTAAGAATATATTATTGTTAACCTGTTCATGTCAATCTTTTTCTAAAACTTTTAAGGTTTCTTCGGCGCATTTTTGCCAGGAAAAACGTTTAGCATTTTCTAATCCTTTTTCGGAAAGATTTGATGCCAGTTTTGGGCTTGAGATAAGGCTTTCAATGCCGTCTGCTATTGATTTTGTGTTTAGCGGATCGACAAGTATGCCGCTTTCCCCTACTACTTCGGGCAACGATGATGTGTTTGATACAACCACAGGAACACCGCACGCCTGAGCTTCCACAACCGGAATTCCGAAACCTTCCCATAAAGAGGGTAAAACATAGACTTTTGCGCCTGAAGTAAGTGCCGGGAGGTCTGAATCTGGGACAAAATCGCAAAAGATGACTTTTGATTCCAACCCCAAATTTTTCACTTTTTCAAAAATCGAATCGTAAAGCCAGCCCTTTCTACCGACGATGATTAGTGATAAGTTTCTGGTTTCTGGTTTCTGGTTTCTGGTTAACTGACTATATGCTTCGATTAGACGTTCAATGTTTTTGCGCGGCTGGAGTGTGCCGACAAAAATTATGTAATCCCCCTTTATGCCGTATTTATTTTTGACATTTTTGATCTGGTGTTCAGGCTGTTTTTTAAATCTCGGGTCGTATCCCATGTAGGTGACGGTTATTTTTGAAGGATCAACCCGGTAGTTTTTGATGATGTCCTCTTTTGTTGATTGGGAGATTGCAAAAATATGTTTGGATTTTAAAATTGAGCGTTTCGACCAATCGGTAAGCTGATAAAGGTCGTCTTTTTTAAAGAGCTCGGGGAAATGCAAATAAGACAGGTCGAATATTGTCACAACGTAAGGTACCTTGGAAAAAAGCGGGCCATAGTGGCCCATTGAGAAAAAAACGTCCAGCTTTGGCCCGAATGCGAGCTTTGCAGGAAGGGCAATTCGCGTCCAAAATTTTTTGGGTCCAAAGACAAGATATTTAAAATTTACCGTTTCTTTGGGTAAATCGTCGCGTGGTTTTTCTTTTAAGTAAACTTTGAAAGTGTGGTCTTTATTTTTTGCAAATTCTTTTAAAAGTTCAGAAGCATAAACACCTGACCCTACCCTATTTTTAACATTTGCTTCATTGCCATCAAGACCTATCTTCATTTTCCCCGTTTAGCCTTTCATATACTTTGAGAGTTTCTGCGGCAGTTTTTTCCCATGAATACTCTTTGGCACGATCAAGGCTTGCATTAACCATTTTTTGGTAATCTTCCGGGTTTAGATTGAGTACAAATTCAATAGCTTTTGCGATTTGTTTTTCATTTCTGGGATCGATAAGTATCGCAGCGTCTTTTCCAACTTCCTCCATCGAGGAGTTATTGGAGGCAATAACAGGGGCGCCGCAAGCCATCGCTTCTAAAATGGGTAGCCCGAATCCTTCATAGAGGGAGGGATAAATAAATACTTGGCACCCGGAATATAGAGAAACCAGATCTTCTTCGGATACGTAGTTAGTCCAAATTACGTTGCCGGGAGATCGCATTCCCCCACCCCAACCGTACTTCCCGGTAAGAACCAAGTGTGCATCCGGTTTTTCCTTTAATACTTCTTCGAAGGCATCGAGCAATTTTTGGAGATTTTTTCTCGGCTCCTGGGTTGCAACAGAAAGAACATACGGTTTTTTTATCTTATATTTAGCAAGAGTGTTTTCGACAACTTCATCGTCTTGCGGATTAAAATTGTCTGATGCGGCAAGCGGGATAACAGTTACCTTCTCTTCGGGAATTTCCAGAAATTTCACAACGTCGTCTTTGGTAGTTTTGGAATCGGCGATTATAGCATCTGATTCCTTTTTAACATGTGCCAGTTTTCTCTTTTGGTTTGCGATGATTTTTGGGTGAAGGGAAGATGGGAACAAGTAAGAAACCATATCATGGACAGTTGTTACTTTTTTGGTGGTTTTTGAGGAAACCGGGGGCTCAAGCCAATCTGACGAATGGAAGATATCAACCGGACCTATTATTTTGTCTATCGGGTAGATATGGAGGCGGTTCCAGAGAAATTCCAAAATTGTCGGGGGAAACTTGGAAAATTTAAATTCGACGTTTGGGTAACTAGCTAAATCTTCCTTAAAACTCTGCAGCCTGCCATAACTTCTTAGTGAGGACGCAAAAAGGATATACTGGTTTTTGTCGTCCAAATCCAGAAGACTTTTAACCAAATTTTCACTATAACGCGAAACGCCAGTTCCGTAGACTATTTGCGAAATATCGATTGCAATTTTCATGCTATTTGGACGATCCAAATTCTATCACAAATACACGCCTGTAAGTTTTTCCAAAGTTGCAAAATCTTAAGATGGGTACCAAAAGTAAGAAACCTTTTAAGTAAAGGTAATATTTGAATTTATTTTTTGTTATCCAGGTGGTCATTAATATATTTCGGACTATTAAATTTAGGTTCGTGAATGATTTGGTTGTGGCTTTTTTGCCAAGCTTCCTTAATGATCTGTCTATATAAACCAAAATCTCCTCTGTGGTAGGAAGGCCATATTTGACATGTTCCTCGAGAAACTGGTTTTTCTCTTTAAATATACGGTTCCACCGTTTTTGGAAATTTTTATCCTGTTCTTGCGATGCTTCACCGCTGGGAACAACAATAATTGCCAGCTGCTTTGTAACCCTTATCATTTCGCAGACAGCTTTTTCCCTAAGATGAGGCTCAATATGCTCTAGAACATCAGCCGAGATAGTGACATCATATGCGTTTTTCCTAAATGGAAGGTCGTATGCATTGCCTTTAAATTTATTCAATAAATCCGTTTGCGGACCCGTAAAATCAACATCAATTGCGTCGATCTGCCTTTTTAGGTAAGGGATAACCCCTAGTGAGCCTGACCCGATTTCCAATATTTTAGAATCCGCCAGTTTTGCTTTTTTGATTTGTGAGACGATTGGTAAATACCTTAAGGCAGCTTCCGGATGCTGTTTCCAGAAGAACTTATTAAAAAAATTCCTGATTAGGCCGCTATTTTTTGAATTCATAGATATGATGCATGTTTACTCATTTTTTGCAAATTCGTAAATAAACCCTACACCATTTATGTCCTGTGTTTTTGTATTGGTAAACCCTGCCCTGGTTAGCTCTTCAAAAAGTAATCCTTGCGGGTCGGTTATTGGCGAGAGATATTGGAATAAAAACACTTTATTTTTACCTTGCGTGTAAAGCCCTACGTTTTGTCTGACTTTGTCTTGCGAGGGGCTGAAGCTATCTAATGCTCCTGCCGTCTCAACTTTCCCATTATTATAATAGTCGAATGGCGCCAGGGTATATGTTGATTCAAAAAGCACAATAGAATTTTTATCTGCATTGCCAAGAACATAGGTGCTTGCCTTTTTCCAATTTTCCCTCTGGAATTTGGGGTTCATAAGATAAATAACAGTAGACCCAAGATTTATGACCAGAGCCATTATCAGTAGAATCCTTGTCGGCAATGTCCAGTTGACCGTATTTATCGCAGCTGCCCAAATTAGATAAAAGGCACCAAACACAAACAACATACGAAAATAAGAAAATATAGGAATAAAAAAGGCTGCAGTAAAAGCCAATAAAATAGGTACAAAAAACCAAAAATACAAAAATGACCTAATTTTTGACATTCGAAAGGTTGAAAGGATAAACAAAATAGAAACAAAAACCCCAATTGGGGCAAACATTAGGGCATAAAGGGTATTATTGTCATTTGAAATTCTGCCGATTGTAAATTTGACAAAAGTTATTAGCAAGGTATTAAGGCTTGGTGTTCCCACTACTTGCGCCCAAGCAGGTGACAGGTTAGCCGCAGAAAGACCGGTTGCAAGCTGTTTTGGGAAAATTAAAAACCAAGGCAAAATTATTAAAGCTATCAATAAAAAAGCCGGCACAAATGACCTCATTGTTGGTTTTTTAATACTCTTTCTATAAAGGAATAAGTAAACCAGGTATGCCGGGATCATTAGATATGGGAGGTAATCACTGTAAAGCAAGAGAGAAGTCGAAATTATAAAACCCACCCAATTTTTGAGTTTATCTTCCTTTAAAACGGCGATAAAAAAATAAACGGAAACAAGGGCAAAAAATGAAGCCAGCATATACATTCTTGCTTCTTGAGAATAGAAGATATGCAGAGGGGCCGTTGCCAGAAGTGTAGATGCAACAAGTGCTGTTTTTTCGT
>CAZEDQ010000003.1:28543-41894 GCA_964511055.1 uncultured Gammaproteobacteria bacterium
GTCAAAAAGCTTCTTGCCCATTTTATATATAACGTAAATTGAAGCTACACCCAAAATAACCGATGGCAGCCTGAGGGCAATTTCGGATGAACCAAAAAGCGTGATCCAGCCCTTCATTAATATATGGTAAAAAGGAGGATGGAAATCCGAAAGAGAATAATTAAAAATTAATGATTTTAAATCAAGTGACCTGACAAAAACTGCATTGATTGCCTCATCCAGCCATAAGCTTTGGTTTAAATCAACAAGCCTTAAAATTAAACCAGCCAGCATTATTAATATAATCATTGTTATTTAGCCTTCTTTTCACCAAAAAGGGCCATTACGACTGAAACCCAAACCGCAAGGTCATATATGAGCTTGAACATTATAAATGAAAGGTTGCCTGACGCTGTCGATTTGTAAATTCCAATGGTAAGTGATACTGGAAAGCTGTAAAAAAATAATGACCTTATTTTCCGGATGGGTGAACCTGAGATAAATTCGCTCTTGCCAATCCATCTGGCTTGCTTCCAAACCTCTCTTGGGGTAGATGGGTTTACGTGATAGTAAACTGCTCCTTTGGCAAGTGTTGATTTTGTCCCAAGTTTTCTTGCGAGGGACCAATCGTCCGTGTACTCACCGTTTGTGCTAAAGCCCCCAACACTGTCAAATTGAGTTTTTAATATTGCCCTAAATACAGGCGCTGCGCTTGGATAATCAGGCGGGATGAGCCTGTCCGGAGGCAAATTTCTGTTTATGTTCCAGCAGGCAGACCAAACATTTTTGGTGTTTTTGTTCATTTCGTTCTTTGAAAAAGTACCGATTGTGTCACCTTTTAAAATCGGTGCTACTAAATCCCTTATAAAATTTTTGTCAAAGGTCATATCGGCATCCACAAAAACTAATATTTTTCCTTTAGCATGTGATGCTGCTAAGTTGCGAGCCGAACCGGGTCCTTTGTGGTACTGGCTCATGGTTTTAACCTTTAATCCTTTTGCAATTTCGAGTGTCCTGTCCCTTGAGCCGTCATCAACTACGATTACCTCAAGATTCTTGTAACTTTGGCTTTTGATCGACTCAAGGCATTCTGCGATGAGGTCTTCTTCGTTATAGGCAGGAATAATAATTGAAATAAGTGGATTCATTTATTGGCTTAGCCTTTTTGTGTCAAGATGAGTTTTATAAGATCAAGATACTTTTCTGCAATTTTATTCCAACTGAATTTTAAAGCTTGGTTATACGGGATGTTGCGGTAATTGGTTCTGGCTGCAATTTCCAGGTCAGTTGCATAGCGGTCTATATCTTCCGGATGTGTCAGGATCCCGGCATCACCTATTATTTCATATCTCGACTTATCACTTGTTGTCACGACGGGCATATTACATGCCATTGCTTCGACATAACTAATCCCAAATGCTTCCGTTTTTGAGGCGAGCGAGAAAATATCCCCTGCCCGATAATAAGCAGGCATGTTAGCATATGGTACGGTTAGCCTTAAATATCTTTCCTTGAGCAACCTTTTTCCCAACGAATCAAGATAGCCTTTTTGTTCACCGTCGCCAAGCACCAGAAGACTCATTTTTGTTTTGGCAACAGCCCTTATGGTCAGGTCTACCCTTTTGTACGGGACCAGGGCGGCGGTGCATACTATGATTGGCTTTTTAAGATTTAACCTTTTGGGTTTTACTTTTGGGTTGAAAGCTGCCAGGTCAACGCCGTTTGGAATAATGGTCGTTCTTATTTCAGGGGCAAGGCGTTTTGCCCATAACTGTTCCTGTTCGGTCAGGGCAACAAAAACATCAGGCCTGAATAAAATATTCCATGCGTCATCGGATCCGATTCCCGCCTGTGCGGAAATCAGCATTTTTGACTTTAGGAGTTTGGTTATTAATCTGCAAATAACTACCTGCCATCCGCCGTTTGTCGGAATAACCAAATTGTATCTACCGCTTAAAATTTTTGGTATAGATTTTAAAGTAAAAATTAAAATTTTTATGGATTGCCAGTCCAGGTAAACTTTTCCCAAAAAGCCTTTTGAAGATTTAGGCAAGCTCCCAAATGCTTTAATTTGATATGTCCTAACTTCAGGATTTTTAATAAGTTGTCCAGCTTGGAAAATAGTTACGCTGTGCTTCCTGCTTAGCCGCTTTGATAATTCATAAACGTACGTCTCTACGCCTCTATCGGCTACGCCGGAATAAAAACTTAGAAAAGCTATCTTTGCCATATTGGTAAAGTTTTTGCGGTCCTCGTCTTTTCAGACTTCGGGCCTAAAAAACTTAAAAAAGGGTTTTTAACCATCTATGTTAATTTTTTTCGAGTATACCAGAAGAAAATAAGTAATAAAATGACTGCAGCAAGAGTAACAGTTTTGCCGATAACGAAACCTTCCGGCCTATACTTGAATTCGACTGAGCGGATTCCCGGACGAACGGTGACGGATCTGAACACATCTTTGTATGGTTCGACTTTATAATCCAATAAGTTTTGGGTCGTAACCCAGCCAGGAAAGTAATTTTCCAAAAATACTAGTTTTCTGGGAGTGCTTGATTCGGGAAACGACATTACGATCCGGTTTGGATCATATTTTTCAATTTTAACCATATCTGTCGCGTTCTCAAAATAAACCCTGGGTTTAAGAATTGTATTTTCATATAAATAAATATCATTAAATTTGCCTTTAAGCTCGAATACGGGATTTTGAAGAGGATAAGTTGAGGCAACATATTTAACATTTGCCTGAGCTTGCAAATCTGCATCAGGTTGTGGAGGATTTGCTACTTGCCATGTTTGATACGGTGGAAAGATTACGGCAAAATTCGTCCAGTAATAATTGCCAGCTCGTGACAGAAAATTTACAAATTTTTGCTGTTGGATTGGAGTTTCCCCATTTAAAATTTGGATACGGTATTTTTGGAGAAGTTGCGGGTTAAAGCAATAAGTTGTGCAGTAAACCCTGAAGATAGCCTTGTCGCTTGCAAGATATTCGTAAAGGGCTACGTTCCGACTATTTAAGTTCGGAACAGAAAAGATTTTTGCATACCCGATTATTAAATTTTCGATTAAAAAGATTCCAATTATCAAATAAACAATTTTCCGGTTTTTAATATTTTTAACTCCGTATGCGGCCAGCAGTGCAACGACCAGGGCGACAGTAAACCAGATTCTGGTTGTTACCCTTGAGTATTTGAGAAGCGGCAAAAAATGGTAAGCAAGATTAAAAACCGGTGTTGATTGACCCAAAGTGTAAAGGGCTGTGATTATTCCAACTGCCAGAAGGATGATTTTTCTACCGGATTGTAAATTTAAGAATCCCCAAAATGCGAGGAGCATTGGAACCGCCCCCAGATAAAGGAATGACTCGTGGTCGATGTTTTTAAAATCAAAATAAGGGAAAAGGAGGCTTGTCAGGTATCTTTTGAGATTAAAAAGCGGGATAGCGACGTCTTGATAGGAAAGGGCTGACCTTGTTGATAGCGGACCGAAACTAAGTTGAGGAAAAAATTCGATTGCAGACAGTGCCAGTGTCAGAAAAGCAAGTGCGATAAGAAACCAAAGGCGATTTAGCATTTTTTGCTTGTCAAAAGAGGTTTTATTGAAGGCATAAAAATAAACAATATAAAGAAGGCAAAATAAAGCTGCATAGTAAAAAACCGTGGCATACAAAATCAGCATGCATGCTGCCGAAAAAGATCCGATGACTAGCCATTTTAAAGTTGGTGTCTTTAAAAGGTTTTTGGTTGACAAAAAGATCACCGGGAAATAAGAAAAGGCGGCAACCATGGTTATGTGTCCTGCTGATGTATGAAGGAGTACTTTTGTTGAGAAAGTATAAAAAAGTGCAGCTGCAAATGACTGTAACCTGCTAAAACCAAATGATTTTCCAAGATAAAATGTTGACAATGCGGCTATCAAAAAATGCAGGAAATAGTAAAATACTGATCCCGCGCTTGCCGGGAAAATTAGAAAAATAATGTTAGCCGGGTAAAAAAGACTGGAGATGGGGTTTGCAATAAGCGATTCCCCCATCATTTGATCCCCTCTCCAAAGCGGGATACTTCTATCGGCCAAAAAGGACTCTCTTATAAACGTAAATATTGGTACGTAAGTTCTTCCTAAATCGTTATCTTTTGCTGAAAGCAGCTGGGGTTTTAAAAAAAATGGAATAAAAAATATGAGGCAAATGCCTATAAACAATGCTATGTAAGCTGTGGATTTTACTTCTTTATCTTGAGCCATAGATTATCGTTAATTCGCGTCAAATTAATGTAATTTTGATCTATATAATCTGCAATTTCTGCCGGCCGATATGAACCTAGGTCGTATTTCCCTTTGTTACCGTAAGGCTTATAAACGATAAACTGAGGCCTGTGTGTTTCCATGGCAGAAACAATTCTTTCCTGCATGCCGCCTCTTTCCAGGTACCACGGAAATTCGTCTGCCCAAGGTTTTATAGGCAGGCGTCCAGCGAGTGGCAATAATTGATCCGGGCCGTTTTGGATATATACAGGTTGATTATCCCAATCTACAATTTCAAGTAGTTTTGCAGAAGTCAAAATATTTTGCTCAAAAAAACGGATTGGCTGCTGCCAATTGAGAAAAATATATCTTACACAAAAGGTAGTGACTATCAATCCCGGTATTAGCAGAAAATAAAGCCAGCGGCTGGCCTTTGATAAGTACTTAAGGTTGATTCCTGCCGCCAAAGAAAGGATGGACAAACTTGGAATTAAGTGAAAAAAATCAAACCGATAAGCGAACGCGACTAAAATTACGGCAATAAACAAAGTTAGTTTTTCTGTAAATTTACCTTTTTGAAGTATAGGTAAGAATAATATAAAAAGCGCCGCGATTGTCAAAATCTGGCGGAAACCGGGCAGTAGGTTGTAGCCGGCTCCGGGGGCGGCAATTGAGAACGGGAAAAGAAAATTCCAATATATATACTCAGCCAGAAGGTTTCTTTGGGCAAAGAAAAAAAAGAAAAAAACTACAAGAGCCGCCATTGGGATCATGGATATAAAAATTTTTGGAACGATAAACTTGGGGCGCTTCCTAAACTTAAAAGATAAGATTATCAAAAACCAAATTAAGACCCATATAACCTGCTGTTTTATAAAGAAACCTATTGTTAATATACCAAGACTTAAAAAAAGATTTATTAACCGGGGTTTTTTGAAAAACACAACAAAATAATAAAACGACGCCAGTATAAAAGGCGTCACTATTAAATCAAACCAAAGGCCATTTATGGCAAATGGTATTGAGAAAATAATAAAAAATAAAAGTCCCAGCAGGGCTTCTCTCCTGCCATAAATTTTGCTTGCTATAGAAAATACCAAAAAATCTATGAAAACAATCACAAGGTAAGTTAATATTTGAAAATTTATCGGTTGATAGCCGAAAACCCGGCTCCAAAAACTCAGAAAATAAATGAAGGTGGGTGGATAATTAGTAATAATATCGTGGTATAAGGAAAAGTGATTATTTAATAAATACGGATAAACGACCATTTCCGGCCACAGGGTAAATTTGGTGTTGATTAAAAAGAACAGGTGGATCAACACCAAAGGCAGCCAAAAAATTTCTTTGAATTTATTGATACTTATTAATAACTTCATTGATCCTTATTTTAACCAAGCCAATTAGTGAACCTGCTATATCTTTGGTAAGGGAGACTTTTGACCCAGTTGCGTCTTGCCATATTACCGGTGCCTGCACATATTTATAGCCGTATTTTTTGCATAAAAATAACAACTCTGCGTCGAATGCCCAGCCGTAAATTGAAATTTTGGAGAAAAGTTTTTTTGCGGCCCGATTTTTAAAAGCTTTAAAACCGCAGGTCGCATCTTTTATGGGCCAGTCGATTAATATCCTAACCAAAAGAGTGAATCCCCTGCCTAAATTTTCCCGCAAAAAGTGTTGGTGTTTTGTAAACTTAGACCCCTCAACCCTTCTTGATCCGATAACGGCATCATATCCTTTTTCGAAATATTTAAAGAAGGAATCTACCGTAGAAATCGGGACAGAGTGGTCTATGTCGGAAAAAATAACAATGTCACCTTGGGCTTTTTTAACACCCTGACAAATTGCATAGCCTTTTCCCTTATTTTTTGTGTAGCTTACAACTTTTACGTTTTTGTTGCGCTTTGACTCCCTTTTCATTTGCTGGAAAGTATCGTCTTGTGAACCGTCGTTGACAAGAATTAATTCCCACGCATACTTTTGTTTATTTAAATAACCCAAAAAATGACCTATACCATTTTTGAAGCGGTCCTTTTCGTTGTAGCATGGAATAACAACCGAAAGTTTAATTTGCATCTTTTTTTTGAAATCTGATTAGGACATAGGCGGCCATCAGAACAAAGGCAAAGCCCTCACTTACAGTAAACGAGTAGGCCGCACCTATAGCTTGTTTTGAGGGGATAAGGACAATTAGTAAAATGACAAACAGCAGATATTTTAAAACAGTAATAACGAAGGATATACTGGATTTCCCGAAATAATAAAGAATTACGGAAGACGGGATCGTTGCCATAAAGAAAAAAATAGACCCGACTGAAAGAATCCTCAATATTTCTGCCGCACCTAGGTACTGCTTTCCAAATAAAAGTAAGATTACCAGGTCCGAGAATAATATGAAAAATAAAAAAATGACTGAAAAAAGTAATGGGAAAATAGCAGCCTTTAGTGAATAAATTTTTGCTTTACTGTCGTTTTCAAATGACGAAAAGCGTGAGGCCAAAACAGCCGTAAAATTTCCGCCTATTTGATATGCATAGTTTAGAAATTTGAAGGGGGCTGCATATAACCCGGTCTGTAGGGGGCCTGCGATTTTAAGGAGTAGGTAATTATCAAAGGGTATTGCAGATAATGTTAAAGAAAGCCAAATCCAGATATTAAATTTAAAGAATTTTTTTTCTAAGTCACGGTTTATTTTTGTAATTTCGAAAGGCATAAAAAATCCGCCAATAATAACTGATGCTATTGCCGATAAGAAAAAGGTTAATGTTAACAAGTACAAGTTAATAATAAAAAAATAAGATCCTGCTATAAGCAGCAGCAACCTTGAGGTATTATTGGCAATGAGCATGATTGCCGCTTTCTTGAATTCTCTTTTCGCCTGGAGGCCGGCTGTAAAAAGGTTTGTTAAATGAAAAAGGATGGTTGAAGCAAAAGCTATCCTTAAAAGATTTGTTATAGAAGGTTGGGCAAGAATATGAGCAAGCTTGGGGGAAATAATATAACCAACAACCCCAGCCGCAATCCCTAAAAACAGATACCATTTTAAGGCAATTACCAAAAAGGCATTTGAATCTTTTGAAAGACTATTCGTGAACCGTAGTATTCCGGTGTCGATGCCAAGACTTGTTAATCTGACAGTCAAAACCGAGGTCGTATAGACTGTTGCAAATAAACCATAATTTGTGGGCCCTAAAAGTCTTGGGGCAATAATAAAGAATATTCCACCAATTATTACGTTTAAAATTGTTCCCCAAAAAACAATAAATGTATCTTTGCCGGTTTCTGTTGTAGCCAGCTTTTTTAACTTCGCAAGCATTGAATGAAGTATACTAATGTTGATTTTAATTGTCGAACCAAGAGGTTGAATTATCCATAATAATGACCTCAATATTTCCAAACAGGCCGTTTTTTACTTCATGGGACTTATAGATTGCATATTTTTGATAAAAGGCATCCTGTTCCGGGACAAAATCGTGAACGACGAATGCAACAACCGTTTGCGGGTGGCGATTGGAAATAGGAGTTGTTCCGTATAAATAACCAAAGTTTGGATCAACGTAGCTTTTGACGGGCTCCCTGCCATATACCAAAAAAAGGTAGCGGTAGCCGGATAATCTCCAACAAGTTGATAAGGATTCGAGAGAAAAAGGGTTGTCCCCGACCGTGGCCATTGTAAAGCTAATCGCTTGTTTTTTATAAGCGAGACCTAGACCGTTTTGGGCGGAGAAGAGCTTGATAAGGTTTACAATAACAAAAAGCGCAATTGCCAGAAGCCAAATTTTCCTGGGGAGGAGTAAAAGTATTTTTGCAGTAATTAATAAAAAAACGGCAAAAAGGCCGGTGATGTAATGCTCGAAAATATCGGCTTTAAAAATTGTGCCATAAGTTTGAATTCCGAAAAAATATACTAATATCAAAATCCCAACAATTCCCCAGGAATTATAATTATTCCCTTTTAAAGACCAAAAAATAAACCCAAGTAATGTCAAGGCTGCAATTACCACCGGAATCCATGGAATTGCTTGGAACTTTTCAACCACATAGTTTTGGCAATAGGAATATTGTTTTGAAATTTGGCTATCACCGAACGTGTAAATTAGCCTGTTAAAAGTCTTTGGGAAAAGCAGGCTGTTTTCAATAAATTTTGTCTGATTAAACCCCGGATTATTCCTGCCTTGTTGCCAAAACTCAAGAAATGGCCTGGTGTTAACAAAATTATGGCGTAAATCGAAAAAGATCAAGGGTGAAAAAGATAGTAAAAAAATGATTACGGCAAACAACGTTTTTTTACTAATCGGCAACTTATAAGCTGCAAATACAATAATCGTTAAAACTACAAAAACTAAATTTGAAGGATCTGCACTCAAACCCCAGGCAAGCGCAAATAACAATGGAAAAACAAAATTTTCCTTGCCCTTTACCATCTTAAAAAGACAATAAATTACAATTAGCGAAATCAGGGGGCCCCAATAAAGTGCCCAGAGATGGCGGTCATAGATGTTGGCCAAATAGGAAAATGACAAAAAAATAGCGGCGGTTATACCAAGTTTTTTATCTTGAAAACTTGAGCCCACAAGATAAATCGCAAGAGTCGTGAGAGCAGTAATTAATGCACCTGCAATGCCCCATACTGCCGGATCCAATTTTCCCAAAAAAAGCAAGCCGGCCAGAAACCAATAAAAATATGGGGTTATGTGTACCCCAAACGGGGTTACTCCGCCAATTAGAGGCAGGTGATGCCATAAAATTAATCTTCGGCCGATAAAAGCGGGGATTGATTCGTCATAAGTAAAATAGAAGAGTTGTTTTAATTCAAAAAGGCGAAATATGACAGCAAAAGCAATGACTAAAACCAGAGGCCAATACTTATAAAAAATTTTAAGCATGTTTTTTACAAATAAATAATACTGTCGAGCCAGGGAATAAACGGCTTGTTCTTTTTAAACTTACATTAAATCCTAAACCGATTAAGTATTTCTTCAACTCACTGGAGTTCCAATAACTGATTTTGTCTTTTGGATAAAAGGCATAGTCCCAAAATCTGGAGAATTTACTTCTTACAAATTCGCTCGTATCTATTTCTTTTATAACAAGAATTCCGTTTTTTTTAAGCGCTTTATATAATTTTAAAAGTAAAAGTTCCTGATCATTTGGCTTTAAATGGTGAAGCACGTCCGATATTACAAATCCGTCTTGGGGTGTGTAATTAATCGCTGTGATGTCACCAACCCTAAAGCTTAAATTTTTTGTTTTCAATTTACCAATTCTTTTGCCGTTTGCGTCTATTCCTAATATTTTCCTGTCTTTTCCTCTCGCCAAGTATTTTGCAATGACTCCTTGTCCGCAACCCAACTCGGTGATTGTCCCCTTTTTGGGCAAAGCACTATCTATATCGGATAAAGGAAGAATGGTCGATCTTAGCTTGACATATATCGTATATATTTGAGGGAACATTATTTTATTTTCCGAATTAACTTTGCAGGAACTCCCCCGAAAACACTTTCACCCGGAACGTCTGATGTCACTACTGAGCCTGCAGCTATAAATGCACTTTCCCCTATTGTTACACCTGGAAGGATTGTCGAGGCAGCTCCAACAAAACACCCTTTTTTGAAGACGACGGGTTTTGAAGATTTTGGAAAATACTTCTGCAATGGGTGGTCTTTGTAGCCAACATTCATATGAGTGAGTATCAAAACACGCTGTGCCAGGGTCACATCGTCTTCAAGCGTGATCTTGTCATATAAATCCATCAGGGTTTCGTCCCCCAAAAAGCAACGATTACCTATATTTAAACCACCCGGACCTTTGTGTTGCCAGTTAAAAAACCTTACATCCATGATTATAGAATCCTTGCCTATTTTTGCCCCTACAATTTGAAGAAAAAATTGTCTAAATTGAGGAAAATAAAGAAGATGGATAATTATTCTATGAATCAGCACTTCATAAATTGCGTATAAGACAAACCTTATCGTTTTTTTTGCACCGGTTTCTTTAATTGCTTTCATAATTGGTTTTAAGTTGCCTTAATAGTTTTAACAAATATACTGCTTGGAAAAATAACGCAAGTAAAACTATAACTGCTATTATATTACCTTTCAATATTGTCGGCTTGTATTGACTAACCTGATTCACAAGGTTTTTTAAATCAGCGTCATAGTATGTAGAAGCAACAAAGCTTAATGATATATCGTTGAATAAAATCACCGCCAGGGCAAGTAAAAAATAAAATACCGGAAGGTATCTTTTTAAAAACCTCATTACTATTTCCCTAAGACCAAAAAGTAAAACCGCCGTGTTTGCAAAAACCAGCGGTAAGAAATAGCGGCCTTGTATTCCGAATGGATAATGGTAAATTCTCTGAAAATAAAAATCCCAAATAATAAACACCATAAAGTAAGCAGCGGATGAAAGAGTAAGGTATAGGACAATTAAATCCACTTTTTGAAGTTTCTTTTCTTTTAAAATAAAAAAGGCGCGAATTAGAAGCCCCAATAACGATGCAAGTATTACCCTATTGATGATTTGATAGTAAATATGAGGAATGGTTAGAGAAAGCCATTTATACACTCCCCAATACCACGGCAGGGTTTGACCGTAATATTGTTTCAGGGTAGAAGCAATATATTGTGCAAAACCAGCGGTAAACAAAAGCCTTGGATTTGCTCTCCCAACTTCAGGGATATCAAACGGAAGTAGGCCGCGCCATAAAGAAAACAAGGCAGAAGCCAAAAAAATAATCGTCATAATAGAGTAAACTTTGACAACTGTTTTTTTAGATAAACTTTTGGATATACCATAAATTACCGGAAGAATTGCGGGAACGACAGCTATTTGGAATTGCTGTCTTGTAAAAGTGCCGAGTGTAAGCAGGATTATAAGCCATAATAGAAGTATTAAATTAAGTCTATCCGTTATTATTTTTAAACCTACAGTCAAGATAGCGCTAAAAAGCAAGATTGTTAACGGGTCCGGCAATACTCCTGTTGTTGAAAATACCAGCATAGGTGCAAAGGCAATTAATGCCGGGAAACAGGCTTGGGCTCCTTTGTCATTTTTAAAAGCCATTTTTGAAAAACTAAAACTAAATACAATTAATCCCAGGTAAAGGAGTACAGAAAAAATCCTGACTATGTAGACCCTTGCAAATAAAGAATGTTGGGAAAAAATATTGTAAAAGTTGGACGCCATTATATGATATAGCGGCGGGTTATGTGTTGCTTCACGCTTAACATACTCCAGGCGTGCTCCCTGCGGTAAATCGGAAATGAAATCTTCATATAATCCCTTATCATTTGCTGTGAAGTCCGTATGATAAAAAGGGTGATAAGTAAATTGGTTATTCCCTAAACTATCCCGTTCTGTCCCAAGCAGTTTTTCTGAAATCGCAACTTCCATAGAGGTATCAGGTCCCGTTTCAGGAATATTTCCGTGTTCTGCAATTCCCTGGACCTGGGCAAAATGGGATTGTTCGTCTGGATATTGCCAGATAGGGATCAGTACTATCCAGCTCAAGGCATTAAAAAAGGCAGCCAGAATTAAAATTTTTTTAAGACTAGACACGCAAATTATCTTATCAGGAGCTCATTTAGGTTTGCAATGTTAGAATTAATAAGTGAGAAAAACGCTAACCATAATTTTTATTTTGGGTGTCGCAATATCCTTCGTTTATAACCAGGCATTTTTTAATTTTTTTGCACAAGACGATTTTATCCTGATAACCCGGTTTTCGGGTCATGGCCTATTTACTGACTTATGGAACGCTGTTGGGCCTCCCCATGTTACCCATTGGAGACCATTTCATAATTTGTACTTTTTAGTTTCCGGTGGGCTATTTGGCAAAGAAGTGTTTTGGTACCATTTTGTTTTGTTTCTGGTTCAAATCACTGCAGGCCTGTTTATTTTTAAAAGCCTAAAGGCACTTAACTTTAAAGGCATATCTGCCCTTGCTGCTTCTGTAATATATGTTGCCCACCCGGCCCACTTTGTTAGCTATTATTGGGTATCGGGCGGTGCGACTGCTATTGGCTTCTGCTTTTTTGTTATTTCTTTCTATTTATATATTGGAGAGAAATATAAATTTTCTTTACTTTTGTTTCTTGCTTCAATTTTGGCCTCGGAAGCAATGCTTGCCGGTGCGCCAATTTTTATTATTTTTGACCTTTTATTTAAAAATAGAAAACTTAATACCGGCCGTTTTACAAAAATTGCTGCAGTCTCCTTTATATTTTTGGTGGTTAAGCTAATACTGACACCGCGAGATACTTTTAATATTTATAAATTGGAATTATCAGCTCCAGTTCTTTCGTCCCTAAAATATTACACCCTAAGGACGTTGGGGTTTGCGGGAGTGCCGGAGGATCAAATGTTAACATTCTTTATTTTGGTATGGATTTTAATAATCTTGTTTCTGTTTGTACGCAGCACAAAAAAGGAAGAAGACTGGGTACATCTATTATTTTTCTTTTCAATCTCTGTCTTGGGGTTATTTCCATTTATATTAATCCCCAATCACCTTTCCCCACATTATATGAACATTTCTATTTTTGGGTTTGGCGCTTTTGTGGGGCTTGCACTTTCCAAAGCTAAAAAAAGCATTACTGTTTTAATGTTAATCATTTTTCTTTTAATTTCCTTTTTTAGTGTTGAGTTGATAGAAAAGAATAATTGGGTTACTGCCCGCGCGAATTTGGCTTACAAATATATCCTTACAATAGAAAACACAGACATGCCAAGCGGGTCAACACTTGTTTTTAATGATAATTATATTTCCAGCTCTTATGATGCCTATATTGCCCTTGGGACAGGTAATGCTATAAACTTTTGGTTCAAAGACAAAAATTATAAAACATGCTTTAGTGCATTTGAGAACTGCACATTTTTGCCTTAAAATGAATTGATGAAAAAACCTGACTACTCGCTAGTACTCGCTTGTTACAACGAAGGGCCGACTTTTGAAGAAAGCCTTAACAAAATTTACTCACAGGTGGAAAAAATGAAAGGTGTCTGGGAAATTATTTTTGTGGAAGATAAAAGTACGGATGACACAAGAGCGGCTGTTGAAAAATTCGTACGAGAAAATAAAAATGCAAAAGCAATTTACCATAACCGTAATCTGGGACGCGGG
>CAZEDQ010000004.1:0-2990 GCA_964511055.1 uncultured Gammaproteobacteria bacterium
TTAAAAGTGACAACTTCACCTACTTTAACGTTTAATGGGTTAGGCGAAAAGCCTGTGTCCGAATAAGTTATCGTGTTTGCCACATCAGGCACGCTGGAACCTTCGGTAGTAGGAGCCTGACCCGTTGCTGTTTGCTGACTTGCTATCTTGCTGCACGCGGTAAGCACCAGTGTGCTTGCAACAACTGCAGAAACCATCAATAATTTTTTGATTTTCAAAAACCTCACCTCCTTTCAATATGAAGGAACAATTTAACAGAAAAAAATCAGTGTGGTCAAGATCTGTGGTTATGCCTTACCGGACGAACCTAAAACGTCTATCTTGTTCTCAACAACCGCACAAACGGCTAGCACTATCTCGGGAGAAAAGCTGTAAACTTTATATTCTTTAGGATTTTCCCCAAGTTTTTCAACCAAAGCATCCCGGTACGCAATCCTGAGTTCGGTATTTATGTTGACCTTAACAATACCGGCCTTTATTGCTGCTTTTACTTGTTCAGCCGGAATTCCCGATCCGCCATGAAGTGATATAAAAGTGTCCGGCAATACTCCTTTTATTTGCGTCAAAAGGGCCATATCCAAATCCGGCTGCGTCGGAAAAGTACCATGGACATTGCCAAAAACGGCAGCAAAGATATCAATCCCTGTTTCTTCCACAAACCTGGCAGCCCTTTTAGGGTCACTATAGCTTTGCCTGATTACCGCTTCGTCTACTTGCTCTTCATGGACTTCGCTTGAACCCCCAAGTCTATCCATTTCCCCCTCAACTATAATTCCCTTTGAGTGTGCAGCCGAAACAACTTCCTTTGCACTTTTTACATTCTCTTCAAGATCTAAGCTTGAACCGTCAAAATGCACCTCGTCAAATCCGGGTTGGTTTATAGCCGCGCGGCAGTCCTCCACCGTTTTGCTATGGTCAAGGTTCAAAAGTATCGGTATCTTATATTCCTCGCGGGCATTTATGACCATGTCTACAATGTTTTTTAAGCCGAAATAACCAGCCTCGCCGGGTGAAAACTCAACCATCACCGGCGAATTTTTGTTCTTTGCAGCCATCAAAATTCCCTTGAAAATCTCAAGGTTATCTACATTAAAAGCACCAATGGCAAAACCTTCTTTTTGAGCTTTCTCAAACCATTCCCTCGCTGTCATCCTTACTAAATTATTACATAATTCGCATTCTATTTTTAATCCTAAAACATAAAATACGCTCGAACATGAAAAGAACCGCCCTAAAAAAAATGATTGAAAATAGCCTTGCTTATCAAATATATAAACTGATAACAATGGAAATTTAGGAGAGAAAATGAAGTTCGGAGCCAGAAACATACTATTAAACATAACTAACGCTGTATTGATAATACTTATGCTGTTTCTAAGCGGAAGAATTTTATTGAAAATGTTTTCGGCAAATCCTCAAACCCCATTTGTTGTGTGGGTTTATAACGCAAGCGATTTCCTGATGATACCCTTTAGGGGAATCTTTAGAAGTGTGCCTGTAACAACAGGCGGCGTGATTGATATTCCCGCCCTTTTTTCTATTGCAATCTACTTAATTTTGGGATTAGTCGTAACTTACCTAATTCAAATGACATCAAGCGAGCAAGAAGAGGATATAAACGAAAAGCATACTTTCGAACACCACAGAGGTCTTGAACATCACAAAGAGAACGTGCACACACACCTGCATTAACATGGCAAAATACAGCAAAACGGCACAAAGCACTGTTGAAGAAACAATGCATAAATATAAAAAGGGAGAGCTCAAAAGCGGGAAAGGCGGTCTAAAGGTTAAGAGTCGAAAACAAGCAGTGGCTATTGGACTTTCAAAAGCCCGCGAGAAAGGTGTAACGGTACCTAGGGCTCCTTAATCTCTGAGCATATAACCATAACCACGCACCGACTGAATTAAAGACTTCTTAAATCCTTTGTCAACTTTTCTCCTTAAATAACCAATGTAAACATCAACTGCCCTAGTTTCCATATCGGGCGAATACATCCAAACCCTGGAAAGTATCATGTCTCTTGATAAGACCTGACCCTTGTTAACCATTAGATATTCCAAAAGCTTAAATTCTTTAGGTGTAAGGGTAATTTTTCGACCCGCCCGCCTAACCTCAAAAGTCTTCTCATTAATTTCTAAGTCGCCTACAACTAATTTATCTGAAGTTTTTAAGCGATTAAGGCGTGCCTTAATCCTTGCCAAAATTTCATCGATATTATATGGCTTGGACACATAATCATCTGCCCCCAAACGGAAACCGCTAACAACATCAGCACTTGTCCCTCTGGCTGTTAAAATAATAACCGGCAAATCAGGATACATTTTTCTGGAAGCAGAAAGCACGGTTTCACCGGAAATATCAGGCAAGCCTAAATCCAAAAGCACAATGTCCGGTCTGAATTTTTCTAAAAATTTTATAGCCTCGGCCCCGGTACCTGCGGAATTAACGGAAAAACCATCATCTACAAGGAGCTTTATCAGCACCTCTCTCTGGTTTTCGTCATCTTCAACAATAAGTACGCTTGAACTCATTTATCAAGTGAGATTATAACAGCAAAAGACAGGTTCGCAATACTCAACCCTTCTTACCTTATTCTTACAACAATAAGGTTTTATCTTAACTGTTAAAAGGTATCATGGCCTCAAAACATGAACATCCTTACTTGGATAGTATTCGGACTAATAGTCGGCACGGCTGCCAATATAATCTTCCCTGACACCTCAAGAGGCGGGATAGCAGGAGCAATACTTTTAGGCGTAGCAGGTGCCGTTGTTGGTGGATGGCTTTCAACAATTTTTCTAGGTCAAAATGTTTCAGGCTTTAACCTGACATCACTTATAATCGCGGTTGGCGGCTCAATCCTATTGTTATTATTGAAACTAAAACAATTAAGCTCATTATTTCCTGGCCGATATGTCCAAGAGTAAATCCTAGCAAGGTTATTATTAAAGAAAACTCGCTTATCTGGGCAATATTTATTCCAGCT
>CAZEDQ010000004.1:3000-16301 GCA_964511055.1 uncultured Gammaproteobacteria bacterium
TGGCAAGCAGAAGAGGCAGAAAGAAGAGAAGGTCCGGATCAATGGATCAAGGGTCCGAGCCCTCCCAGGAAGAGCAACAAAGCTCTTACTAACTAAAAAGCCGCGTGCACGCGCAAAAGTTGTCTAAAGTTAAAATGAAATCAAAAAAAATAAAATTTTCAAGTTTTGCAATTGGCAAGCATTCAATTTTCGGACTTGCAAATAGCAAAGTATTTCACGCCTACAAATCTAACATCCACCCTAGAAAATATGAGGAGAACATGATAGAAAAGTACTTCGTCCACAATATTTCAAAATAGTAAGAAAATTCAACTTTTAGATGTTAATTTGGGCAGATAAAAATTTACAATTGTGCGTCCAGCGCGTGATCTAACCTCTATTTTACCCCTGTGCATTTCGATAATCGATTTAGTTAAAAACAAACCCAACCCCATCCCATGCCGGCTGGAATTTCCGCCTTTATAAAATCCTTCGAATATCCTTTTTTTATCTGCCTTTAAAATTCCAACCCCCGAATCTTCGACAGAAATCACATAATGCGGATGGCTGTAGTCAAGCTTCATTCTAATTTCCTTACCGGAAAATTTCGCCGCATTATTGAGTACGTTTAAAACAGCCTGCAACAGTTTATCAAAATCGGCCATAACTTCTCCCGACTCGCCCCGCAATTTGTTCTTATAAATTAATCTTCTTTGCGGATATTTAACCTTAAAATTGATAATTGCCCTCCTCAACACTTCATTCAGGTTAAAAATTCTCCATGTGTATTGGAGCTTTCCCGATTTAATTGAATCAAGCTGCAGCAGCTCGTCAAACATATGAACAAGCCTTGTAGTCTCATCTCGCAATACCTTCACCCACCTGTAATCGGGCTTTTTCTTGGCAGCCACAGTTCTTTCTATAAGCTGAGAGTAAGAATTAATTGTTGTCAAAGGTGATCTAAGCTCGTGCGAGGCCATAGAAATAAAAAGGTCTCGTGTTTGTAAAGACTCTTCAAGCTGTTTGTTAAGCTGAGCTTTTCTAATTGCCATCATTGCTAATGACCCGAATATTTTAAAAGCGTGGCGCTTTCTCTCATTCAGCTTCACTTCTGAAAATGAATCTAAAGCAATGTACCCCATTTTATTGCTGCGATAATAAAGGGGGATAAAAACTACGGACTTTATGCCCCAATCAAGGATATTTGGGTGAAGCCTCATAAGCTTATCCACATCCACGACTGTCGGCTTGCCTTCCCGAAGTGCTCGCGCCGCAAAGTGTCGCTTATCGGATTCAATTCGAAACATCTTTCGAGAGCTATCCCAAACACGTTCTAGTCTCCTGCCGTTTCGAACAAAAATGGAAGCATATTGGGAATCGAAAAGTCTCATTGCCTCATTTCCTATAGTCTGATATGTCTCGTCAAGATTAAGAGGTGTTAGAAAATGGACTGTGGATTTGTACAAATTCTCAAGAAATAGCTCATTTTCAGCTTTTTCGACTTTGCCGTTTTTCATAATAACCAACATTAAGAAGCTACATAATACTACAAGCTTGCAAACCTAACAAAAACAGGATCAGAAAAAACTTGCTGGACATAAATGATAGAATGTATGTTCGCCATGACTGAAAATTCACCCGGCCTCACACCATATACGCCAGAAACACCTCTCACAGTTAAAGATTCGTACTTCAGAGCTCACGTTGAAGGTAACCAATATTTCCCCCAAAAAATGCGAGTTATCCGTTTATTTGTCGGCTGTGCAGTCATAATTGACCCCCCGGCTGATTTCCAAAACCTAAGGACTTCCCGTATTTCGGATGTACAAATCGAAGAACTAGCTGCTGAAATGAACGCTAGCCATGAGGCAAACCGCATAATGAGATTCAGTGAAGGATCCCCTGAATTGGCAAAAATGGGAAACAGGCCAAGTATGGCAGTCCGCCGGGAAAGACTCCCTCAGCTATGGCAAAGCGACATCGATGGTGTTCTAAGGATGATCCATCAGAAGGTTGCCGGTGGACCACCATTACCTGCCGCTGAGGACGTCAACACGGGACAGGTCACACCAATCAGCATCGAGGCAGTCGAACAAATCAATCGCTACTGGCAAGATCCAAAAAAACAAGTTGAAATTAGGTTAATGCAGGACTCTGCCCGCTTGATTCAAGATATTTTGCATGAAAATGATGGTAAATTTGTTCGCATGGTCTCTTATCTTCGTCAAGCTGCCTTAGATCACGAAAAACTCGAAAGAGGGATTTTGGGACTATACCTAGATCCCCACTCCAGAAAACTTCTAACCCAAGTTTACGGCACAAACGGAACGTTTAACTCGCAAACCTTCACCCGCTTTTTGGAGGATACACAAAGTCTTAACATTACACCAACTCGTCAAACAGCCCAAAATGACGTTATTTTTAAATTACTCAAAAATGCTATTCAAATGGAAGTGAAGAAGGCTAAGCTGCCAATGCCGTTCGGGCTGGACTACACAATAGAGGAACCTTCACATCAATATCCATCAACTACCCCTGCTTCTTTTTCTCCTTAAAATCGTAATACCTTTTAAGTCCCCAATATCCGTTTACTCCTGCCCAAATAAAAAACGGCAAAAAAAATGCCGACTTAAAATTTAAAGCGGTCCCCCCTAGCTCTACACCCTCCCCGACAAAAACCAACATCACCATAAACTCGGCAATGGAAACCAAAGTAACAAGAGCCGCCGACCGGATTGAAGTAAAAAGCCATAAAAAAGCAATCGGCCCAAACATAAGCATACCCATAACCATACCGTTGAACAAAATTTTGTTTATTAGAAGGTCCCAAAGGTTAAGGAACAAAAAAATAAAGACTAAATTAGCCCTAAAATAGAATTTCTCCGGTTTCATCTTGCCTTTTCGAATTCTTTAATCTTATCAAGCCGCGCCTCATGCCTTCCGCCTTCGTATTCTGTCTCCAAAAACAACGTTACAGCTGCTTTTGCATCATCAGCACTCTGGAATCTTGCCCCCAGTGAAAGCACATTCGCATTATTATGCAGCCTTGCAAGATGAGCAATTTCATATGGATTAGAGCTCTGCCTCCCGCTAATATCGGCCGCTTCCTTAGGCCTTACAGGGCCATAAAATAAAGCTGCGCGAATGCCCTTAACTTTATTTGCTGCTATTTGTTCCGCCTGGCCGGAGCCCCCAATGACAATACCTAAGGAGTCAGGATCTGCCGAAACCTTTTTTGCGCAGGGAATTACAAAATCCGGATAATCATCCTTCTCATTCATCTCGAATGCCCCGCAATCTTCCACTTCGTACCCTTTAATACCCAAATACTGGATCAATTGTTTTTTAAGATAAAAACCGGCATGGTCGGAAGCAATGTATACCTTCATAGATAAAATCTTACATAGATTACAGGGTTACTGCAAATTATACTTGCGGCAGACTTTGGTTAATCTTCTGCTTACTTTGATCATCATCAAGACCCTTTTGGACTTTTGATTCTTGCTTCTTGTACTCTTCATACTGTTTCTGGATAAAAAATATTAGGCCAGAAATAACAATTATGATAAAAACCAAAACAATATAAATTCCGATAACTCTATACTCCGAAAGCACAAACCTGCCTGCATCAAAAAGAAGCCTTATTAGAAAAATCAAAGAAGTTATGAAATAAGGTAACGTTATAACACCATACCTTGTACCCTTCCCTTTAAGGGAAAAGTACAGTAAAAGCGCAATAAATGTGGCAGGACCAACAAAAACCGTTCTAATTAAAAGTCGCGATAGCTCGACAGTAGCATCGTAAACATACTTATTCCCTCCGGCCAAGTTTCCCAAATCATTCCAAGCCTGTTCAAAAAGAAAAAGAACTGCCAAAACTAAAAAGACTGTAAGGATTAAAGATAGAGGAGATAGATCATCAGGGCCTATTCCTTTCAAGGCTGGAATACTGTTTCTTACAAAAACCCAAACTATATAAACTACGAGACCCCAAAAACCAAGCCAAAGCAAAGTTGTAATACTTCCAAAAATCAAATAGTCCACAACTTAAATATACACCTCAAAATTTCAGGCAACAAGTTGTTTGAGGTCAAAATCAATCTTTTGTAAATCATCAATGTATTTTGCAATATCAACCCTATTTTTAACAGCCATTGTGATTGGTCCAACATCAGCAGGATTATTAACAACAGTTGCCCCAATTATTCTGAAAATTCCATTATATTTCTTAACAAATATTCTTGTTACCTTACCTTCTTTGGAAGATCCCCGCACTATAATCCGGTCCCCAAAATCAGGCTCTGTTACACCGATAAACGAACACGACCCGTTGTTTGGTGGAAGAAAAAAGCTGATTGAATAAGAAGACGCAGTCTCAAATTTGGTTCTCTCCCCACCCATTGTTTTGCCAACGGCTGACCCTTGCGTCGTTGCATTTGTCCAGTTACCAACCAAATGTTTCCTCTCAAAAACCGGATCGTAAAACTCCGCACAATCACCTGCAGCATAAACATCCGGCAAATTTGTTTCAAGATACTCATTCGTGACAATTCCCTTGGCAATTTCAATCCCGGATCCCGCGAGCCACGAAAAATCACTTTTTATCCCTATCCCGACTCCTATAATATCCGCTTCATATCTATTGCCGGATTTGGTGACAACTGCTTTGACTTTTCCATTATCACTTTCAATACGGTCCGGTTCCTCATGTGTTTTAACAAATACGCCGTTTTTCTCAAGAGTCGAAACAACCACACGGCTTGACTGCTCGTCGAGTTTTTTAGACCAGTAATAATCTCCACGCACAAGGGTTGTTACCTCCTCTATTCCGTTCATGCGAAAACAGGAAGAAAACTCGAGTCCTATAAAACCGCCGCCAATTATTACTGCGCGTTTTGCACCTTTGGATTTTGCGATAATCTTCTCGCCGTCTTCAACTGTGCGCATGTAACAAACCCCGTCAGCATCAGATCCGGGAACCGCAAGCGGCACAATGTAACCACCAACACAAATCAAAAGTTTTCCGTACCCAATTTCCTCACCATTTGATAAAGTCACTTTTTTGGAACTAACCGCCAACCTCTGAGCTCTAACACCTCTTACCAACTCAATCTTCCGCTCCCCATACCATTCCGGTTTTTTCAAAAACATCTGCTCTCTCGTTATTTGATGCCGGATGTAATTTGGCAAGAGAACCCTCGAATATTGTTCATGATCTTCATCGGTCACAATTGCAATCGAAGCATCAGGCTTTAAATTTCGGATTGTCTCCGCCGCCGTTGTTCCAGCCGCTGAACCACCCACAATTAAAAAATCAACATTTCTCATTTCAACAATTTAGCAATATAGCAATTATCTAACCAGCCCCTCCACAAAATATCCAACTATATATGCAGCAACCGCAGCGGAAGATCCCACTAGAAGGACTTCCAATCCACCCCTTACCCAGGAAACCGTAGTAATTAAGGTGCGGAAAGCCCCGGCGGCAAATAGCGCAATTCCTCCCAAAACAACCGAGATTAAAAACGTGTTTGGTAGGCCTGGAACCACGAAAGGCAAAAGCGGAATTATTCCGGCCACAATAAAGGCGCAAAAAGTAACCAAACCGTGTTTTCGGGGGTCCTCCTTTCCGGATTCAATAATACCCAGCTCGTCCTTCATCATTACATCCAGCCAGACATTTCTGTTGGAAGTAACAATCTCAACTGCCCGCTCAAGATCTTTTCCCCGGAAACCCTTTTTTTCAAATATCTCCCTAATTTCTTCAACTTCAATCTCCCTTAAATGGTCAATCTCCCACTCCTCTTTTTTCCTTTGGGCCCTGGCGTAATCCTGTTCCGACCTTCTTCCCAAATAATTGGAAGCGCCCATAGAAAACCCGTCCGCAACGATATTTGCAAAACCCAGAATCAAAATTACGACAGGTGAAAGGGAAGCTCCGACAGCGCCCGCAACAACCGCAAATGTAGTAATAATCCCGTCATTTGCACCGTAAATAAAATCGCCAATATACTTCCCTGCAGTATGCCGATGATAAAGGTTTTCATGTTTCCTATACTGCTCATTCTCACTTAAATATTTTTCTTTCCGCGCCAAAACTTCCTTTAGATAGCCGTCAATGTTTTGTTTCACTGCCTTTTCCGTCATGGACTTATTTTAACAGCTTATTCTCAATTTTTGACTTTTGAATTTTGACTTTTGAATTTAATCTAGGGGTATTCCTGCTCGCCACTCTCAATATTTTCCAAAATTATTGCCTTTGTCGGGCAAGACTCGGCCGCCAGTTTGATAGTTTCCGCCTCATCTCCGCCATCATCTATCACAATTGCCTTATTCTCCCCGTCCAATTCAAACGTCTTCATCGCCAGCGCCACGCAACTTGCGGCGCCTATACAAAGGTTACGATCGATTTTAATTCGATACTTTTTACTCATAAAATTTTCTAATCTAACCCTCTAGTGGCTAATATCTAATTTCTTAACTGCTTCCAGTGCCAGAAACGCACATTTAAGCCTAGCCGGTGCTACTTTTCCACCAATCAGCTTCAAAACATCTTTCCCAGTGATTTTGGAAAGCGCCGAGATTTTCTTATTCCTGATATTTTCCGATAAAATCGAAGCAGATGCAATAGATATAGCGCAACCGGATCCGGTAAACCTTGCGTCTTTGACCTTGCCATCATCAATCTTAAAATAAAAAGTCACTTCATCTCCGCACAAAGGGTTCACCTGTTCTATCACCAAATCAGCATCACCAATCACCCCAAAATTCTGTGGGTTTTGCCAATGATCCAAAATTTCCTCACGGTACATGTCCACTATTTAACTTTAAAAACCTCCTTCACTTTCAAAACTCCTTCCACCAACCTATCCACATCTTCCTTAGTGCTATAAACATAGAAAGAAGCCCGTGCTGCGGATTTAATTCCCAAAAAATCTACCAAGGGTTGCGCACAATGATGACCGGATCGGATTGCAATCCCTTGCTCATCCAAAATCGAAGCTACATCATGGGCATGAACCTGCCCGACATTAAAGGCCACAACCCCACCACGCTTTTTGACATCTTTTGGCCCGTAAATTGTCACATCATCAACCTTTGAAAGCCTCTTAATTGCATAATCCACAAGCTCAATTTCGTGCTTGCGGACATTTTCCATCCCAATTTTATTAAGGCAATCAACAGCCGCACCCAAACCGACAGCTCCCGCAATATCAGGCGTGCCCGCCTCAAACTTCCATGGTAATTCGTTCCAAGTCGATTTATTAAGGGAAACTTTAGAAATCATTTCTCCGCCAAACATAAACGGAGGCATAACCTCCAAAAGTTCTCTCTTTCCCCACAAAACCCCGATCCCGGTCGGTCCGAGTATTTTGTGGCCGGTAAAAACATAAAAGTCGCAGCCTATTTTGCCGATATCAACAGGCATGTGTGGTACAGCTTGTGCGCCGTCGATAACCACAATAGCTTTTGACGATTGTCGATGGACTATAGTCGATAGTCGTCTAACATCATTGATTGTCCCTAAAACATTTGATACATGGAAAAAACTAACCAATTTTGTCTTTTTTGTAATTGCTTTCTTAAAAGCCTCTTCATCTAAACTTCCGTCATCAAGAATCGGAACAATTTTAAGAATCGCCCCATTTTCTATCGCCAGCTGCTGCCATGGGACAAAATTGCTGTGGTGTTCGGCAACCGTCACCACTATTTCATCTCCTTTTGAAATGTTCAATCGACCCCAGCTGTAAGCAATTAGGTTCAAAGCCTCCGTCGCATTCCTCACAAAAACAATCTCCGCCGCGTCATTCACACCCACAAAATCCGCAACTTTCCTGCGTGCTGCCTCATACATCTCCGTAGCCTCAACTGACAAAGTATGGATTCCCCTGTGCACATTGGCATTATTGTTTTTGTAATAGTTGGAAATTGACTCAATAACTTGTTTCGGCTTCTGCGAAGTGGCCGCACTGTCCAGATAAACCAAAGAACGGCCATTAACTTTGCGGCTTAAAATCGGAAAATCTGCCCTAAGTTTCTTAAAATCTACCGGACTAGTCTTCAACTACAATATCCTCACCTTCAGCAGATACTTTAAAAGTCTTCAGTGGCTCAACCGCCGGCGGCAATGTTACTGCACCCGTTCTAATATCAAATTTAGATCCGTGGCAATCGCATTCTATTTCGTGGCCTGATAGTTTCCCGCCTTCATAACTTAGGTTGCAATGTTCATGAGTGCAGATGTCCGATGTCGCAAACCACTCATCACTTTCCGTATGATAAACAGCCACCTCCTCATCACCTACCTTAACTGCCCTCACTTTCCCTTTTTCAACACTTTTTTTTGCCAAATTAACTTTTGCCATCATTTGCCCCTCTAAACTACATCCACATAAATATCATCATCGATAACTTCTGTCTTATATACTTTCAGTTTTTCCGAAGCCGGCGGTATGACAACCTCTCCCGTCCTTATATCCCACTGTTCGTTATGAAGAGTGCATTCAACCATATAATTGTGCATCCTGTGGTTTTCGTCTAAAAAACAACCGTCGTAAGTACAAATGTCAGAAGTTGCATAAATTTGCCCTGAAAGCTTATAAACGGCAATTGGTACACCCTTGGCATCAAACTTCCTCATGTCGCCTTCGGGAACCTCTCTGTATTCTGCGATTTTAATCTTGGCCACGTGACCTCCCTTCGGTCGGTAGTGATAAGTGATTAGTGACAAGTGACAAGTCGGAACTAGCGCTTTGGATTTGATTCATTATTGGCTGAACAAAACCCCGAATCAACAACTTCTCCGCTTGAACCCGGCTAATTCCCCTGCTCATCAAATAAAACAGCATTTGCTCGTCTACTTTTCCGACAGTCGCCGCATGGCCTGCTTTTACATCCCGCTCCAGAATCTCCAAAGCCGGCGTATCGTCCCCCATTTTGGCATCGTCAAAAAGTAATGCGTCTGATCGAAGATAAGCATCCGCACCTTTTGCCCCTTTTTCAATCTTCACATTTCCGCGGAAAGCAAAAGTTGATTTATTCCTCAGAACTGCCCTCACATTCACTTTCGACTTAGTCCTCGGCGCCACATGCGTTATATAAACCTCCAAAGCCTTTTCATCCGTCTTTTTACCCAAAACCAACCCTACAACCTCAACTTCCGACCCTTCCCCCGCTAAATTAACGTCGATTCTCTTTTGCTCACCATCAAGCAATATCGGAATCAACCTCTTTTCATCTTTTTGTAAAATAATCTGGTTCATTATTTATCTATACCTCCTGACAGTAAACTTTTGTCGTCATTTACAACAACTGCTTCAACATCAATCGTTTCTTTCATACGCCTGATCAGATCCCACGCGGAATCTCTAGTGTCACACGTACCAACTCTTTCCATTCTTGGAAACCTTTCGTCATGATATTGAAAAATAATTACCGCCCTCCAACCTTGTGAACCAACATGAAACTCACCAGGTTCTACTAGATACCGAAGCATATTATCCTCAACCGACGGACGTTCACTCATCCTACGCTCCCTTCCATGCTAAGATTTATGAGCCTGTTCAACTCCACGGCATATTCCAAAGGCAATTCTTTAACAATCGGCTCAATAAAACCGTTTACTATCAACGACGTTGCTTCAACTTCCGTTAAACCCCGGCTCATCAAATAAAATAATTGTTCCTCACCAATTCTCGAAACCGAAGCTTCGTGTCCAATTTGCACATTGTCTTCCGCAACTTCCATTGTCGGATAAGTATCACTTCGGCTTTTCTCATCAATCACCAGAGCATCGCACCTAACATTACACTTTACCCTCTCGGCATTTTTGATAATTTTGACTAATCCTCTATATGAAGTCCTGCCCGAGCCAACACTAACCGATTTTGAAATTATTTCCCCACTCGTATCCGGTGCCAGAAACATCAGCTTTCCACCCGCATCCTGGCACTGCCCGCTCCCGGCCAGTGCCAAAGACAAAATCTCTCCCCTCGCCCCTCGCCCAACCAAATAACAGCTCGGATACTTCATGGTAATCTTGCTTCCCAAATTGCCGTCCACCCATTCCATCACGCCGTCTTCCTCCACAAACGCCCGCTTGGTCACCAGGTTGTAAACGTTATTGCTCCAATTTTGGATAGTTGTATACCTGCACCTTGCGCCCTTTTTGACAAAAATCTCAACTACCGCCGCATGCAACGAATCCGTCGAATAAACCGGCGCCGTACAGCCTTCGACATAATGGACATACGCACCTTCGTCGACAATGATAAGAGTCCTCTCAAACTGCCCCATATTGGCAGCGTTGATACGAAAATAAGCCTGCAGCGGAATATCGACTTTTATTCCCGGAGGCACATAAATAAAAGACCCTCCGCTCCAAACCGCAGAATTTAAGGCCGCAAATTTATTGTCGGCAGCAGGAATCGACCTTCCAAAATAACTTTTAACAATATCCGGATATTTACGAAGAGCCGTATCCATATCGCAAAAAATAACACCCATATCCTCCCACTTTTTTTGGAAAGAATGGTAAACCGCCTCACTTTCGTACTGCGCCGTCACCCCCGCCAGTAAATTTCGCTCCGCCTCCGGAATTCCGATTGCATCATAAGTGTCTTTGATTTCTTTTGGCAAATCGCGCCAGTCTGTTTTTTGGTTATCCGTCGGCTTTATGTAGTAGAAAATATTGTCAAAGTTAATTGTAGACAAATCCGCACCCCAAGTAGGCATCTTCTTCTTTTCAAAAATTCCAAGTGCTTTTATGCGCAAATCCCGCATCCACACAGGCTCACCTTTCATTGCACTAATTTCTTCCACAACACCAACATCCAAACCTTTCTTGGACTTAAACACATAATTCTCCGGTTTTGAAAAGCCGTACTTATAATCAGTTACTGGGATTGCGTCTGCCATTTCTCATATCCTTTCTCTTCAATCTCACTCGCCAGTTTTTGCTTTCCGGATTTTACAATTCGGCCATCCGCCATCACATGCACAAAATCCGCTTTGATGTACTTGAGAATGCGCGCATAGTGTGTAATGATGACCAACGACGAACGACGATTGGTATGAGCGAATTTTTTAATTGCTCCGGCAACTAGCTTCAATCCATCCACATCCAACCCGCTGTCAATCTCATCCAAAATCACGAGTTTTGGCGAAAGTGCCAGCATCTGCAAAATTTCATTCCTTTTTTTCTCACCACCACTAAATCCTTCATTAAAAGAACGCGAAAGATGGTCGTTAGATAACTTCAAAGACGAAGCATGCTCAAGAAGTTGCTGGCGGAATTCGCTTAGCTTAAGGTCAGGCCTTAGCTTGGACAAATCCGGTACAAAGGCCTGACCTTTAACCGGAGTTTTCCGATTCTTGCTTGTACCCTGTATCGCTTTCCTCATCACATTAAACACACTAACTCCCGGAATCTCGATTGGATTTTGAAATCCTAAAAAAATCCCCAACTTTGCCCGTTTGTCCGGACTTAGTTTATTGATATTCTTTCCATCAACTACTATCGATCCGCCCACAATTTTATAAAATGGATGGCCAGCAATTACCTGCGCCAACGTGGATTTTCCCGATCCGTTCGGCCCCATCACCACATGCACCTGGCCACCGCCAACCTCAAGGTTTACACCCTTCAAAATCTCTTTATCGCCAACACCTGCACTGAGCTTTGTCGAAGTGTTAACTTTTAGGTTTTTTATTTGCAGATTCACCTTGGTTATTCTCCTCTCTATCTGTAAACTGCTCCTGAGCCATTTACCCTCTCTCTTTTGTTAAATACGAGATTTGTGGTTTCAGACCCTCACCAGGTTTCTCCACAAAATTTGTAACGGGAATTGTATCCAAAGGCGCCACACGATGTGTATGAGCCCTAGACCCTTCGCCGCGATGCGCCTCATTCAAACCTCTTGTGAAATCGTACACCCTGTGGCGTCTTCTTTGTCCTTCTCTTAATTGCTTTTGATCCATAAATTCACCTCCTTATCGTAAACCTCTTCTTTTTCTGTGTTCATCACGATCAAACGGAATGTCTCCACGGGCAGCATCTGCATGCCTCTTTGTTCCTGGCAAACTTATCAAATGTTGCTCCTCGACCTCAGTTGGTGTCAATTCAGGACCCTCAACCGAAGCAGCTGTCGGATTTGCTCTCCCTAATCTCTTTTTGACTAGTTCTATTGCCGGCCCAAGTCCAAAATGCCTTTCTCCCCCGTTTCCCATTAACTTAACCCTTTCTTTAAAGTCTCCCAGTCTTCTTTTTCTATTTCATGGACATTCCCCTGAAACCCCAGTTTCCAGTACTTTGCAGGCCATTTTTTGAGGTAATTAAGCTTGTCTTTAAACAATTCCGAATCCTTATAGTCCTCTGGACTAAGTTTCGCCTCAAACTTCACATCAAACCGCCACGGATGGACTTCCCCTGGCTTTTCCTCTGTAAATATTTTGGAAGTTTCGTTCCTGGCTCGCGAAGTAAATTCCGCCGCACCCCCAAACTTTCCAATCTTAGTCAGATAAAAAACGACTTTATCCCCAGGCTCAACCGCAAGAGCAAAACTCCTTCTTTTTGCCTTCATCGCGGCCATGTTTTTGGCCTTCATAACCTCGAAATTGGCAGGGTGTGTAACCAAAATCCAATATTTCATCTAACCACCAAATCGGCAACAGTCTTGCGGCCGATTGTCTCCTCCATTTGCTGTTTCATCGAAATCCACATATCTTTCGCCCCGCAATTACATTCATGATCTTCTTCAAAACAATCTCCTTTAACCAATCCACCGTCTAAAGCCACCAAAACATCAAGAATTTTAATTTCGTTTGCTGCTTTTGCCAAAGAATATCCGCCGCTTACCCCTTCTTTAGAAGTAATAATCCCCGCTTTTTTCAGTTCATTTGCAACCTGGGACAAAAATTTAGAAGAGAGTTTGTTTTTCTTTGCAACCGAGGAAACAGAAATAACACCTTTCGATTTAGCCACATTCGAGAGCAAAATTAACCCGTAATCAGATTTTTGCGAGAGCTTAAACATAACTGCTAGTTAGAAAGTAGCAGTTTAGAGGAAAACAGCCTCAAAGTCAACCGTCAATCCTGTGCTTCTATCCATCTTTCAACTTCTAATGCAGCTTGGCATCCGTACCCGGCAGCAGTAACAGCCTGTTTGTAAGAAACATCATGCACATCTCCGGCCACAAAAACTCCTTCAACAGAAGTCATCATCTTAAAAGCCTGAGGCCCCTCACCTACAGTTTTCCTGACAATATAATCTTTTTCATCCAACTCCAACTGTCCTTTGAAGATTCCGGTTACCGGCAAATGGC
>CAZEDQ010000004.1:16311-29886 GCA_964511055.1 uncultured Gammaproteobacteria bacterium
CCAAAAACATGCCATCTACTGCCAAATCTTGAGTTGATCCGTCTTTACTTTTAATCTTCACTCCTTCAACCTTATCCTTGCCTAAAACATCCACGATCTCACTATTTAGGATGAACTTAATCTTTGGGTTTGCTTTCGCCCTGTCAATCATTATTTGCGATGCCCTAAATTCATCCCGACGGTGAATAATCGAAACTTCGGTTGCAAACTTGGTCAAAACCAACGCTTCCTCCATTGCACTATCCCCCCCGCCTACAACTACCACTTTCTTGTCCCGAAAGAAAAAAGCGTCGCAAGGAGCACATGAAGAAACACCGTGGCCAATTAATCTTTGTTCATTGGGAAGTCCCAGCCATTTAGTTTCAGCACCCGTTGCAATAAGGACAGCTTTTGATTTATATGTCTTTTCCCCAGCTGTTACCACAAAAGGTCTCTTGGAAAAATCAACTTCAGTGATATCAGTGGTTACAATTTCCGCCCCAAACCTTTCAGCTTGTTTTTTAAATTTTTCCATCAGCTCCGGCCCTTGGATTCCCTCAACAAAACCGGGGTAATTTTCAACGTCCGTTGTCAGCATTAACTGCCCTCCCCACTTTACTCCGGCAAAAAGTAAGGGTTTTAAATTTGCACGAGCTAAATAAATTGCTGCCGTTAACCCCGCCGGTCCCGACCCAATGATAATAACCTCTCGCTTTTCCATGTAACAATTATAACGTTTATAATTTTTATATAACAATTATTTTTTTATTTCCCGCAAAATTACCGCATGATTATTTATGAGTAACAAAATTACCCCGATTTTGGCTTTTTCCGAGTAAAAATAAATCACTCTTGACACCAAATCCACCCCTTGGAATAGAATGACTCCTGTCATTTAATATGAAAAGGATAAGTTACATTTTGCCGCTTGCCTTAACAGCTCCACTATTTACTGCAACCGCAGTACTGGCTCAGGTATCTGGCCCACAGCTTCAAATAGTCACACCTTCTGAAGGTCAAACCATCTACGGCAACCGCGTTCCAATACTCTTTTCTGTCCAAAACTTCACCATAGTAGAAAAGCCGACAACAGCAACCGCCGCCAATAATCAGGGCTATATCCTAATCTGGCTGGATGATAAAAACGCCGCGCCCGAAACGGCAACTAAGGTAACAGCAGATAGCTTCACCTATTCCGATGTAGCATATGGCGACCATACCCTGAAAGCCGAACTGGTAACAGCCAACAACAAACCGCTTAGCCCCCCGCAGGAAGTAACCGTTAACTTTAAAAATGCAGCAATTTCCTCCCCTACTCCGGCAGCAACAGAGGGCTTTGATAAAAACACAACGTTGGTCATTCTTGTAGTTGTTGCCCTGGTTATAGTTGCCGCCTGGTGGTACACAAGAGAAGAAACCGAAGAGGAACCGGAAGCCAAGACAAGTAAACCAAAACCAATTAAAAAGACCTCAAAAGACAAAGTAGGAAGAGCTAAAAAAACTAGACGGAAAAAATAAAGGTCTGACACAATTTTTACTTAAAAATTGTGTCACATTAAAACAGAAGCCCATCGCGTTTGACGTGGGCTTTTGTTTTGGGGAGTGTTAATTGACTACTTGCTGAAATTTATACTCAACCTTGTCAAATTCCGTCTTAATTTTACTTACACCGCGGCTGGCCATAATTTTAGGCTTTACCTTTGAAATCACCCTGCCGGGCGCCGCTTTAACTTCGGATGGCATATTGAAACCAACAATAACCGCAAGAGTCACCAAAACGCCAAAGAACACCGAAATTGGGAGAATCATATGCCTGGAATTTGGGATAATCAGCTTTGCAAGAATCCCCTTTCCTTTGTGCACATCTGCTTCTTCGAATATTCCTTCCCCAATTTCCTTTTCAGCCCGCTCAAGTGCCCCGAGAACAATTGAATTTGTCCTGGCCTCTATAACCCTTCCAAGTAAAAAGTCCATCAGCTTATTCTGGCTGATTAGTACTTTAATCTCGACCTTTGTACCGCCGCTTGTCGGTTCGATTTTAAAGTTCTGAACAATCTGGCCCCCAAGAGGCAAACTGATTTCATGCCTCACTTCCCTACCCGGAACTACTTGCACAACCCTGTGGCTGACTTTCATTGGGAAGTATACTATCGTTGAAATATCCCACCAAACCGTACCCTTTTTAAAATTCTCCGGCTCCTTGGCATAATGCACGTATTTAAAATACCGCGGGTAATTGGAAACTTTGGTTGCAATCTGCCACAGCCTTTCAGAACTTGCCTCCAGATTTGTACGGAATTCGACCTTTCTCTGCCTTCTCGTCAAAATTATTCGGCCTACACCGCGCAAAGACTTTTCGTCTTTTCCCGCAAATACCCACTCGTGAATATCAGCCATTCTTAAGGAACTGATCCTAATACTGTTATTTTTTATAATCTTCAAACTCTTCATGAGCTTTCTCCCTTCAAAATTACTAAAATACCTTCTTTTTGAAAGATATCGCCTTTTGGCTATTATTGCAACAAAACCTGTTGTTTATAACACCAATGAATTAAAATTAAACAGTGAAACACCTAAGATTTCTGCTTGTTGCCCTTTTAGTTGCCCTTGCCATCTGGAAACTATACCCCCATTTTGCCGATTTTGCAAAAATTTACGCCCTCAAAGACAATATCAACTACTATTACCTAATAATAGGTATTCTCGCCCAATCCGGACAATACATAGGCGACGGGCTTCTTTCGCAGACACTTTTAAAAATCATCGGTGTCAAAATGAATTTCAAAAATACTATAAGGATTGCGTCATTAAACGTGGTAGCAGCCCACCTTTTCCCGGTTGGTGAAGCCGGTTCTATTGCGACCGCGTACTACTTTTACAAAAAGCTCGGCATAACCACCCAAAACTTTCTCTTTCTCTCAACCTCGTGGTCGGCAATTACCTTCTCTACGCTTATTACTATGCTACTTTTGTCGATGTTTTTTATTCCCCATTTGCCAAATATTAACTTCAACACCGTTGGAATAATACTAATCGCCTTTATAATAATTGCCGTATCAATTCTTTTAATCTTCAGGCGTATCATCTGGGAAAAGCTAAAAAACAAAATCCAAAAACTCGGCTTCTATAAAGAAATTTTAGAATACAAAGAGAATTTGCCCATCTACAGAAAGGCGATACTTTCGCACAAACTGCTGCTTGTGGAAGCGGTAATTGCCGCCTTTATATATTATGGAACCAACATCGTCACTTTAAGTTTTTCTTTCTTAACTTTTGGCTCGTTTCCCCCAATCCATCTTCTAACTTTTGCTTACGCGCTCTCTATGATTAGCGGCTGGGTTACACTGAGCCCGGCCGGTCTTGGCGCTGCCGAAGCCACCTTAATTTTGGTTTTTCTGCAATTTGGCATTGACCCTGCCCATACCGTAGCATCTGTTTTAGTTTTCAGGTTGATTACTTTCTGGATTCCAATCCCGGCCGGAGCATTTTCTTATATATCCCTCAAAAAGCAAATTGCCAAAGAAGCCGGTTTGAAAAGTGAAGGGGAATAAGCTATTATGCCGCGGATGAGACTAGAATCAACTGAACTTAGGCCTAAAACCGGGCCAGAAACTCCAAAAGGCAACCAACAAACCAGCCCGGCCTTCAAAGCGGCAATAAATAGATTCTGGGCAGACCGGGTGACAACCAAAGGCCCAAAACAGGAAACTGAGACACCAGAAATAAACCTCATCGAAAAGATCGACAATTACCAAAGCATAATCTCAAGAATCGCAAAACTTAAATTTTTACCCTCAAAACCGGATAGGCAAGAGTTGCAAGAAATCGAAACTTACAGTCAGCACTTTCCAATCAACGAACCCCGTCCGGCAGGCTTATTCCATAGATTAAGACGGGCCACAAGACCTTCAAAAGACGGCCATATTGTCCGCTCCCTGGCAACAAGGGCAGTCCGGGCAAGGATTTATAAAGAAACTAAGTCTATTCAACAAAGCTATCAGAAAGAATTCGAATACGCCCATCGCATTTCAGGCCGACCAATAACCGAGAAAGATCGGAAGAAACTCCACCACCAGATCCGCGAGGCCCAAAAGCCGTTAATTGCCGAAGCCCAAGAAAGAGACAAACTTGCCCGAGACTTCTTAAACCAATCAGAAATAACCGTTAACCTAATGCTCGGTTCTGAACCGCTAGGAGAACAAACTGCAAGGTACGTCACACTCGAGCCACCAAAACGCGATGGCCAAGCCGAACAGCCGCCCGTATTTCTAATTCCGGGCATTTCAAACGACCTGGACAGCGTCGCCGGCTTAGTCCAAGAAGCGGCCTATTCCGGCCGCAAGGTAATCGCTGTTGCATACCCAGACGCTTGGCTCGGAAAAGTCACACCCCAATTTGCAAAAGCTGTAGCAGAAGACCCTAATTTTGGACCCCATGCAGCTTTGAATAAAGCCATGATCGACAAGCTAGTTCCGCAAGGAGAATTTGAACTTTGGAGTTTCTCAACAGGTGGTCCTATAGAAGCCGAAATTTTAAACGACCCAAAGTACCAAACCAGAGTCTCAAAAGCGGTGCTGGTCGCGCCCGCAAGCGTAATTAACCAACCCATAAAAACCTCGCTCTTCCCAGGACTAGGACACGACATTGCAGGAATGAGAAACACAATACAGCGATACACGTATATTCTAGGAGGCAAAGATCAAAAACTTTCAAAAGAGGAAAACACTGCAAGGGCTGCGACCTCGGCTGCATTGATTGACAGGGTTGCGCGTAGCATGCCCGATCTCTATGAGGGCGCAAGAGTCAAAGAAGGCGGCCAAATTTTAGTTATCTCTGAAGAGAGAGATGATGTCACCAAAACCGAAAAGGGCAAAAGTATTTTTAATGGAAACCCTCAAATGGAAGTCGTAACCTTAAAAGGTGCCTACCATAATACGGCAGTCACAGAACCGGAAAGAATAATCAGCACCCTACATCAACTACAAACTACCCAGCCGCAGGAAGTATAATATCAACGTAAATGAAAACAAATAAGCTTCCATTTGTCTCCGTTGTCATCCCCGCCTACAATGAAGAAAAGTATATTCAGGAAACTGTAAAAAACCTGAAAAATCAGGATTATCCGAAAGACCGTTACGAAATAATAGTTGTGGATAACGGATCAACTGACCATACCGCCGAAACCGCACAAAAAGCCGGTGCAAAGGTCGTTTACGAACCCAAAAAAGGTGTCCAAAACGCCCGCCAGGCAGGTTTTGAGGCTGCCAAAGGAGAATTCATAGCCTCGACAGACGCAGACGACTTCCCACCCACCGACTGGCTTTCCAAAATGTCCAAAAGGCTCAATGAAAATCCCTCACTCGCTGCCTTCGGTGGATGGTTTAACCATTTGGAAGGTCCACGCCCCACTAAATTCATCATGAACAACCTCTCGGGACCATTTATCGCACTTTATCAAAAAGCCAGCTTTAAGCCTTTTTTGGTAGGACAAAATTTTATCGTCAGAAAATCAACCTTTCAGAAAACTGAGGGATTTAAAAACATTCCGGCCTACTGCGAAGACATGAACCTGGCAAGAAGGCTTGCTAGGGTCGGTAAGGTTGAATTCAATACCTCAAAAGAATGGCAGGTCACAGCCTCCCCAAGACGCTGGAGCAGAGGTTTTGTAAGAGGCCTTCGCGATTACGCCCTAAACGGAATCACCTGGGCAATTTTTGGAAAAGTAATCGTCAAGGACTTGGAAACAATAAGGCCCTCAAAATAACCAATGAATATCCTCCTAACGGCCGACAACTACAAGCCCCAAATAAACGGGATAGTAACCTACATCATCAACCTAAGAAAAGAGCTCGAAAAACGGGGTCACAACGTTACACTTGTGGCAACCGATTTTCCAGACTCCAGGGAAGAAGCCGGCGTTATCCGTATACCTTCCCTAGGTTTGCCAATGAGGCCCTTCGAACGGATTCCTCTAATTTGGGACAGTAAAACCCTTAAAAAATTAAGACAGAAAAAATTCGACATCGTCCATAACCAAACTTTTGTAACCGGATTTTTAGGGGCAAAAATTGCCAGGGAACAAAACATTCCAAGCGTAGTTACCTACCACACACCCTTCGACCAGTACATCCACCGGTTTATGCCAGGCCTGGAAAAGCCGCTTAGTCCCTTTATAGAAATTATGGTTAGATACTACTTTAATAAATTTGATAAGGTCGTTATTCCTTCAGCAAAAACTTTAAGGTCACTTTCAAAGATCAAATCTAAACCCGAATTGATACATAATGGAATAGACCTGGAATTTTTCAAAAACAGCAAACCGGATAAATTTCTCAAAGAATTTAAGGTTGACCCCAAAAGACCCCTAATTTTGATTGCAGGACTTTTAGACAGAGGAAAAAACTTTGAAATTGCAATCGATTCCATGACCAATGTCAAAGCCCAAATTCCAAACGCGCTTCTTGTTGTTGCGGGAGGAGGCACAATGAAAAAACATATAAGAAAGCAGGTTGCCAGACTGGGTCTTCAAAACAATGTGATCCTAACCGGCTTTATCGATAGAGAAATGATAGCCAGTGCCAATAAAGCTGCAAACTTATGCCTTATGGTAAGTATCGTTGACAACCTTCCAACTGTTGCCCTTGAGGCAGTTGCGTCAGGTAAGCCGCTAATTACAATAGATGACATTTGCATAAAAGACATAGTTTACGACAAGAAAAACGGTTTACTGATAAGCCCAAACGCACCCGAACTTTCGCAGGCAATCATTAAATTAGTCAAAAACCCCAAATTATGTGAAGAATTCGGCAATCAAAGCCTTAGGATTGCCCAAAAATTTTCTATTGCAAAATATGCGGATAAAATTGAAACTCTATACCGGGATCTAATCCAAGCCAAAAGTAATTAAACGTGACGGTCAGCTACCCTTCGATAAACTCAGGGTCTTCGATCAACAGACTATACGTGTCGATCTGCGACATGCGAAGCGCCCCAGGAAGATGGCTTTGTTGCAACCTTAAAACCGTTGGCGCGAATCATACCAACAATATCCGAAATCAACTCTCTTGTCTTGCAATTAGAACCAATACGAACAGGGATTTAGAGGATTAAACCCTGGCTGCCGGAGGATGAAATACAGAAAAGGCCTACTTTTGCAAAATCATCAACCACCATTTGCGCCATAGAAAGCGAAATCGTCGCCTCATGCCAAATCCTTTGCTTAAGAGAATATAGGTTCTTAACCTTTTGCCTACCCCAAAAATAGACTCCTCCACGGCCTTTTTTGTGGACTATAACAGCCGTCACAAAATCCGCTTCCCCATCCTGGGCTTCACTGTCGGTTCCGATTATCACATCGTAAGAAGCATCTCTATCAAGCCCTAAAAACCACACAACCTTGGCCAAAACATCCTCCCAACTCATTTGCCCGTAACTAGGACTATTGAACCTATCTGGCACAATCACATCCTGCATTTGTGCCTAATTCTACCAGAATAACCTTAAAATACAAAATCTGACCTAATATCATAATCTTGTAAATTTAACCTGGCTCCGCCAGTTAAATTTACACCTTATAGGGAAAGAGGAATTCTAAGGAGAAAACCGAAGGTTGTCTCCTTAGAAAAGAAAAAAGACCTCGAAAACTGCGAGGTCTTTTTAATACTGGCCAGTACTTAACTGAAAGGGCTTAGGCCCGAATTACTCAGGCCTAATTTAATATTTACAAAGCTAAAGCTTGTTGTCAATAAGCCAAATTAAGCCTTAGTGCTCTGCTTGGTCAGATTTCCCAAAGCGATTGGTGCCAGAACCAATACAATTGGCATATACATTATTCCCCAATAATCGTTATAAGGCACAGTCCCAAACTTAAGAAAGGCAATCGGAAAAGGCAAGAATGAGAGAAGCAAAAGCCAAGCTTCGGTTTTATCAAATCTCTTATAAATTAGCCAGCATCCAGCCAAAGCAGCCACCAAAAACCACCAAAACGGCCTAAAAGCAAAAAGCAGATATTCCCACGAGGCAAAAGCTAAAGTTTGCTGAACGAAAAAAAAGCCGTTGGCAATTACTCTAGGTGAAAAAATCGTTCCCCAAACATCAATATAGCGGGAAACAAAACCTATGTGGAATAAAAAAATCACCCAAAAAGCAAATAAGGGAATTAAAAAAACAGGGATCAAGTCTCTTCTTTTCATGATCGAATAAATAAACATTAACCCTAAAGGTAAAATGTATACTTCCCTAATCATTACAGTCAGCGAAAAAAGTAGGGTTGCCAGGACAAATCTACGTCTTATTGTAAAAAAAACAGCAATAAAAAAAACAATAACTGACCACCATTCTGTCTCCAGCAACATTTGATCTCGTGCCGCGAAATGCAAATAAGGAAAAACCAGATAAGAAGGAATAGTTGCCAGCTTTTCCGGTAGATACCGCCGGGAAAGCAAGTATGAACAATAGAAAAAAGAGCAAGCCAAAACCAAATACAGCAAGTAAATATTCAAGCCGCTTTTGCCGGGCAGTACCTTCCAAATTTCAAACAAAGTCGGAAGCCTCCAGCCCCAAATATCCGCAGGTACAATCTGCATGCCAAAACGTCCCTTTTGGGAAAATGCAAAAGCATCGTAGTAACCAGTTCCGTTTTCCATTAATTGGTAAGTTTCAAGCATGACACCGGGGTCATTATTGTAGGTATAAAGCGGAAGGTCACGGCCTAGCATACCGCGAAGATCGTCACTTGTCGCAAAAGAACTGACAATAAAGCTTGCCAAAACAACCCAAATGGCATATCTTCTTAACTTATCAAAATTATTAGGTAAGAAAATATAAAATGCAGTCAAAAAAAACAGGAAATATCCGACAAAAAAATCTATCTTGTTGCCCCCTACTGGATTTAAAATTCCAAACAGAAGTAAAAGAAAAATGGACGGGTAATACAAATTCATAGTCAAAAGATAGCACATTTTAAACCTGTTGTAACCGCTAGCACCATATCTTATGATGTGCACATACCATGAAAAGACAAGTCTTTGTTCTATGCCTACTGATAGCCCTAATAACACCCAGCCTTTGGTTAATGTTCAAAAATCCTCTTTATCCCAGTCAGGATGGCCTCTATCACATAGCCAGAATAAGTGAGTTTGACGCTTCAATCACAAACTGGCAGATTCCCCCGAGGCTCGCCCCAAATATAGAAAACCAAATAGGCTATCCGCTTTTTATAGCCAATTATCAACTACCTTATTACTTGGCAGAAGTATTCACACTGCCCACCCAAAACTCTGCTTTCGCCTTCAAAGCTGTAATGTCAGTAACCTTTATCCTAAGTGCAGTATTTGCCTTCCTTCTGTTCAAAAATGTCGGATCGAATCTCGCAAGTCTTACCGGTGCAATTTTTTACACATACCTTCCTTATAGATTCGCCAATCTCTACGATCGCGGATCATTTGGGGAATCTGTCGCACTGATGTTTGTACCGCTAGTGCTTCTTGGCCTCTATCAGGTCAAAAAAAACTCCAAACACTCATTTATACTTCTTTCTGTTTCAATTTTCGGACTCATCACATCACACACCGTTATTTTTATTCTTTTTGCCCCCTTTTTCCTCCTTTATTTTCTCTTAATCATAAAACCAGACACGAGTATCCTAAAAAAAACCATAGTGGCAGTACTTTTTGCAATCGCACTTTCAGCATTTCAGCTGATCCCTGCCGTTTTTGAAAAAAGATACCTGACCTTTGACCAAACTCTATTAAGTCTTTATTTGGGCCACTTTACAAACATTTTTCAGATTTTAAGAATTCCCCACCCTGCGGTTAATCTGGGCACACCATTCCAAATAGGAGCCTCTGCAACCTTAGTTATAGTATTAAGCACCATCATAAGGTCCAAAAAGAATAAGTTCGAGGTAAACTTCATGCTTGCAGCCGCAATAGTCGGACTATTACTTTCCTTGCCGATATCCAAACTACTCTGGCAAAACCTGCCAGTCATAAAGTACATTCTTTACCCGTGGCGATTTATCTCCTTAACCGTTCTGGCAAGTTCGTTTTTGGCTGTTTTTTTAGTGGATAACATAAGGTACAAAAAAACAGCAGCTTTCACCTTAATTGCTCTGACAATTTTCGTCTCACGTCATTATTTCCTAAAACCTATCCAGCTTGTTACAAATCCTCCTACCGCAAACCTCACAACTCAAAACGAAAACGATACAATTTGGTCCAATAATAATACTTTTACCCAAAAGCCCCTTGTAAGCAGCAACCCAAACTCAAATATCTACATCACCCGCCAAAAACCCTTCAATGTCAGTGCCAATATAATAAATGCCCAGGAATCCACAATTACCATTAGAAAAATGTATTTCCCTGGCTGGATCCTTAAAGTTAACGGCCAAAAAACAGCAATCACCATTGAAAACGGCCTGATAACAACAAAGCTTCAACCCGGAAGCTGGCACATAGAGACATATTTCACAGAATCATTGCTAAGAATTTTTTCAGACCTTCTGACGCTATTTGGGTTCATCATATTGCTAGCCTTACTTCTCAAACCTAAATTAGCGGCAAAAATATAGTATGCTTTACGCTTCCGACTTAATTACCCAATATATTCCCTGGTATTACATCACAGCCCAATATATCCACCGTTTTCAACTGCCAATCTGGGTTCCAAACATATACGGTGCAGGCTATCCGCTTTTGGCCGAAGGTGAAATTGGCACGCTATCTCCAATAAATTCTGCCATTTTGTTTATCTTTCCTTTTACCTTGGCCATAAGTCTGCTGTACCTGACTTATCTGGCAATAGCCGGCACTGGGTCATACCTCTTCCTGAAGCTAAACAAGTTTTCCAGCCTCTCAAGTTTACTTGGGGCTCTGACATTTTGCCTTTCCGGCTACATGGTAACTCGATATTTCCAGCCTTCGATAATCTTCACTGCAGCCCTTGTGCCTTTTGGTTTTTACATAATCCAAAAATCACTCACGCACCCAAAATTCACCCTACTTCTTGCCCCTCTTATATACTTACAGATAACAGCCGGACATCTCCAAATCGCTGCAATCAGCATAACCGCTTACCTGACTTTCGCCATTCTGGTAATAATCCAAACCAAAAAATGGCCCGTTGGTTTTTTAAAAATTTCACTTGCTGTTTTCTTGGGTCTTGCTTTGGCCTCAGTCCAAATCCTACCAAGCATAAAGCTCTACCAACTTTCACAAAGAAAGAGTTTTGATCCGGCCATCAGGTTCTCTTACTCTCTACCGCCCTCACAGCTGATAACTTATATAAGGCCTTATGCCTTTGGAATTTCGAAACCTGGCGACGATCTGGGCTTTCGCCAATTCGGAGGCGGATTTTGGGAAATTAACTTAACAATTTGGACTATCCCCTTTCTTTTATCCTTAATACCTCTTTTTAAGCTGTTGAGAAAACCAAAAGAAATTATTAGAGAAAACAAAATGGTAGCCATCTTATATTTTGTCTGGATTCTCTTTATCTTAATTAGTCTTGGCGGGTTTTTTAAACCTTACAGAATTGTAGCCCATATCCCGGATTTCCCATTTAGGGCCCCGGCACGCTTTTTAGTTATTGCAACATTTGCGGCCTCAAGTCTTGCTGCCATTGGCTTCGAAAAATTAACAGCAAACTTCAAAAAACCACAAAAGTTACTATTATTTCTTTTGGTTATTGCTTCAATTGCAATCCAACAGCAAAAACTCTTCCAGGGTTACATCATCACCAAAAACTCGAGCCAGGTTATAGCAAGCCTCAAGAATCTAGATTCCTATCGGATGACCACACCTCTTTCACTTAACCCTGCATCAATAAACCCTTTACTGGAAAAAGCGTTCTACGATGAATTCCGTCTGGGGCTTTTAATCTCACTTGCTAGCCTCCTTGTACTCTATCTCTGGTACCGGATGGAAAAATCTTAAGTGGTTTGCAGCCTTGAAATAACCACAAAGCGCGCGCTGTCCAAAAAGCCACTGCAAGTGTAGATGGTTAGCCTCGAATCCGGGGTTTGGGAAAGAATATCAACCGCAGACGGGTCAATTTCTTTGCGCTCAAATACCCGATATTTATAAAACTGCCCATTTCCCATCACCACATAGATATCATCGCCTTCCCCAACCCGCCACAACCCGCCCAAGACACTAATTGTGTTATGCCCGTAAATAACGCTGTTACCTTTTGTGCCGGGCTCAGCAGACGTCGTAAGGTACGAAACACCCGTCGGCGAAATTACCCAACGGTTATCTGCAACTTCTCCGTCCGAAACATAGAGCACCCGCCCGAGTTTCGGTATATAAATTTTCTCCACTTTCAACTGAGGGTTTTGCACCGAGGTAGCTTTCGGGTTATCTAAATTGATCCTAAAATCAAAGTTAGAATAAGCAGCGTAAAATAAAAAGAATGACCCAACCAAGATCAAAAACAGGCTTAAGGAATATCTAATATAAGGTGTAAGGGTTTTTACCTGCTCTTCGCCTGAAGAGCTTTTTGTGTTTGCCATAACCCAAGGGACAGTGTGCCAAATCCTAAGATAAATAGCATTAGGTTTTCAACAACTCCAGTTTTGGCAAGGGTTGATGCACCCAGAACTTGCCCTCCGCCAACTCCACCAACCTTGAAAGCTTCAGATGTAGGGCCGCCGCAGTCAGCACTTTTCTTTGCAACTATCTTTACAAACAAATCTCCACCCGGCAAATTCTTAAGCGTGTACGTGTTCAAATTACCAGCAACTTCAACGCCCCAAAGCATGTTGTCAGCACTAGGTCCGTAGGCAATATGATAACCTTGCGCATCACCTTTGTTTGCCCAGTGGACTGTTACTTCACCGCTTTTTATGTCTGAAAACCAAATCTGGTCTACTTTTTGAGGCCCGTCAGAAGGACATGATGGCGTAGATGCCGCACTGAGGCTTTGGCCGCCGCCTACCGCAGGTGCTCCAACTGCAACATTCAAAACGATTAGTGTCCTGTTCGGCCTATCTTCGTTTAAAACTATATGTCCGTCTGCATTCTTGTTTCTTGCGTCATCGTTTAGCGGGTTGCCATCAAAAAGGTTGCCGTCATAATTGAAAAAGTCTTCAAGGTCCATGACCGCAACGGTAAATTGGTCGTTGTATTTAGGATCCGCCCAAGAATTTGGGGAAGTAATTGTCTCAACGCCATAAAAGTACCCGCCGATTTTAAGCTCATCGTAGGTTATACATTCGGCATCGTTTTCTTCATCTTTGTAAAGAAGGTCGGAATTCAAATTTAAGGGTGTATTAAAAGTGGAAGTACCGATAGTCCCGACCGGGTCTGCTTCGGAATTAGGGTCCGGGTTGATACCGGAAATCTCGAATTTGGTACCAGGAAACTCTCCGCCATCCGTAATATTTCCGTTTGCATCAACAACTATTTTGCATACCCTAATAGAGCCTAAATTGCGCTCCTGGTCATATGCATTTGCCCTACTGGCAAGTGCGCCAAAAACAAACAGGGATAAAACTGTGATTACGGGCAGGAAGATCTTGAAAAATCTTCCGATCATTTATTTTTAGTGAGCAGTTAAAAGAGCAGTATTAAGACAGTAGATTGATACAGTTTG
>CAZEDQ010000004.1:29896-39819 GCA_964511055.1 uncultured Gammaproteobacteria bacterium
TTGTCAAGTCCCCTGTTTCTCTTTCCGAAAATGTCTACTGCAAATTTTCCGAAGTCTTCTTTCTTCCTATATATTGTTTTTCCCTTACCATATCTGGATAGCATCAAGCCAAAAGGTGCTGCCGAGAAAGCAGACACCAGCCCCAAAACAGAAATTCCTGTTTCCGGCTGTTGCGCGGGAGCCTTAGCACCCAATACTGACTGATCAACGGTAACATTAACTGTCTGGTCATTATTTTGTGTCTGGCTTTGGCTCTGATTATTATTGGTATTATTACCTCCGGTACCGCCAGCCGCTGGAGTAGGACTTGGCGTTGGTGTTGGGCTAGAAGCCACTGACGGTTTAATCATATTCAAAAGGACAAGGGTTCTGTTAGACTTTCCGTTTTGTAAAATTATCTGGCCGTCGGCATTCTTGCTGTCCGAAAAACCATCCTTAAAAACCCCTTCGTCATAATTAAAAAAGCTGTTAATATTCTTAACTGTTACATTAAACTGGTCATTGTACTTAGGTTGTCCCCAACCATCTGTAGCACTAATCGTTTCCCGGGAATAGAAAAAGTCACCCATAGCCAAACCGCTGTAGGTAACACAAGACGCATCATTCTTGCCGTCGTTGTCTAAAAGGTCGGAATTCAAAGTCAGAGGCGTAGTAAAAGTAGTCTTTGGCAATAACCCGCCGGAACCTCCACCGCTTTTTAAGGGTGAAGCAAGACCGCTAACAGAAAAAGTGATACCGGAAACCTCCGAACCGTCAGTAACCTTCCCCTTTGAATCTATTATAATCTTACAAACCTTGATAGAACCATTAGCCGCTGGAGGCGTAGGCGTAGGCGTAGGCGTAGGCGTAGACGTAGGCGTAGGTATTGGTGTCGGTGTTGGCGTCGGAGAACTTTCCAAAGCGTAAACCGAACTACCATAGATAAATGCGGCCAGTAGAATTGAAATTCCAGCCCCAACAACTGGCATAACCAACTTTAAGTATTTCGTCCTCATTTAAACCCTTTCAAAGCTGATGAATTATATAACAATTATTATAAGATGTCAAATTAGACCATAACACAGTTATATTCAATTCCTATAGGTTTTATTGACAAGCAAATTCACACGCGATAGAATGACCCTGCCAAAGACTATGTTAGACATCTAACAATTAGCTTTCTAACAATCTTGGTCAACAAGGGAGGGCAGCAAATTGAAACATACTCTTGTTTTCCATCTGATTGGACTTTCAAAAAAGTTACAGGGGGTTATTGGTCTTAAATCACAACTGTTACCACTTTCTTATTCCCAAGCAGCAGCTTTGTTAGTAATCGACTCCCTGCCAAGAGCAAGCCAAACCGATATTGCCAAAAAGCTCAATTTCAAGCCTGCTTCAATAGTGACCATGATCGACCAGCTCGAAAAATTCCAGCTGGTAAAACGGTGCGTCCAGGCTAACAATAGGAGAGCCTACCAAATCGAGTTAACAGCAATCGGGGAAAATGCCGTTATTAATATAAAAAAACAGACACGCCGGATTGAAAATTTCGTAAAAAACCAGCTTACAAGGCAAGAACTGCAATTATTCACCTCAATAACCGAAAAACTTTCTATGATAATTGATGAAAGGAACACAAAAAACTTTAAACTCAAAAGAGAGGGGGTGAAAAAATGAATTACCAAGCACTAAGCGATATGTGGCAACTAGATAGAGCGCTTAAACTTAAAAACACAACGGGAAATGGGCAAATTGTCCCAAACAGCCAATCCAGGATATTGGCAAGGGCACGCCAAATCTTCCCGCTAACGCTGTTCCCGGACGAGATAATCGTTGAAGAACTTCGAATCGTCTGGTTTCGGAAAAAAGGACCATGGTCCTATGAAGTTGTGTCGATAATGGCAACCGATATAGCCTCAGTCAATGCTGCCAGCGGCCCGTTTTTTGGCCACGTACACGTCCAAAGCTTAACCGGAGGGCCGGAAATCATAGTGGACAACCTGTCCAGGAAAAACGTGTATACGATAAGAAGCTTAGTGGAGGGAATTGCTATGTCTGCCAGAGAAGGCCTTAACGTAGAAAACACGAATATTGAGTCTGAAAGGCGCAACCTTATGCAGGCCGGGCAAATAAACTAACTTAACTGAAACGGCTTCAAATAAAAGCGGTCAGGGCAACCGCGTAATAACTGTGAACCATCTAACCAACAATCTCTTTTATTTTGGGAACTATAGCTTTGGCAGAAATATCTCCGCACAATTCTTCACCTACTAAACTCCGTAAACGCAACAAGTTAAAAAAATATGGAAGAAACTATGCTGCCAAAAGTGCTGGGGCGGGATGGTGAATGTTTGGGTAGATTGTACTATCCACCTCTTCACCCGCAAATATATGTTCAATTGCCCTGACAGTATGCCTGTTCATCCCCAATGCGCCATGGCTGGCATCCTCAATAATGTAGTGATCCCCGTCAAGAGAAAAGTGTTGACCTCGAACCATTGGATCGGCAGAGCTTTCGATTGAAGAAAATTTAACCAGTCCCGATTCAACAATCGGTTTTATTGTTCCTAATTGTTGACTCATCGCAAACTCTTCCCCTTCTTCAAAAAAATTGCATACCAAATAACCAAAAGCCAATGCAGTATTCAGATCCCTAGGTATAGGTGAGCCAACAGTAACAACATGTTCAACACTATCAACAAATTGCTCAGGGTACTTAAGCATCATGGCGAAAGCATCATAGCCTCCTATACTATGGACCACTAGCTTTAGCCTTTTGCCACTTTCCCTTTTGGCCTTCCAAAGAACAGGCATCATATAGTCAGCCATTTTGGGAGGCGAAAGCACATTGGCGAAACCCCATGGCAATGTTTCTGCCCCATAATTGGCCTTGCAAATCGCCGAGGTAGCATCAAAATAGTGAGCTTGCGAAGAAGTGAACCCTCCAAGAACCCTAACCGGAGAACCGTCCCCATGCGGCACTCCAACACCTGCAAAAACAGGGTCGCGCCTTAACTGGCGCATCTCACTAAATGCCTTTATAAAGTCCCTGGAAATACCCGCTGAATCTTTAAATAACCTGATTGGGCCAGCAGTTAGTACATCGGACCACAATTCGTCTTTGCTGGAAATAAATTTCCCACCGGAAATTTCCGGGAATTCAGCAACTTTTGTTGCCTCATCCCACATTTGGCGCTTCCCTGCCCATGGGTCAGAAACAGCTAATCTTTCAACTCCGCCGCTCATCAAGTCTCCTTTGATCAACTGTATAATTGGAAAGTCCCTGAATTGGGACCGTTTGATGCTCCGAAGAATAAAAATCTAACATGGTAGCCGAAAAAGCCCTTCTAGCATCTGCTGATGGACCTGACCCAACATCCCAGCCATAAGTCTTGGAAGAAAAAGTAGTATCTTTTGCGCCCGCTTCAATCACATTGTCTGCTAAAGGCAGGAACAACCTAATTAATCCACTTACGGATACAGGTGTCAAGCAAAAAAGTGAAGATAAAAAACTTTTTAGAGCGAAACTGAGGGTTGTTTTACTAAACCTTCACTAATCTTTTTACCAAAAACCAATCTGGCTATGACCATATAATTTAAAAGCACCAGAGAAATAACCAAAACCGGCATTATCTGGTTTACAAGAATTCCAATAGCCAAAACCAGAAGCCTTGTATCCCTCTTGAAGTTAAAACCACTCCAAGATAACCTTTTGCCCATTAAAACGCTGAATTTATTAGGCATATACCCGTCAAGAATCAATGCCAGAAGCAAAAATGCACTTACAAGCCAAATTAGTTCATTACCGCTTACCCTCCAATAACCATATGCCATTCCTGCAATAACAGCTGTATCAACATACTTATCAAGGGTCGCGTCCAAAAACCCGCCCCAGTCGGAACCAATAAACTTAAGCCTGGCCAACTCCCCGTCGCAGCCGTCAAAAATAGACATAAACTGGACCATAAACGCGCCCAATATAAGCCACGGATAAGTCCCTTGGGCAAGAACTAAAAGGGTAAGGGCGGCTATAACAGGAATCGAAAAAGAAATTATATTCGGGGTAACTGGAGTTTTTATCAACCTTCTGGTAATAAACGTAGAAACCGGCCTATTCAGTTTTTTTGAAACAATTCCGTCCGCCGATTTCGTCAGGCTTGAAAGTAATTTCTTCTCGGCATATTTTATATCGGCATACGTATCACAATCTGCCCAAAAGCGGCCCCTATTATCAAAAGCCCTTAAAAGACCCTGGCCTGCTAAAACCCTCATACCATCGCTTAAAGAATTCTTGCCGCGTTTGGTCGTTTGCTCAAGTACCTTAAAAATATAAGGGGAGCAAACAAACATCCCTGTATCAAATGCATTGTAAACTTCAAGATTCTTATTTAGTGCTGTTATCCCGGTTCCCTTAACTACAGCCTTTGTCGTATCTTCAAGATCCAATACCCCATCGAGGTGCCTATCAACAGCCAGAGCACATTCTTTACCCTTAAGTTTCAACCTCTGGATTCTTATAAGCGTTTTGTAGCTGAACACATGGTCACTCATCAGAAGCACAAAGTTTTCATTTGAAAAATGGTTTTTGGCTTTGAGAACAGAAATACCATTTGCCTTATGCCAAACATTATTTTGTTCATATTTAATTGAAATCCCATATTTCCTTCCGTCACCGACGGTCTTCTGAAACTCCCGCCCTTTATAACCTGTCACAATTACAAATTCCGATATACCGGCTTCTTTGGCTCCAAGAATGACACGCTCGATAATTTTAAGGCCTAATAACTCCATAAGCGACTTATGTCGCCCTTGAGTTACGGGTTGCATCCTGGTACCGTTTCCGGCTGCAATAATTAAAGCTTTCATAATATAAATCTTAAAAAATAACCTCTGAGAAACAACAATTTTTTAAAAAACTCATCTGTTTTTAAACTAAATTCCAAACTTAAACTAAGCAGGAAGCGATAAGCCTAAAATTGTTCTTTTCCAAAGGTTGAAAAACTTGAGGCATTATAGCAGGAACAATCTACACAAACAACCTATAAGTATGTAGCTGAACTAGTTTGAAAGAAGATCTAAAATCCTGGCAAAGATCCCTTGTTGAATATCAACCAAGCTGCCGTCGGAAGCAGAAACTACCGTAATCAACTTAACCCCAACCGGCAGCAATCCAAAAAGCTTCTCGTCCTTAACTCCGCTTATCCTATAAACCGGCTGGTTATTTTGCTCTGTAAGCTCGATAGATGAACCTAAAACCGAAATCTGTGCTCCCTGTGTTGCTCCAGCCGACCCACTTCCCTCAGCCGGTGGAGGTGAAGGCGCAACCACCGGTTCATCAACTCTTGTTAGAATTCCAGCCTTAATCATGTTCTCAATTGCAACACTAGGAAGAATAGTAACTATTTTGATCCCTGCAGGCGTAGTCACAAACAACTGGCCGCTTGCCGGATCAACAGAAAGCGGGAAGTTCGTCCTCACTTTCCTGCCGTCTTGGATAAACCCCAAATCTGCTGAGCGTGTTGCAAGCCTTATACCATCATCCTCAAGCTCCTCATTGGCGGCTTCAACCAAATCCTGTTTTTCACTTTCTTCAACTTCAACTTCCTGTCCGTTTTCATCTTTAACCTTAATCACTAATTTACCGTTTTCACCCTCAACTTCAATCTTTAAACCATTTGCTTCTAACTTTGTTTTTGTCTTGCCGCTCTCAGTTTCACTCTCAAATTTACCGCTTGCATTTTCAACCTTTAACTTTGACTTATTAGCTTCCTTCTCTATCTCAGCCTCCACTTTTTTAACTTCTACTTTAGGTTGCACCGAATCAGCCCTGGTTTCCGACTGGTTGCTTCCGCTATCACTCTTGGTATCTTCACTTCCCTGTACTTCGTCAGGCCTATCCCCAGAATCGTCATTGGATTCACGTCCGGATTCCGAAGAATTACTGCCGCTTCGATCTTCATCCCCGCTTCTTTCAGAAAGTACCTTACCTACAGCCTGCTTCTGTGAATTTTCCTTATTTACTGAAACTGCAGCCAGTGCCCCAACCAAAACAACGGCTATTGCAAAAAGTGGGATTAAATGGACGAAGCCTTTTTTGGACATTACCCTCATTTATAACCAACCTCAAACCCTCAAGTCAAGCAGATTTTGTATGGGGAATTTTGATTCCTTCTTTGTCGAATGCAACCTTTATGCGCCTTCTCAATTCTCTCATAACTTCCCATTGTTTGATCGGTTTTGTTTCTCCTAGAAATTTTATCTCAATTGCTAGCTCCCCAAATTTATCCACACCCAAAACTTCAGGTGGTTTTGTGATAAGTTCGCCAAATTTCTTATCTGCGACAATCTCCTTGCCGATTTTATTAAGAATACCAATTGCCTTATCCAAATCCGCTTCATAACTAACCGGCACATTCAAATTAACCCTTGAATAACCCAACGAGTAGTTGGATGCAACTTTGACCTCTCCGTTCGGGATAAAATGGACAGCTCCGTCAAGGTCCCGCAAAATCGTTCTTCTCAAATTTACATCCTCAACTAAACCCTCAACACCTGCTATCTTAACAACGTCACCTTTACGGTATTGGTTTTCCAACAGGACAAAAAAGCCGGCGATTATATCCCTCACTAAGTTTTGGGCCCCGAAACCAAATGCCAACCCCACCAGTCCTGCACCCGTCAAAAGCGGAAAAATATCTATCCCTACCTCGGATAAAACCATCAACCCGCCTACAGCAGTCAAGACTACAGTCACAGCATTGGCAATCACCGAACCTAAAGTCTGCACACGTTTCTTAAACTCGTCCTGGCGCTCACCTACTCTTTTTTCGGAAAGTGCCAGTATCTTGGGAAGCGTGCGTTTTAAAACAACTTGGGCAACGGCAACACCAATAACAATCAGGAGTATTTTGGCGCCATGAGCCGAAACGTTAGCCAAAACCGACCAGTAATCAATGCTGACCTTCACGCTTTACAACTTAACGCAAATGATAGGAAACGTCAAACAAATCACCTAATATTTTTTTGAAAACAGGCAGCTGTCAGGAGCTTTTTGCACTAGCCAAAGCGGCTGCTTTTGCATTTACCATATTCATTTTCTTTTCCCTTATGTCGGCAAAATGCTTGTCAACAGCTTTTTGGCACTCGGCATCCGGACAGACTGTTACCTCATGGATAATTACCTGCCCTTTGTCCGTCTTCTCACTCCACTTTTTCGCAAAGATTCTTGTCTTACCGCACCTTATACAAACAGTTTCCTGCATGATGCTTACCACCTTTTAGGTCTCCTGTCGCCGCCGCCTGACCTGAACTGGTTGCCCCGATCGCTATTTTCCTTTGGACGTGCAACGTTTACTATGATTTTTCGACCTTCAAGTTCAAAATTGTTGAATTTTTTGATCGCTTCATCGGCATCTGCATCCGAAGCCATTTCCACAAACGCAAAACCGCGGCTTTGGCCTGAGAATTTGTCAGTAATTACATTCGCACTATCAACTTTTCCAACTTGTGCAAATAACTCTTCAAGTTGGGCGCTGGTTACACTATAAGAAAGACCCGCAACGAATAATTTTTTAGCCATATATTTCCTCCTTTCAAAATTAAATCTTGGCAAGAGTTTAGAAGTTTAGGAATTCGAAGAAAACTTAGAGGATTCTTAAACTAGATAAACGTAAGATTATTATCGGCAAATGATAACAAAAAATTAGCCTCTAGTCAATTTAACCGATCCAAAGACATATCAAGGTTTTATAGTTAGACTTGGAGCATATAACCTCATATATGTTAAATTAACCATTATGTTTTTAATATCAGATGACTACTGGCAAATACAAAAGACCAAAGAAAAAGGATACGGCGTTTTTGCTAAAAAGGAGATTAAAAAGGGCACTATAATCGGCGATTACCTTGGGAAGGTAATTAAAACCGCCGACTATGACCTTGAAAAAGATAAGGCTGGGCTCTATTTAATGTACTTAACAGACCAGGCTTCAATTTACCCGGATCTAAAAAAACCGGGTACTCACCTTCTAAACCACTCATGTTCGCCAAACTGCTGGATATATACTTTTAAAGGCCATACACTGTTTTTTGCTCTAAGAAAAATAAAGCCCCACGAAGAACTTACAATCTCCTACCTTCTTAGCCCAAAAGACGAAAATTGCAAAGATTGCCCGCACGATTGCCGCTGCAGTAGCAAGTTTTGCACCGGCACTATGCACCTTGCTCAAGATAAATACGAAAAATGGCAAAGATTTCAAAACAAACAGAAAAAAACGAAAGCCGCCAAAGTTGTCTTTGGTAAAAACCTACCAAAACTCACATCTTACCCAAGAATTAACCCCAACAACTCAATCTATAACTTAGCTACAAACAATAAATTTAGCAAGATTACTTAGCCTTATTACCGAATTTCGGCAAGCCGGAGTATATGACAAACACCAGTAGCAAAAGGGGCGGGTACACTTGCAACACTAACCTGAAAATTGACGTGGCAATTTGTGTAGCCTGGTCTTCCCGGGTTACATAATAAGTCCAGGTGTAGCCAACAACCTGAGCCAAAATCAATACTAAACCCAATAATAGAGTCCGATCCTTAAAAACCTTGCCACCTCTCGAAAGAATAAAATATCCGATAACCAAAAAGCCGGCCCCCCAGTGGTTTACCTGCCTAAATTCCTCCCTGAATCCATGGAGTGAATACTTGGTATATTCAATAATTGGCTTCTGTTTCAAAACAAGGCTCCAATCATTATCCAAATACCTGCTGCCCAGGGAGAAATAATACTTAAAACCCAAATTAAAAAGCACCAAAGCCCACCCCACAAAAAGCGCCGACACTGGGAACTTTTGTTTGCTTTTTAGGCCAAAAAAGGGTACCAGGGCACAAAATGCCAAAAGTGCCGGCAGGGCATCGTTTTTAGTTAAAGCCGCCAACCCTAAAAAGATAGCTGTATAACTTAGCTTGCTGTAAAACAGCGAGCTGAATGCCAGAAGAAAATAAAAACCAACCAAAAGGTCTGCATTCCCCGAGTATGCTTTCAATGTAGATGTCTGCCACAAAAATGGTGTGAACATAAAAATAACAAGCCAAAATAAACCTAAGGCCTCCCGTTTAACTATTTGCCAAAATTTTATAGTTAAACAAAAAAATACGGCGAAAGGGACCGTTTGTACCCAAAATAAATCCGCTTTGCCTAATATAAAGTAAAACCAGGAAGCAGTAACCGACCAAAGGTTGGGGTCATCTGCCGGTGATACTATGTGGACATTTGCTTTATTTATTCCCCCATCAACCCAAAAAATATAAGCCTTTGCCAGCCAACGCTGAACAGCATCATAACCCCAAACCGGATGTGAGAAAGTAAAATATCCGGCAACAAAGGCAAAAACAATAAATAACAAAATTACCAAAGGGTTACTGCTTTGAAAAATGCTTTTATAATCCAAAACTACACCAAGCACCTGCCTTCTTAAGTGCTTGTCAAAAACATAAGGCAGAAAAGCAAAAAAGGCCAGCATAATAACCAAAAAACTGTTTAAAGGAACTTCAAAAAACCCTAAAGCCATTTGAAAAATGGCAATAGAACCAATTCCCAAAGCCAAAAATATTGCCAAATCAAACTTAAACCTTTTTTTTGAAAAAAGGTAATAATCACAAACCAAACCTGTTTGCAAAAAAGTTAAAAGTACAAATATAGAAAGTAATAAATCAATAAACATTGCCTTTCACCTCATAAAGATAATTGCCGTTGAAGTTGTCTATCTCAACCAGCAAAGGGTTCGTTCTTGGCCAAAATTGCGAGATCACCAAACCGCAATCATTTATATCTGCGCTCTCTTCCACTACACTGAACATCCGTGGGTAAAGTTGGTTTTGCAAAAACCAAGTTTGCATGTCAAGCGAAAAATAGATGCATCCATAGGCTTTTTCCGGTAATATCTTT
>CAZEDQ010000005.1:0-9997 GCA_964511055.1 uncultured Gammaproteobacteria bacterium
CATTGTAATATCTAGTCATGGACAAAATTGAAGAGGTACTAACCCGAGGCGTAGATTCCGTCCTACCGGAAAAATCTGCTTTGACAAAGTTAATGGCCGGCAAAAAAATCCGTGTTTATTTGGGCATTGACCCCACAGGACCCAAACTCCATTTGGGCCACACAATTCCTCTTCGCAAACTTCAGCAATTTGCAGACCTTGGTCACGAGGCAATCCTGCTTTTTGGAACAGGCACAGTCCTGGCAGGCGATCCATCGCAACGCAAAGAAGCCAGAAAAACCATAACCCAAGATGAAATCGACGAAAATATAAAAAACTGGAAAACCCAGGCCGCAAAAGTTGTAAATCTTGAAAAAATCCAAATTAAACAAAACGGGGATTGGCTTCTAAAATTAAGTGTTCCAGAAATCATTAATATTGCCTCAAAAATAAGCGCTATCCAGCTCTTTAAAAGGGAAATGTTTCAAAAAAGAATGGAGGCAGAAGAAACAGTTTGGACCCATGAACTTTTATATCCTCTTTTTCAGGGATACGATTCAGTTCACATGGACGTTGATGCAGAAATAGGCGGTACCGACCAAACATTCAATATGCTTATTGGACGCGAACTTCAAAAAAAGATGAAAAACCGTGATAAGTTTGTGGTTACAACACCCTTAATCCTTGGCACAGATGGTCAGACTATGAGCAAAAGCTCAGATAACTGCATCTGGCTAGATGATTCTGCCCAAAATATCTACGGCAAAATTATGTCTATGGCAGACAACCAAGTAGGGGAGTACTGGACAAACCTGACTGATATGAGTGATGAAAAATTAAAAAGCCTCAAGCCATTTGACGCCAAAAAACAATTAGCCGAAGAAATTGTCAAAATTTACCACGGTCAAGCTGCAGCAACATCAGCTCAAGCGGAATTCGAATCCATAATCCAGCAAAAAAACGTACCAGATTTTATACAAACTTTTACACCTTCATCTGGTGCCACATATAGTCAGATATTGATCGACACTGGCTTAAGAGGCAGTATGTCAGACGCAAAGAGATATATAAGTCAGGGATCTGTAAGTGCATCAACAAACCCGGAAAATGTTCCTTTCGAAAAGATAACTGATCCAAGAGGTGTTCCAACGCAAAATCAAGTAATAAGAGCAGGCAACAGAGAATTTATTAGGATACTTGTACCAGAAGACAAAAAAAAATAAAATCATGATCGTCCAATGAAACTCTTCAAACGTTCATACCTAAAAAAGCTCTGGCTGGCAGTCATAATACTTGCAACCTTAAGTTTCATAGTCGGCCAATTTGCCATTTACCTCACGTACGGCCTCAGATAGCACACAAAAGGTCAGACCTTTGTTAAGATTTGTCTGGGCCAAGGCCTGACCTTAACTTGGGCAAACTCTTTACACTTTTCCCTTTACACTTTACACTTTGACATACACGTTATGGACCCAAATCTTTCGGTAGAAGTACTGCCGGGCGTTGGAAACTTATATTCCAAAAAGTTAAACCGGCTGGAAATTAGGACTTTAAACGATCTTATTTACCATTTTCCGTTCCGCTACGACGACTTTTCCCAAATCCAAAATATCGCCCAGGCAAATCCTGATGAAAAAATTACAATTCAGGGAACAATTTGGCAGATTAAAAACATCCGAACGCCTAGAGGTAAATTCCTAACAACAGCAACAGTTGCTGACCAGTCGGGAACTGTCGAGGTTATCTGGTTCAACCAACCGTATCTTACAAAGATCCTAAAAGCCGGCACACCTGTTTCTCTTTCCGGAAAACTCGACCCTAAATCTCCAAAGCCAAAACTAATCGCACCTTCTTATGAAGTCATCAGGACAAGCCCAGCGGTTTCTATGGCACCGGACACCCTACATACCGGAAGGCTTGTGCCAATCTATCCGGAAACCGAAGGTGTAACTTCCAAATGGCTGCGCGCTAAAATTGGATCAATTCTGCCTATCTACACTAAAACTCTAAGCGACTTTATGCCGCAAGACATACTAACCAGGCAAAAACTGGAGTCTTTAGGCCAAAGCCTTAAAAAAATCCACTTCCCCAAAAATTACAACGAAGTCCAAACCGCCCGGGAGCGTCTTGGTTTTGACGAACTCTTCCTGACACAACTAGCGTCAGCAATCAGAAAACGTCAGTGGTTATCCCTTAGGACGGCACCGCAAATGAAAGTTATACCTGAAAAAATCACTCAATTTGAAAAAAACCTACCCTTCACCTTAACCGATGCCCAGACAAAAGCGATAAGGGAAATATCACAGGACCTGATGAAAAAAACACCCGCCAATAGGCTTCTTGAGGGGGACGTTGGCTCCGGGAAAACGGTTGTCGCCGCGATAGCCGCTTATATTGCCGCAGAAAATGGAATGGAAACAATATTCGCAGCCCCTACAGAAATACTTGCCTTCCAACACCAAAAAACTTTGGGTGAAATTCTGTCGCCTTACAACATCTCGGTTGGCATCTGGACAGGCAGCAAAAAACAAACTGGCACTGTTACCTGCGGCACCCACGCCCTCCTCACAACATTCAAAGCCAAAAAACAAATCGGCCTGGTTGTTGTAGACGAACAACACCGCTTTGGCGTCGCCCAAAGAGCAAAGCTGTTTATGGATCAATCCTCAAAACAGTCACCGCACTTATTAACAATGACCGCAACTCCCATCCCAAGAACCCTGGCATTAACCCTCTACGGCGACCTTGACCTTTCTGTTTTGGACGAGCTGCCTGTCGGCCGCCAAAAAATCGCAACATTCGTTGTACCCGGTTCAAAAAGGGAAAGAGCCTATGGTTTTATAGAAAAACAGACAGAAGAAGGCAGACAGGCATTTATTATCACTCCATTCGTTGAGCCTTCGGAAACCATGACAAGCGTTAAAGCCGCAAAAGATGAATTTGTTAAACTGCAAAAAAAATTCGCAAAAAAAGTAAAGTTGGGTCTGTTACACGGAAAACTCAAATCAAAAGAAAAAGAGGGGATAATTGACAAGTTTAAACAGAACAAAATCAATGTCCTTATCGCTACACCTGTTGTAGAAGTAGGGATAGACGTCCCAAACGCCACTGTAATGCTCATTGAGTCAGCTGAGCGCTTTGGCCTGGCCCAGCTTCATCAACTGCGCGGCCGCGTTGGCCGAAGTGTGCATAAATCTTATTGCTTTCTGTTTACCCAATCTAATTCCGAGAACTCCCTAAAGAGGATAAAAAGCATGGAAAAAGTTTACGTTGGTTTCGAACTTGCCGAAATCGACCTTAGAATGCGCGGCTCGGGGGAAATCTTCGGCCTTAAACAATCAGGCTTTTTCAACTTTAAAATAGCCGACATTACCGACCGAAAGACAGTATCAGCTGCCCAAAATGAGGCCAGATTAATAATAAACCAAGATCCGGACCTCAAAGACAACAAGCTCTTAAAAGAAAAGCTCAATGAGTTCACGTCGCAATACTCACAACCAAACTGACTCTTGACAATATTTTCACGAGAAGCATAAAATTTACTTGATTGAACTGCAATTGCTGTCTAGTATGCAGTTTTTTAATTGGAAACATGAGCACAGAATTTAACCCATCAATGAGAGGGCGAATAATACCACGCAGTGAAGTCAATCGCGGTCCGGCCACTTACAACCCTGATGCGCCGCAAATTGAACGTGTTCCATTAAGAAAATTAAGGGTTGTTTTTCCCAGTAGCCTTCCTGTAAACCCTCCTAAGGGATCTGTCATTGAAGCAATTTTAAAAGACTTCGGCCGAGGTGTTTCCGAAGGGCAAAGAATAACACCATGCACAACGCAACCATTATTTGAATCCCGATACACACCAATAAGAGGCGGTCGAGTCATTGGTGGAGGAACAAGTAGGGAGGCCCTCAGGAAAGCACGTAGGAAGTCGCGGAAACGAGCGTAGATGCCGATTGACTATAACCTCATCTTTGATATAATCCCCAGAAGGCGTTTTTTAGCCACTAGCAACTAGTCGCTAGTAACTAGTAAACTAAACTTATGACACCGTTACCGAAAAAAAGACATGCCAAGGCAAGATCAAGAACCAGAAGGGCTGCTGTGAAGCTTTCAATTCCCAATCTTGTCAAATGCCCAAACTGTGGTGGCCTTAAGTTTCCACACAAACAGTGTCCCAAATGTGGGTTTTATAAAGAAAGCGCCAAAAAACCAAGCGTTGCCTCGGATAAAGGCAATTGAAATATAAATGAAAAGAAGGGATGACCCCAGACACGAGGCAAGGGTCGAGGCTTTAAAAACCCTTTTTGAAAAAAGTTTCAGGCCTCAAGCCAATCTAGAAAAAGGCACAATAGCCTTTGAGGTTTATAAAAACAGGCAAGAGCTAGATAAACAAATCAAAAAAAATGCGCCGGCATGGCCTATATCGCAAATTGCCCCGGTCGACTTGGCAATTTTAAGAATGGCGGTTTGGGAGTTAGTTATTAAAAAACAACAAGAGCCGTATAAAGCTGTAATAGACGAGGCAGTTGAGATTGCAAAAGAATTCGGATCGGATTCTTCACCGTCTTTTATAAACGGCGTCTTAGGCTCTATAATCTCAAAAGAGATTACATGAAACGAAGTGAATATAATTTCGAAAGAAATTACATGAGCGCAGCGAATATAATTAAAGAAATTACATAAGCGTCAGTGAATATAATTTTCGCAAGGAAATTACATTTTACTATGTACTATGAACCATAAACTAACTTACTAACATGACCGATACGGAAATTTTAGAAGATATTAAAAAGATCATATCCAAAGATTATGCGATCCCACCCGAGCATATTGAGGAGGATTCAAACTTGGACGAAGACCTTAATATAACCGATCTGGAAATTGAAGATTTGGTTGCAAAAATTGAAGAAAAGTACGATATCCAAGTCCCTCAGGACAAAATCCCTTCTTTTATTAAGGTCTCGGACATCGTTAACTATATTTATGAAAACGTCGACACCGCGCTCTAAAGCCTCCACCGGCACCACGCAAACAAAACCGGCACCGGAATTCAAAAAGCTTGAGGACAATATCGGCATAAGCTTCAAAGATAAAGAGCTCCTCAAAAACGCGTTTATCCATAGGTCATATTTAAACGAACATAAAAACTACAAGGGCCAATCAAACGAGAGGCTGGAATTTTTAGGGGACGCCGTTCTTTCTATTGTCGTATCCTCCTTTCTATTTGAAAAGCTTCCACTAAGCCCGGAAGGGGAATTAACCCAACTGCGCGCAGCCCTGGTTAGAACCGAAACCTTAGCAAAGCTTGCCCAAAAATTGTCCCTGGGAACCTTCCTCTATTTATCCAAGGGCGAAGAGGACTCCGGCGGCCGGAACAACAACTCAATCCTGGCCAATACTTTTGAAGCTCTTGTTGGCGCAATTTACCTTGACCAGGGCACAAAGGTTGCCGAGAAGTTCCTGGAAGAAAACGTACTTTTAAAATGGCAGGAACTTGCTGAAACTGCCGTTTCCGACAACAAATCGAAATTACAGGAAGTACTGCAAAAACTTTACCATGAGTCTCCGAGCTACAAAATCATTACAACCTGGGGACCCGACCACGACCGGCGGTTTGAAATGGGTGTTTACCTTAGCCAAAAGTGCCTCGGCAAAGGGGTCGGCAAGAATAAACAGGAAGCCGCCCAAAATGCGGCCAAGGATGCGCTTTCCAAATTAGAACAGGGCAAAACAACCAATAACTTGAACTTTCAGGCTAAAGTCTGAGATAATAGCAAACCATGAGCGTAAAACTAAGATTGGCATTAACCGGGAAAACCCATCAGCGTTCGTTTCGGGTTGTAGCCCAAGACACCCAAAGCAAACGTGACGGAAAATTTCTGGAAATTTTGGGCTCATTGGATCCCAAGAAAAACCTGATTAAAATAAAAAGGGAGAGGGTTAGTTACTGGCTTTCAAAAGGCGCAAAACCAACTGCAACGGTTGCTAAAATCCTCCAAAAATAAAACATGGAAGACCTGCTTAAATTTACACTCCAGCCATTGGTTAGCGATATTAAAAAAGTTAAGATAGAAAAAAACCAGGAGGGGACAGACATCCGATTCACAATATACGTCCCCAAAGACGACATCGCCAAAGTGATTGGCAAAAACGGCAAAATGATCAAGTCTATTAAAAACCTTATGAAAATCCGGGCGATTAAAGAAAACGTCTTCGTCAGCATTGATGTTCAGGAAGCGTGAATATACACGTCATTACTCTATTTCCCGAAATCTTTGAACCTATACTTTCAAGTAGTATCCTCAATAAAGCCCGCGCAAAAAAACTCATTAAAATAAACCTCATTAATCCCCGAAATTTCGCAACCGATAAACGTAAAACTGTTGATGACAAACCGTACGGCGGCGGTGCAGGCATGGTCTTAAAAGTAGATGTCCTCTATAAAGCGCTCTCCAGTATCAACCCGAAACCTTACACAATCCTGCTTTCGGCATCAGGCAAAAAGTACACGCAGAAAGAAGCCAAAGGCCTTGCCAAAAGAAAAAATATAGCCTTAATATGCGGCCATTATGAAGGCGTGGACGCCAGAATCGAAAAGTACGTTGACGAGATATTTTCTGTCGGGGATTACGTTTTAACCGGTGGCGAAATACCTGCCATGGCACTAATCGATTCAATAGCCAGATTGATCCCAAATGTAATTAGTCCCAAATCACCGCACGAAGAGTCGTTTGAAAAAGGCCTTCTCGAGTATCCACAGTTTACTAGGCCGGAAGTTTACGAAAATGCCCCTGTCCCGAAGGTTTTACTTGGCGGAAACCATGAGGAAATCAAAAAATGGCGCCTGAAAGAAGCAATTAAACGTACAAAAAAGTTCCGCCCGGATTTGCTCCAGGCAAAGTCAAAGTGGAAAGAGTAGAGTAAAACGCTAACTAGAATGGAGCAAATAAGTCTGACCTTCCATAGGACACATTTGGAGCAGCAGATGGGGAAGCCATCTGAACCGTTTCAACAGCCGATAACCGTGAATTTTCTGCATCTGACAACCTATCCACTGGTTTATCGATAGACCCGAGATCTTTAGGTAAGGGCTTCCAGAACGCATTTATTGTAATCGACGCTCTAACCACGCTTGAATTGTCTTGGGAAGAAGAGGACAACGTTAGGTCGTCAACCGAGACAACACGCGAATTGTTGTACAGAAACCCCAAAAACTGCAAGAACGATTTGTAGCCGCCCGTCAGGGCAACTTTAACCACAACCGAAGGAGACACACCTTTTACACTAGACGCACTTTTGTCGGGCGGGGCGGGCGCCCCAGTACCGGCTTGCCCACTACTCAAACTTTTCGCGTCAACATCCGTTTTTTCAAGCAAAATTCCCGAAGATGCCGCAGCCTGCTCAATCTCCCTTAAAATAAAAAATATTCCATTTGTTGAAGGTAAAAGTTTTTCTGCCTGCGCCAGCTGTTTTTCCAAAACCACCTTATCCTGGGAAAGGACACTCAGAACCTGGGCTTTTTCCTCCAGCTGAGAGGCCTGCACATCCATCTGCTTATTGGTCGTTCTCATTGAAAGAACCTCGCCAAACTTAGGCCATATCACAAAATAAGCAACTAAAAGGGCAATAGCAATACTGACTGTGGGCATTGCAAACGGTAGATATTTGGCAATGCCTAAATTCACACCACTTTTAGGAACAGTAATTGTTGGCAGGTTCATGAGCTTTTTTCTCCTCCCGTGGCGCTTGCCTTAGTCACAAGCTGTCCTGAAACGTTGAATGTGTACACACCTTCTTGGTCTGAACTCAAAGAATCAATGTTCACATTCGAAATTATCTTTGCGCCATCATCCGAAGCAAGTGAAGATATAAACCCGGCCACATCGGCAGAACTTTTGGCTTTTCCGGAAAAAGTTGATTTACTACCAATAAATTTTATATCCGTGAAATAAACGTTTTCTGGTACAAGCTGGGCAAACTGGTTAAAAACGTTTACCTGGTCTGCGCGGCCACTAAGCACCTTATCAGCAACCGACACCTTATCCTTGGTAACCACAACCATCGCCTCCGTATCTTTAAGGGAGTTTATTTGGTCAGTGTTCGTGTCAATTCTGCTTTGTATTTTTTGCCTTTGCGAAGAAATATTTGTAAACATTACTAAAGTCACAATACCAAATACGGCAACAGCGGCAAGCACAACCGCAGAAGCTACTGAAAGTTTCTTTCTGATTCCCTCAGTTGCCTCTGAGCCTTTATCTTCAACCGGCAATAAGTTTATATCAGCCATCTAAATTTAAGCGTATCAAAACCAGCTTTTTTACACAAGCAAACTAGCTGCGGATTGCCAAACCGGTAGCAACCGTGTAAAAACTACTCTGGCCGGGTATTTTCAAGATTAAGCCTTCTTTTTCAAATCCTTGCCATGGATCGCCCAAAGATACCTCTAAACTTGTCCTCTGGGTAAAATATTCGGACAAACCGGGCAAATAAGCACCTCCACCGCACACAACTATCCTGTTAAAAACCGAGCCTTGAAGGTGGCTTCTGGAGTATTCCAAAGCCTTTAGAATTTCCACAATGACAATTTCCAACAAAGGCTTCAGGACAGCGGCTACTTTTCCCCCAAGCTGGTCACTAACAACACCATAAGCGTGTTTATATTGCTCGGCTTGGGTTTGGCTCATGTTAAACTCTGCCATAATTGCCTGGGTCAAAGCATATCCGCCTGTCAATACCGATCTAGTAAATAACACGTTTCCGTCCCTGACCAAAACAAGCTCCGTTGATGCGGCTCCTATTGAAACTACTACAGCCGGTAAATCACCGGGCGCCGTAAGGGCCCTCGCCAGTGAGGTTGACTCCGTCTCAATAGCGGACAGCACAAGCCCCGAGTCCCGTGTGAGCTTTACATATTTTTCAATAATCCTCTTGGGGGCTGCTACCAACAATACGTCCATCTTGCCAACCTTGCCGGGAAGCGGTTTCGAAACTACTTTATACTGCAAATTAACATCTTTTAGTGGTAGGGGAATGTACTGGTCAGCCTCCCAATTGATAGCGGAGGAGAGCTCCTTATCGGTTAGGTTGGGCATTTGTATAAGCCTGGTGACAACTTGCGATTCGACTATCGAAACGTTGCACTTGTTAGTCCTAACACCCGAATTTTTAACCGTCGCTTTTATTGCTTCTGCAACTTTCTTTAATTCAAGCGGGGCATCGGTCTGAATACCGCCTGCAGGCGTCGGGGCATTGGCAGCCGCAGTCAAAGTTCTTTTTTTGCCGGCAACTTTAACCTCTATAACTTTAATAAATGACCTTCCCAAGTCCAGGCCAAATGCATCGTTTGCCATAGTTTGGTTACTGTGCGGAAGGACTACCTTCCGGTATCACTTTAGCTGAAGGGCTGGCAGGTGTTGGGTAAAAAGTTGGGGTAGGCAAGACGACAGGGTTATTTTGGGGCGACTGGTTAACAATATTCTCGATAGCACCCGAATTAATTGTCCTGTTTTGGTCAGATGAGTTTTGGCCGGTATTAACTTTCGGGCTCAAAACAGCTAGTAAAACCGCAGGCACAATGATAGCACCAAGCCCAATCAGGGAAAGTAAAATTTTAGTTGTCTTATTCATAACTACTTAACAATACTCCCTTCGGAAAATAGTGCATAATCAAAAACCGCAGGCATCATCGGCAATGCCGTTCGCTTTACCTGGACGGCTCTTGTTACGCCAACAGTACTTGTTGCCGATGAGTTAATGTCATAAGTCTGCACCGGCAAATCGATTCCAGCTGTTACACTAAAGACCTTCACCGTTGTACTTGCCCAAAATGGTTTTACCCGCAACGCAATCGGGTCTCCAGCCATCCCAACCTGTATGCACTTCGTATAACCGTCACTGGGTGGTGAAGAGCAGGGAAAGGTACCTGCACCAGAAAGATTCAACGTTTCATTCGGCCTTCCTGCTTGGCCCTCAAAATACCATCTGGACATCGCATAAGGAGATACTGCCCCAAAAA
>CAZEDQ010000005.1:10007-30732 GCA_964511055.1 uncultured Gammaproteobacteria bacterium
TCCCCGATTTCCAAAGATGCCGGCCCGTCACCGCTATTTTCAGTGCTTCCTTTTGCCCAATGTATCTCTACACGTGTCCCGCTAAATGTCTTCAAATCTATCTGCCCAACCTCGCCAAGCTCGACTTTGCTCTCATATACTTTTGAACCTTTTACATTGACTTTTGCTAAAAAATCACCAACAGTTACATCCACATCTTTACCGCCCGATGACAAAACTGCTGCATCACCAGAAAGCGAGTTAAGCCGTGACAAAACATCCTCAATTCCACCCTCCGCCGCCCCAAAAGCCCTTTGGGATTCTTTAGTTTGCGTGGAAGTCCTCAAATTGACAATGTTTCTGGAAGCAACCGAAAGCCCCACGGCCAAGGCAACAACCACAATTAGAAGCACCAATATCAATATTTGGCCGGATTTCATGTCCTTATCTTATTGTCGATTCTAACCTTCTTATTGTCAAATCCCTCAATGTATTCTGTACTGTGTACTGTGTACTCCCTCAATAAGTCCTCAGTGAAATAGTCGTCTGAAAAGGCGCCGAAGCCGCAAAATCCTGCCTGTATGGAGCATCAAGACCTTGCGTTGCCGTAAAAGAAACACCCACTACAGCAGGCACTTGGCCACCCTGGGCTACGGAAGAAGTAACAATATTAAATTTGCAACCAACTACATTCACGCCGTTTGTCCTGTCATCATTACTCAAAGAAGTATAATTTGAATCCGCAGCCGGTGCGGTAGCAGAAACAAAAGTCCCTATACGGTTATTCTGCGTCGCGGTTGCACTCAAACACTTAATGTATAGCGGATCCTCATTTGGTCTTGTCAGTTTAATAGCCGTATAGTCAACCGGCCCACCCTCAATACCGTCAACGGATATAGATCCCCGAATTTGTTTGTCTAAAGAATCCAGAACTGCTTGGCCGTTTTGTTTAACCTCCTGAGTAATATTGGTCTGATTAGCACCCCTCAAAACCGAATTCAAAAAAAGCACGGTGGATGTCACTATAAAACCCAGAATGCCCAAAACTACAATAAATTCAATCAGTGTAAAACCATTCAATAATTTGAAATTTGAAATTAAAAATTTGAAATTAAAAATTTTCTTATGAAAGGGCATTAATTAAACTATATCACAGGAAAACCCAAATTAAGGTACAGACCAAAGGGAAAGAATCGTCTGACTGGAAACAGTCTGCGTCCCGCCGGAATCTTGCCATGTTATAGTTGCTGTAACTAATTTAGTATTGGCACTTGCTCCATCTTTAAACAGAAGGCTTCTGGAATAATTCACTGCGCCAGAGAGAAACGTCTCAGGGCAGCCGGAAGTAATCAAACTCCAAGTAGAAGGATCATTCGAGTTAGGAATTTGAAGTATGTAACAAGTGTCATTAGAAATACTAGTAAATGCGCTCGTGTACCCACGCCTGTCGCGAAATACTCTAATCTGTTCAATATACTGTTCGGCAAGTTTCGTAGCCTCGGTATTGTTTCGGGCCGACCGTGCAGTTTTATTGGAAATAAGCCCTGCGGAAATTAAGGCAATTGCCAGAATCACGGCTATCCCGACACTAACAATTACCTCAACCAAAGACTGTCCCAATTTACATCTGCTTCTCATAAACTTCCCCCGAAGGCATCACTACCACCTCATAGGTCACCCCGGACCCCGTCAAAATTATTGTCACCGGATCCTGAGGCAAGCCACTACCTAAAAAGTTTTGCAAATCGCCCGTGACAGGGTCAAAAAATGGCGTACTCGAATGAAAGCTAAATCCAATATTCAGTGTCCTGTAAAAAATAAAAACAGGCGCATTCGGTGTTCCGCCGTATTTTACACCCGTAACCGTTACCCCCTGCGGCAACTTTAGGATTTTTCGTGACGCGTTATAAGAAGGGATCCAAAAAGGATCACAGTAAACTCCATAAACTAACGCGTTTGGACTGACATCCGCAACAAAAAACCAACCCGCAAGTTTTCCTGACGTACAATTTATATCTTTTCCCGAACTTGCGTTGTTTTGGGACGCCCTGATTTCGTTTTTCACCATCAAAGCTGCCCCTTTTACCCGTTGATTCCCTTCAAACTTTAAATATGCAGCCGAAACGCTTGCACCAACAATTGCCATCAGGGAAATTACAACCAGAAGTTCAATGAACGTAAACCCGTAAGAATACTTACAAACCTTTGACCTTTGACCTCTGACATTTGACATTTTTTATCAATATAACACTTGTAAGTACCAATTAACGATCGGCCCGGCCCAAAATAGTGCCAGCAAAAACCCACCTGCTAGAAACGGCGCAAAAGGTACAGTTTGTCCAAATTTGCGCTTTTTGAAAATTATCAAGCCGATAGAAACCAAAGCACCCATCAAAAACGCCAAAAACACGGAAACGGCAACCCCTTGTGTCCCCAAAACAATTCCCATTAAAAATGCCAAAACCACATCCCCTTGGCCCATACCTCGGCCGCGCGTTGCAACTACAATTACTAAAAAAAACAGTGCTGCCCCAAACGCAGCCATAATATGGTCCAAAAATAGGGGAGAGGGAAGAACGAAATAGTTGTAAAAAAGGGAAACAATAGAAGCTGCAAAAACGAAGGTCGTTGGAATCAAGGAAAACTTCCAGTCCACAACAGCAACTACTTCGACAACAGAAATCAAAAACAAATAATATATTAAGGTCGACAAACTTAAATTACTGTCTCCTGCCAAATGCCAAAATGTAAAAGCAAAAAGTACGGCAGTGGCACTTTCAACTAGAGGATACTGCCAAGAAAGCGGTTGTTTGCAAAAACGGCACTTGGCACCAAGACTAAAAAAACTCACGACAGGAACAAGGTCAAACACCCCGAGTTTTGCCTTGCAATGGTCGCAGTATGACCTGCCCAAAATTGTTTCTCCTCTGGTTGTCCTGTCTATAACAACATTCAAAAAACTGCCAACGGCAGACCCCAGCACGAAAAATGTAAAAAGATAAAGAACCACTATCTTAACAATAACGGGTATTAATACCTCATGACAAGTTTCAGGAAAACACGCAAACCAATTTTTTGTTAAACTTTCCTAAATGATTAACAAGCTCATTAAAAGCTATTGGCCAATTTTGGCAATAACCGTCGTCATCTTCGTCTTTTTTTCCAAATTATTTTTCCCGCCATCATTGTTTGTAACACCGGACTATGGCCGAAGCGACATTTTGCATTTCAATATTCCTGTCAAAGAAATTCTCTCCGAATCGCTAAAAAAAGGCCAGCTGCCGTTTTGGGAACCAAGAATCGGCCAGGGTTTCCCAATATTTGACGAAGGGCAAATAGGGGCACTGTTTTTGCCAAACATTATCTTATTTGCTTTGTTGCCGTTTTGGCTGGCATTCAATTTAGGCTATATCGTAACATTTACAACAGCAGCACTAGGCACTTTCCTTCTTGCAAAATCCTTTAAACTCAATAGCGCTGCAGCCTATATTGCGGCAATAACATTCTCTTTTTCTTCGCTGTTTACTCTCCATATACAACATTACAACCTAATACAAACAGCCTCTATTATGCCTTGGCTCTTTTGGCTTACTAACCAATTTTTCAATAAAAAGAAGTTTTCATATTTGGCATTCCTTCCACTTGTAATCTCGCAGCAAATATTCACCGGATTTCCCCAAATTACTTTTTATTCGCTGATAGGCTTGGTTATTTTCGTTATATATAAACTGTCCCAGTTAAAAACCAAAAACAGCATAAAAATCCGCATTCCGGCAATAATAAGCGGCTTCATAATATTGGGCTTTTTAATAGCAGCCATCCAACTTAACTCAACATATAATTTAACAAAAAGTTCAAAAAGAATTGAGCATAATAATCCCAGAAAAATACTCACGGATTTCCCCCTAAAGCCAAAGAATTTGCTAACAATACTTGATCCATACATCCTGGGAAACCCCAAAAACGCCACATACTCCCGATGGGAACCGGGCAAGTGGAGCGTTTTCTGGGAAAGTAACCTTTATTTCGGTATTGTTCAACTGGTTCTATCCTTTGTTGCAATCCTTCTGGTCATGATTAGAAGACAATGGGAACAAAAATCATCTGTCATATTTTGGCTAATCTTTGGAGCCTTAGGCCTCATGCTGGCACTCGGGACCTCAGCACCCTTGTATCCGATATTTTCTTTTCCGGTTTTTTCATACTTCAGGGTACCCGCCAGATTTCTGGTCTTTACATTCCTCGCAGCTGCCATGCTAAGTGCAACAGCCGTAGATTCACTCATGGGCAAAATAAAACACCCCATCTTAAAATTACTGGTCTTCTTACTGATCATTTTTGCTTCTTTGGACATTTTCAGGGTTTGGTCCAATTACCACATGGTTGGAAAAAAGGAAGATTGGCTATCTGCTCCCAGGTTCCAGGATTTAGTTGGCCAGGGGCGCATTCACTCAATTGGCGCATTCCTTTCATGGAACATAACATTTCTAAATAAAGGCTGGAGCAGCAAAGAGGACGAAAAACAATACAACTTTTTACTAAACTTCATTGGCCAAAATTTTAATATAACAAATGACAATAATCAGCTTCTGGCCTATGCAGGCATAAGCCCAAACCGGCAAATCATATTGGAAGGTTTGTTAAATTCTAAAATTAATCTAAAAAACAGCCAGATTGAAATAGGCAAACTAAGTTCCAATATCCTCAACCTCACAAGTACGGATTTCATAACCACCCCTTTTCCCGTAGATTCAAGTAATTTCAAACTGGAATCTAATCTCAATTACCAGGATCAAGACATTTGGCTTTACAAAAACCTCAAAAGTTTCCCGCGTGTCTATCCTGTAGGGGATTACAAAATAGCAACGACTGTTCAAAACCTTCAATCGATTCTTTCAGACGGGAACTTTGATCCCCGAAAAACAGTAATTCTTGAAAAGGACCCAAAAGAAAAAATATCAACAAGTGATAAGGATACTGCTCAAATCACTTCATATAACAACACCAGCGTTACAATCGCCACAAACCTATCTTCGACTTCGGCAATTGTCCTTTCGGACAGTTATTATCCCGGCTGGACCGCTAAAATCGACAAAACACCAACAGAAATTTTTGCAGCAAACATTAATTCGAGGGCAGTAGTAGTGCCCCAGGGCAGCCACACCATCAAATATGAATACCTGCCGCAAAATTTCAAGAAAAGTACTATCATAAGCCTTGCCGCCTTAATATTTACAATCTATTTAATAATCAGGTTAAAAAGCAAGGCAATCAAAATATAGTCTCGCGGGTAGAATTACTTTTAATAATTTTCGCTTTTAATTCATAATCTTGCGCTAAGGATTCATCCTGCTTACATTTTCTGGCCCAATCCGCCAATGAATTTAGGGTCGGAACATTTTCGCTATTCACTTCATACGACTTTAAAAGAAAAACGCCGGCACTTGAACAATCATCCATATTTAAATACACCTTTCCCTTACCGTAATAAGACCTTGCACTCTCGGGGTTTAGGGCTAAGGCAAGATTGTAATTATCCAGGGCTAACACATTCAAATTTAAATCGGCCATTTCATCACCCGTATCGTTAAAAGAAACATTATATGATCGCTTTATGTCCTGTTCTATAAAATTTGTATACCCCTCATTGGCCTCATCTATCTCCAGTTTAAAGTTATCCAGTGCTCTTCTATTTAAATAAGCAATATTTGCAATGTCCTTGTTATCGTTATTTACTAACTTTGACATCATGCCGCTTTTAACCCAAGCGTGGTTTTTAATCTCGGGCAAATATGCAATTGTGTAAATTGGAAAACGGTCAATATTTGCCGAAACTAAATCCGCCATAAATTTACCGCTCTCATTTTGGGAATCGTCAAAAAAACTGTTGGGGAAATTTAAATCCGGATACCGCCTAGCAAGTTGCTTCCTATAATACGGGTGTCTCAATAAGCCGCCCAAAATGACTTTTCTGTCACCAAACTCACTAAAATCACTGTAATACACATATTGGCTATTAAATGCCAGTGTGTCACTAAACAAAAATACAATCGAGTTAGCCTCAGAAGAAACCAGGATATCGTGCCCCAGCCAATCGCCAAGTTTAAATTCCGACATATCGCTTTTGTGCCAATTGGCGGCAATCATATAAAGCGGTAAAAGAAAAATAGAAAATTTAACAATTGTCAGTAATTGTTTTTTCCCAAGAAGCAGAAAGGCACTTTTATCTGGTAAATATTTTTTGGCAGTAAAAATAATCGATTGCAGGCCATTACCTAAAAATATTGATGCAAAAAAATAGCTAAGCAAAATAAATCTTTCCCATATCCCGAAGAAAAAATCGGTGGCAAGCGAAAAACTCGAATAAAATAAAAAGAAAGGACCGCATAAAATCAAGGAAATTGTTAAAAAAATTGATATTGCCTTATCCTTTTTAAATAAACCAAAGATTAGGCCGGCAATAACTAAAAATAAACCAACCAGTGTAAAGTCATTCTTTAAAAAAGCGAAGAAGGACAATACCTGGGAAACCCTCTCAATTAATGTTGACCCAATAAAGCTCTGGGAGGCAGCAAATGTCCCGTAGTCTGCACGGGTGATTAATACTATTAAATTTTTGGCATTAACTGCATTATCCCAATTGACAGGCGTCGCCCTGCCAGCTGCGAAAGGGACATATAAATAGGGTAGTATGCCAAGGGTAAAGGTGCCCAAAAGTTTAAATAAATTCTTTCCCCATAATATTGCTTGCTTTTCCGTTTTATAAATTAAAAATACAAAACCGGGCAAAACCAATATGGATGTATGATGATGAAAAGTTGCCAGGCCTAGAAATAGAAATGACAAAAGTAAAAACTTTCGGGCACTGCTTTCTGCTTTTCCCCTTCTTGAAATTACTTTGCTTCTCCAGTAAATAAGTAAATATACGCTAACCGAAACAAGAAAAAGATTGACTTGAAAAACTTCAACAACATGGGCGTAAAGCCAAAAAAGCGGGGAAAACGCCAAAGTCAGGGCAGTAGCAAGTGCAATAAATGAATCTTTTAAAAGCTTTTCTAAAGTTAAAAATAAAAAAACAATTGTTCCGGCCGAAAATACTGCCATCATTATTCCTGCTTTATAGGCTATACTGCCGGCAAAGGGCAGGTGGGTGAAAAGGAAACCAAAAATGGAATTTAGGGGATAACCCGGAGGGTGGGCAACACCGCCAAAATATGCAGCCAAAATTATATCCCCCGAATCACCACCGTATACTGAGGTTGATATGCCAGGCAAGAAAACTGCAAATACCAAAGCAAACAATAGGAGCAAATATAATTTTCTCATGTTTAGCATACATTAGTATTTTACAGAAAATTAACCTAAAAAAAAGCACAGCGAAACATATGCCGTCGCTGTGCTTTACTCAGTCAGGTGTTAAATTATAAAGTACACGCACCTGCTGCTATTTCTCTCGCAGCTCCACTCGTGGACATCCAGCACCATTCCCAATCAGGATAAACTCCGCTCGTCGGATCCTCAAGTGTTGCATATACGGTTGCTTCAGTCGAAGCAGTATTTAGGTCCATACAATAAGCCTCAGCTACACCTGCAATGCCGGGTCCGGCCGGAATTTGTTTTAAGTCACCCTGGGACGTTAATGTCGCAAATCCAGTCGCCGCACCACAGCCACCAGGACCAGGGTATGCACCTTGACCGGGAGTTGTGTAATAAGCCTGAAGGGCCGTTGCAATTTGTCCAACGTCGCTCTTTCGGGTTGCATCTTTTGCCTGTTTTGTCCTCTTACCGGGATTTGCTGCAACCAAAACTGCAGCCGCCAAAATACCAAGGATTGCAATAACTATAAGAAGCTCGATTAAAGTAAAACCTCGAAGAAATTTCTTTTGGGCAGTAAAAATCACTAAATTATGTCACCTCCTCCCGAAATACATTCATTTCGTATCTTACTTTAAGTATCAGTAACTTTCGCTTCTTTGTCAAGCAATGCTTTTTATAATTAAAACTGGCTCGTTAAGTTGTAGATGGGTAATATTATCGAAAGCACCAAAATTCCAACCCCTAAACCCAAAATAACCAGAATAATCGGCTCCAGTGCTGTTGTTAAATTTCTAATAGAATTCTCGCTTTCACCTTCAAAATACAAAGAAAGCCTGCCCAAAACCTCGTCCATCTTGCCGGTTTCCTCACCCACCCTCACCATCTGCGAAATAATCGGCGGAAAATTCGGGTCGGAAGTTAAAGGCCGGTAAAGCGGCGACCCGCGTTCTACACTGGAAATCGCCTTGTCTATGCCTTCCTGGTACGCGGGGGACGAAAGGATATCCCGAACAACTTTGAGGGCCGAAATAATCGGAATTCCTGTCCCGATCAAAAGCCCGAGAGTCCTTGTAAATTCCGCCAAAATTAAGGTTTTCCTGATCTTGCCCCAAATTGGAAGCGCCAGTACAAATTTCGAAATAATTTTCGCGCCCGCTTCAGTCTTTGAAAAAACCTTGAGTGCATAAACTGCACCAACAACAAATATTATCAAAAGCCACCAAAATCCCCTGAGGATATTGGAAGTTGCAATCAAAACCCTGGTCGGGAGCGGCAATTGGGTACCAATTTGGCTATATAAACCGGTCAATTTGGGAATAACAAAAATCATCATCAGAATCATGACAACAATCATGACCGTTACAACTATGGCAGGATAAATAAAAGCACCTCTGGTTTTCGACTTAAATTCGCGCTCTTTTTCAAGAGACTGGGCAAGTTTTGACAAAACTTTATCCAAAACTCCTCCGGTTTCACCGGCTTCTATTAATTTTATGTAAACAATCCCGAATACATTGTTATGTTTTGCAAGTGCCTGTGAAAGAGACAGGCCGCCCTCAACATCGGAAACAACCTCGCCGAGTATCCTCGCGAAATTATTGCTTTTCGTTTGTTTTTGGAGTATCAAGAGCGCATCGGTTAAAGGCAAACCTGCCGAAACCATAGTCGAAAGCTGCCGCGTAAAATTGACTACCTCGGAAGTTGATACACCTTTGCCGATTTTTAAAATAGCAAGGCTTATCCCATTCTGGTTACTCTTGCTTCTTACCTCAATGGGGGTTAACCGCTCCTGCTGCAGAATCTTAACCAACGCATTTTCATCAACCGCCTCAACTTCCCCTGTAAATTTTTTTCCTGTTGCATCTTTTGCAATAAATTTATAGAGAGGCATGATTTTTACTGCTGTCCTGGACTTGCCTTGTCAACAAGCCTTTCAAGCTCTTCCGGTCTCAAGCTATACGCACGGGCAATCTCCAAAGAAAGCCTGCCTGCCTTCACCAAATAGGCAAGCGAAGCATCCATTAAAATCATTCCCGAAGAGCCTGATGTTTGGATAATATTGTCAATTTGGTGGGTTTTTCCTTCCCGTATCGCAGTCTGGACCGCAGGGGAGGAAAGGAGTATTTCGGCAACCGGCAACCTGCCTCCACCAATAGAAGGCACTAGCCTCATTGAAATAATTCCGGCCATTGTAGCCGCCAACTGCAGCCTAACTTGGGCCTGCTGTGTTTCAGGGAAAACATCAATTATCCTGTCAATTGACTGGGAAGCGGAATTAGTATGAAGGGTTGCAAATACCAAATGCCCAGTCTCCGCAACTGTAATAGCCGAGGCGATCGTTTCAAAATCTCGCATTTCGCCAACCAAAACCACATCGGGATCCTCACGAAGTGCCGATCTCAAAGCAACCTCCCACGAGTGGGTATCAAGATGCATTTCCCTCTGGGAAACAAGGGCTTTCCCTTTGGGGTAAACATACTCAATCGGATCCTCAATAGTTAAAATATGAACAGGCCTCATCTGGTTAATTTCGTTGATAATAGATGCAATAGTCGTCGACTTCCCGTGGCCTGTTGGACCTGTAACCAAAATGAAGCCCTGCCTGAGGCCGGCAAAATTATGGCAAATCCTCGGCAGATTCAACTCCTCGATCGTCTTAATATAAGAAGGGATAAGCCTTAAAGCTGCCGAAAGATAACCTTTTTGGAAATAAGCATTAACCCTAAACCGTGCAACTTCGCCCAGCGCAAAAGAAAAATCGATCTCCTTGTTGACTGATAGCATTTCCTTTTGCTCGGGTGACAAAAGCTCAAAAACCAGGCCTTCGGTGTCATCGGAAGTCAAAACGGCAGAGGCAATCGGCAGAAGCTGTCCATCGATTCTGATAACAGGCGGTGAGCCCACTACCAAATGCAAATCAGAAGCTTCTTTTTTAACAACAATTTCCAAATAATCTTGAATGCTCATATTACTCTTCCGCAACCCTCAGGACTTCCTCGATGGTTGTAATCCCTTCGACAACTTTTAAATACCCATCCTGTTTCATAGTAATCATTCCCTCGGCAATAGCCTGATTCTCAATTGCCTGCGAGGTCTCGTGCCCGATTATCATCCTTGATATTTTCTCACTTACAACCAAAACCTCGAATATTCCGATTCTCCCCAGATAGCCGGTGTTATTGCATTCTGCACAACCACGGCCAAAGAAAGGGGTAAGTTTCTTTTTTAGGTCAAATAGGTTGCCAAGCGTAGACTGTAAATGTTCAGAAGCCTCTTTTGTCAAGGGTTTGGGCGCTTTACAAGACGGGCAAATCCTTCTGACAACCCGCTGTCCCATAACAGCGGTTACGGTCGAGGCAATAAGGTAAGGTTCCGCATGCATGTCCAAAAGCCTTGGAAGGGCTCCCGCCGCATTGTTTGTGTGCAAAGTTGAAAATACCAAATGCCCTGTTAAAGACGCTTGCACGGCAAGTTCGGTAGTTTCAGCGTCCCTAATCTCACCAACCATCAAAATATTCGGGTCCTGTCTTAAAATTGAACGGAGACCGGAAGCAAAAGTAAGCCCTGCCTGCGGGTTAATCTGCACCTGGTTTACACCCGCAATTTGGTATTCAATAGGGTCTTCAAGCGTAATAATGTTGACCCTGGTTGAATTAAGAAGCGAAAGGATTGAATAAAGCGTAGTTGTCTTACCGGAACCCGTTGGTCCGGTTATCAAAATTATGCCGTGGGGCCTAAGTATCGTCTCTCCGATATTCTGCAAAGCCCTACCCCTAAGCCCAAGCTCCTGCAAAGACGGTACCCCGCCGGATTTCTTTAGAAGTCGCATCACCACTTTCTCACCAAACACAGTCGGCAGGGTAGAAATTCTTAAATCCAATTCTTCGCGGCCAATTTTAAAGTTAAACCTTGCGTCCTGTGGAATACGTTTTTCGTCAATTTTCATATTCCCCAAAATCTTTATCCTGGAAACTATTGCGTCGTGGATTCTTTTAGGTAGTATCAGCTTCTCATGCAAAATACCGTCAATTCTGTACCTAACCCTCGTTTCATTTTCCAATGGCTCTATGTGGATGTCCGAAGCCCTGACTTTAATACCATACTCCAAAAGTGTTGAGACAATTCTCGCAACCGGCGCTTCGCCCAAAACCGCAGTCGCCTCCGGCTGCTCAATGTATGTCCTTGAAGCACCCGTTGATGTTTCCTTTAAAGCTTCCGTCACTTCTGTTGAAAGACCTCTTGTATACTGCTCGGAAACTGCCTTGTTTATAGAAGCGGGAGTTGAAATATAGGGTTTAATAGAAAGCCCCGATTTTTTCTCCAAAAACTCCAAAGTCTGCAGGTCCAATGGGTCAATCATCGCAACAGACAGCGTGTCACGATCCTTGGCAATAGGAATAACCGTAAAACGCTTAGCAACATCCTCCGGAATATATCCCAATACTTCGGGCGAAATTGGTTGGTCAGCTGGCTCAAAATAACTGACCCCAATTGCCTCAGCTTTTGCTTTTATTAAATCCTCTTCACTTACCCAAGCCATCTGAGCCAAAATCTTCTCGGGAGTCTCCTGCCGACGTTTTGCCTCATTTCTTATAAAAGAAAGCTGCTCGGAAGTTATCTGGGCGCGTTTATATAAAACATCCTCGATAGTCAAACCAAGAGCGGTGTTTGGGTAGACAACCTTTGTGTTAGGGGCTTGGGCAGTAGTTGGCATAATAATTTAGGTACACAAAACCACCGGTTGGAAACCGGCACCAATGGTACTTACCTTGATAATAACAAATATAAAGGCCAAATTGGAAATATCGCCGCAATAAGGTAGAATCCTAATGACAAAAATGCCACCACAAGTCCCAAAACAGCGGTTTCAATGCTACCTCATATTAGGCACCGAAAATCTTGTCCAAAAACAAACAGGTCTTTTGGCAAAAAAGCACAATATCGACCTGAACAAAACGTCGCCGGATATATTTTATATTTCACCCACAAAACAAAGTATTTCAATAGAAGAAGTTAGGAGTCTTAAAAAGCATATCTTCCAAAAACCGGTGCATTTGCCCTCAAAAATAATAATTATAAAAGAAGCCCACAAACTTACCCACCAAGCCCAAAACGCACTCCTAAAAATTCTGGAGGAGCCTCCCTTAAATGTCATTATCATATTGGAAGCACAAAATAAGGAAAATCTCCTTCCGACAGTCCGCTCAAGACTGGTCTTAATAGACGCCAGGCAGGAATATGAAGCAAAGGAAGCCAACATATATCTAACCCAAACCCTCCCGGAACTCTTAAGCACACTGCCCAAAATTAATAACCCCGAAAACTGGTTAGACAACCAGATTTACTTGATCCACTCGCAAATCATAAAGGACGCTAAAAATTCAAAGGCTCCGCCGCGCTTATTACTTGCAGCCCTTGATATGTGCATTCTGACCAAAAAAATGATCGCCGCAAACGTCAACCCTACTTTTGCCCTGGCAAATCTCTTCTTTACAACCATAAAACAACAGCCAACAGCTTAGCCTCAAAACAGCTTGCACAAAACGCAAACGTTCTGTTAGAATTGATTGATGGTTCAGGCATCTTCGGCAAAAAGAGAGATCTTCAAATAATGGCAGACAATTCATACAGCGCTAAAGACATACAGGTCCTTGAGGGCTTAGAGCCAGTGAGGAAGCGTCCCGGAATGTACATTGGCTCAACGGATATAAACGGGCTTCACGAACTTGTTAAGGAGATAATAGACAACTCCGTTGACGAAGCCTTGGCCGGATTTGCTAAAAATGTATGGATTGTCATCGGCACCGACGAAAAGATAACTGTGGCCGACGACGGACGCGGCATTCCTGTTGAGATTCACCCCAAAGCTAAAAAGTCGACCCTGGAAGTCACCATGACTATCTTACACGCCGGCGGTAAATTCGGTGAAGGTGCATACAAAATCTCAGGAGGGCTCCATGGGGTAGGCGCTTCAGTCGTTAACGCTCTTTCGGACTGGATGCGGGTCGAGGTTAGGCGCGACAACAAAACCTACGCCCAGGAATATAAGCGCGGTAAACCAACTACAAAGGTAGAACCTGCCGAAAAAAGCCAAGCACCCGAACTTTTAAACCTACCAAAAACCGGCACAACCACCATTTTTTTGCCGGACAAATCCATTTTTCCAAATATCGTAACCGAATACAAAACCCTGGCGAAAAAAATCAAGGAAAGAGCCTATCTTGTTGCCGGCCTCTTCTTCCACTTATACGACCAAAGGTCAAATTCCGAAATTCACTATTATTTTGACGGCGGCGTCCAGTCCCTGGTCCGCCATCTCAACAAGGGTAAACAGCCAATAAACGATATCCCTTTCAGTGTTTCCAAGACATCGCAAGGTGTCTTGGTTGAAGCAGCAATACAATACAGCGACTCCTACACTGAAACAGTTGAATCTTTTGCCAATGTTATAAGCACCCACGAAGGCGGCACGCACTTAACCGGATTCCGGATGGCCCTAACGCGTGCAATAAACGACTACGCCCGCAAAAATGGCTATCTCAAGGAAAAAGACGACAACCTTACAGGCGACGACATGCGCGAAGGCTTAACCGCCGTCATAGCAATTAAAATGAATTCCGAAAACCTGCAGTTTGAAGGCCAAACAAAGGGAAAATTGGGCAATGCGGAAATACAGCCTATAGTCATGCAGGTGGTCAAAGAAGGCATCGACACTTATCTCGAAGAAAACCCCAACCAGGCAAGAAAAATAATGGAAAAGGTTATTCTGGCAGCAAAAGCAAGGCTAGCAGCCCGTGCGGCCAAAGAAGCAGTCCTTAGAAAAGGTGCTCTGGAGGGTATGACTTTACCCGGAAAACTAACAGACTGCCAGGAGAAAGACCCAGCCCAATCGGAACTTTACCTTGTAGAGGGAGATTCGGCAGGAGGCAGTGCCAAGCAGGGGAGGGACCGCAAATTCCAGGCAATTTTGCCTCTTCGCGGAAAAATCCTAAACACCGAAAGGGCGAGGCTTGATAAAATCCTTGAATTTGAAGAAATTAAAACCTTAATTATTGCCCTCGGTACAGGGATAGGGGACACAACCAATATTGACAAAGCCCGATATCACCGCGTCGTTGTAATGACAGACGCAGATGTTGACGGAGAGCACATTATGACACTTCTTTTAACATTTTTCTTCCGCTATCTTCCGGGCATCATCGAAAAAGGCTACCTATATATAGCCATGCCTCCGCTTTACAAAGTCACAATCGGCAAAGAATCCCACTACGCCTACAACGACGAGGAAAAAGACGCAATTGTAAAGCAAAAAGCAGAAGGCAGAACAGTCGGCCTTCAAAGATACAAGGGTCTCGGTGAAATGAACCCGGAACAGCTTTGGGAAACAACCATGAACCCGGCAACCCGAATCATGAAACAGATAACAGTTGAAGATGCAGCGGATGCGGACCACGTCTTTACAATGCTCATGGGCAACGAAGTCCCGCCCCGAAAACGCTTTATCCAAACGCACGCGAAGTCAGCTACTCTAGACATATAACATGGCAGAAGTTGGAGAATACGGTAAAGCATTTGCTCAAAGGAAGGACTCTGCTCCAAGTCGGCTAAGGCGGGGTATACCTTTCTATTCTTTTGATCGTGCCGCAAAAACCCGTGACGGAGCCCTCACTCAGTCAGATCCGTTTGAAGACAGTGGTGTTCTTAGAGCCATAGGGCAACCAACCAGACATTCAAGAGACCTATTTCATGCCGTCTTTGATATAAGTTATGCGCAACCGATTACGAAGCCCCAAGATCCAGTCCCTGGAAACAATTTAGTTCTCTTCGCAACTCTCCCAAAAGGAGAAGTATGGGCATCGGCAGGGTCTCAACCAGTACTGGGTGAGGGAGGTCATACAGTCAAGTTCACACTGTGGCGTCCCGTTGACCGAAAAATGCTCGATGTCGCAAAAAAAAATAAAGGGGACGTGCTTAAAGAAATAAGGAAAAGGCAAGCTCAACCACTCCCGCAGCTCACACTTGATGAGCTGAAAAAAGTTGGTTGGTCAATAACTTAGATGGGCGATATAGGCAAAATCCAACGAGTCGAAATAACCACAGAAATGCAAAAGTCCTATTTGGACTATGCCATGTCGGTTATCGTTGCCCGCGCCCTTCCGGATGTCCGCGACGGCCTAAAGCCGGTCCATCGCCGCATCATCTTTGCTATGCAGAAAATGGGCGTCACCCACAGCGCCCACTACACAAAAAGCGCCAAAGTGGTTGGTGAAGTCCTCGGTAAATATCATCCCCATGGCGATACCTCAGTCTATGATGCAATGGTCCGAATGGCCCAGGATTTTGCAATGCGTAGTCCCTTAATAGACGGCCAGGGAAACTTCGGCTCGGTCGACGGCGATTCTCCAGCCGCCATGCGTTATACCGAAGCGCGTCTTGCCACAATCGCCGAAACCCTGCTTTACGACCTCGACAAAAACACTGTCGACTATACAGACAACTTCGACGGCACCCTCAAGGAGCCGGTTTTCTTGCCTTCGGTTTTGCCCAACCTTCTTATAAACGGCGCATCGGGAATAGCAGTTGGTATGGCAACAAATATCCCTCCGCACAATTTAGGCGAAATTGTAGACGCTACCATCCATCTCATTGATAAACCGGACAGTTCCGTTGAAGACCTTATGGAATTTGTCAAAGGTCCTGATTTTCCAACCGGTGCCCAAATCTTCGACATCACGGAAATCACCGCAGCCTATGCCACAGGCCGCGGCAAAATTATGATGCGTGCCAAGGCCGATATTGAAGAAACCAAGGGCGGCCGGTTCCAAATAGTTGTCACCGAACTTCCATATCAAGTAAACAAAGCAACTTTAGTTTCCAGAATTGCCGAACTCGTCAAAGACAAAAAACTCGACGGCATTTCCGACCTTCGCGACGAATCCGACCGAAAAGGGCTTCGCGTCGTAGTCGAACTTAAACGCGACGCCAAGCCAAAATCAGTCTTAAATAACCTCTATAAACACACCGCGCTGCAACAATCATTTCCGGTTAACACTGTCGCTTTAGTTGATGGAACACCCCAAACCCTAACCCTCAAAATGATCCTCGAGGAATTCATCAAACACCGAAAAAGCGTCATCACCAGAAGAAGCCAGTTTGAACTGGAAGAAGCCAGAAAGCGGGAACACATTTTGGAAGGCTTAAAAATCGCAGTCGACAACATTGACGCCGTCATAGAAACCATCAAAAAGAGTAAAGACACCCAGGATGCCAAAGAAAACTTGATGGCCAAGTTTAAGCTCACCGAAATCCAGGCTTTGGCAATTTTGGACATGCAGCTAAAAAGGCTCGCCGCCCTGGAGCGCCAAAAGATTGAAGAAGAGTTGGCAATGGTGCGCGAAGAAATTGCTTACCTTGAAGACCTGCTTGCCCATCCGGAAAAAATCCTCAAAGTTGCCAAAAACGAGCTGCTAAAACTTAACGAACGCTTCGCAGATCCGAGGCGAACCCGCGTTTTCAAACAAAAAATCGGCGAGTTTTCCGAGGAAGATCTTATTGCCAACGAGCCTACAATAGTCACAATCACCGTTGGCGGCTACGTTAAACGTCAGGACATAGGCTCATTCAGAACCCAAAGGCGTGGAGGGAAAGGAATTTCCGGCATAACCACCAAAGAAGAAGACACCGTTGCCCAGCTTATTGCAGCCCAAACCCACGATTCACTGCTTTTCTTCACCGACCGTGGCCGTGTGTTCCAGCTGAAAGTCTGGGAACTGCCGGAATCGTCCAGAACTGCCAAGGGCGTTGCAATCGTTAACCTTTTGGAACTCCAACCGGAGGAAAAAGTCCTCTCCGTTCTGAAGATTCAAAAAGGCTCAAAAGACAACGGCAAAAAGCCTAAATACGTTGTCCTGGCAACCAAAAACGGTGTCATTAAAAAATCGGACATCACAGCCTATGAAAGCATAAGGAAAACGGGCATCATCGCAATTAAACTCACGGCCGGAGATTATCTGCGCTGGGCAAAACTAACAGTCGGGGATGATGTAATCTTTTTGATCTCCAAAAAGGGCATGTCAATTAAGTTTTCGGAAAAAGACGTCCGCCCAATGGCCAGAGACACTATGGGTGTTCGCGGAATAAAGATTAAACCCGGTGACGAGCTAATCGGCATGGACGTTATAGACAAAGACGATGTTAAAGCAGACCTTTTGGTAATAACCCAAAAAGGTATCGGCAAAAAGACAAGCGTCTCTGCCTGGCCAACCCAGCTTCGGGGCGGCGTTGGCGTTAAAGCTGCCAGTCTTGCCGAAAAAACAGGTGATATCGTTAATGCACAAATTTTAACAAAAGAAGATGAAGGTATTATCCTAACATCCAAAAAAGGTCAGGTTATGAGAACAACCTTAAGATCATTACCTCGCCTAACTCGTGACACCCAGGGTGTAATAATTATGCGCCTTACGGGCGACGACAAAGTGGCAGCTGCAACAGTAATCCAAAAGAAGAAAGATGACGAAGAGGAAATCGAACTGGAAACAAAAAAAACCCAACCCCAAAAACCAGACGCTAAAGCAAAAAAACCGGCTAAAAACTTAGCCAAAAAACCTGTCCTGAAAGATAAGAAAAAATAAAATGATCATAATTTCTGCAAAAGTCAAGGAAGCCTCCGGGCTTCTTTTTATTATCCGAAGAAAGCGGGGAAAATGAACGCTAAACTAATCCTTGAAGACGGCACAATTTTCAAAGGCGAGGCCTTCGGCGCCAATGTCTCGAAAGCTGGAGAGGTGGTTTTTGCAACCGGTATGACCGGTTACGACCTGTCGCTGACCGACCCATCGTACAAAGGCCAGATTTTAACTTTTACATATCCTCTAATTGGGAATTGGGGGGTTCCGCCGCGGGAATTTTGGGAATCCGGAAAAATTCACGTTGAGGGCGTGGTTATTTCCGATTTGACTTCAAGCCCAAACCATTGGCAAATGGAAAAAACTTTGAATGATTGGCTCATTGAACAAAACGTGCCGGCAATCGTTGGCATTGATACACGTGCCCTAACGCAAAAACTCAGGGATAAAGGTACAATGCTGGGCAAAATTATAATAGGGGATAAAGACATAAACTTTGTAGATCCAAACGAAAGAAACTTAGTAGCCGAAGTATCTCCAAAAAATTTGCAAATCGAAAAAGGTGGAAAAATAAAAATAGGCCTTTTAAACTGCGGCGCAAAAGAAAATATTAAAAGGTGTTTAACTTCTCGCGGGGTAACAGTCTATGACCTTCCTTGGAACTTTGACCCTTTCATAAACAAACTACCAATCGACGGTCTTGTCATCTCAAACGGCCCAGGCGATCCTAAAATGGCCAAAGAAACTATTGCTATAATCAAAAAGGCGCTCAACAAAAAAATTCCCACATTCGGTATCTGCCTCGGCAACCAGCTATTGGCACTGGCAGCAGGCGGCAACACATATAAGTTAAAATTCGGACACCGCGCCCAAAACCAACCGACAATTCAGTCGGAGACTAAACGCTGCTACATTACAACCCAAAACCACGGATTTGCCGTAGACGACAAAAAACTCCCCGATGGTTTCAAACGTTGGTTCTACAACGCAAACGACAATTCAAACGAAGGCATACTCCACAGCAAACTTCCCTTTATGAGCGTCCAATTCCATCCGGAAAGTTTCCCCGGCCCAACCGACACAGAATTTTTATTCGACCTTTTTATGGAGAAATTTAAATGAAAATACTTTTACTCGGATCCGGAGCACTGCAAATTGGTCAAGCCGGTGAATTCGACTATTCCGGCTCGCAAGCAATAAAAGCCCTAAAAGAAGAAGGCCATGAAGTAATTTTAATTAACCCCAATATTGCCACCATACAAACTTCTCAGGATTTTGCAGATAAAGTTTATTTTTTACCAATCACGCCTCATTTTATAGAAGAAGTGATAAAAACCGAAAAACCCCAAGGAATTATTCTTTCCTTCGGCGGACAAACAGCTCTAAACTGCGGTTTAGAACTTGTCAAAACCGGCACCTTAGCAAAATACAAAGTCAAGGTTTTGGGGACACCTACAGCAGCAATTGAAAAAACTGAAGACAGACATCTCTTTGTTAAGACCTTAGACGAAATCGGAGCCAAATATCCAAAAAGTATCGCGGTAAAGAGTGAAAAAGAAGCCGAGGGCGCCGCGAAAAAAATAGGCTTTCCCGTTATGGTCCGCGGCGGCTTTTCGCTAGGCGGACAGGATTCGGGTGTTGCCAAAAACAAAAAGCAGCTCACAGAAATTTCCCGACGTGCACTTGCCAAAACAAGACAAATCCTAATCGAGGAATATCTCGAAGGATGGAAGGAAATTGAATACGAAGTCGTCCGCGACAAATTCGACAACTGCATCACCGTCTGCAACATGGAAAATTTCGACCCGATGGGGATCCACACCGGCGAATCAATTGTCATAGCACCTTCCCAAACCTTGAATAATTTCGAATACCACGGCCTCCGCGAAGTGGCAATCAAAGTCATCCGCCATTTGGGGATCGTCGGCGAATGCAATATCCAGTTCGCCCTTAACCCCCAACCGGGTGGCATAACTGGAAGGGCTCCCGACAACGCGCAGTCGACAACATATAATCAGAATAACTTTCGAACTTTAGGTCGACGAGCATTGGCGGGAGGGAAAGTTATGACAGGACCCGGTTCGGAAAACCTTGACTACCGCATCATCGAAGTCAATGCACGCCTTTCCCGCTCGTCCGCACTTGCTTCCAAAGCAACCGGCTACCCGCTCGCATATGTAGCCGCAAAACTGGCTCTTGGCTATTCACTTATAGATATCAAAAATTCCGTCACCAAAAAAACCACAGCCGCATTCGAACCGGCTTTAGATTATCTGGTCGTAAAAATCCCGCGCTGGGATTTGGCCAAATTTAAAAATAGCCATACCCAAATAGGGTCGTCCATGCAGTCTGTCGGCGAAGTTATGGCCATAGGCCGCAAATTCGAAGAGGCGTTGCAAAAAGCAACCAGAATGCTGGATATCGGTGCGGAAGGAATTCTTGACGAAAATTTCGGGACAAGGGATTTTAAAACGCCGACACCTGCCCGCCTATTTTCTATAGCAAAAGCGATAAAAAGGGGAATGGCTACTGAAAAAATTTCCCAAAAAACCGGAATCGACCTTTTCTTTCTGGAAAAAATCAAAAACATCTGCGATTTAGAAAAACAGTTGAAAAAGGAAAAATTGGAAAAAGAGATTCTTCGCCTGGCAAAACAATATGGCACTTCCGACAAAAGAATTGCCAAAATTAAAAAATCAACGCCTGCCGAAATTAAAAAAATGAGGGAAGCTTGGTCGATAAAACCGGTAGTCAAACAAATAGATACCCTCGCTGCCGAATATCCGGCCGAAACCAATTACCTT
>CAZEDQ010000005.1:30742-35640 GCA_964511055.1 uncultured Gammaproteobacteria bacterium
AACACAAACGACGTTATCTTTGATAAATCAAAAAAGGTAATTGGTTTGGGCTCCGGCCCATACAGGATCGGGTCTTCCGTTGAATTTGACTGGTGTTCTGTAACCTGCGCACAAACGGTCGCAGCAAACAATCTAATGCCAATAATTATAAATTGTAATCCGGAAACTGTTTCAACAGACTACGACATGGCCGAAAGGCTATATTTTGAAGAACTAACCGAAGAAACAGTTACCGAAATCTACGAAAAAGAAAATCCGATAGGCATTGTTGTTTCTATGGGCGGCCAGACACCCAATAATCTAACTCCCAAACTCGAGAGAGCAGGGCTTAACATTCTCGGCACGTCTCCAACAAACATCGACATGGCAGAGGACAGAAACAAATTTTCGGCACTTTGCGACCAGCTTGGAATAGACCAGCCAAAATGGGCAATGCTAAAAGATGTCAAAAGTGCGGCCAGGTTTGCTACAAAAATCGGTTTCCCCGTTTTGGTCCGCCCCTCATATGTACTTTCCGGCGCCGCGATGAATGTGGCATTCAATAAAGATGACCTTGAACAATATTTAAAAGCAGCAGCCAATGTTTCACCCGAACACCCGGTCGTAATTTCCAAATTCCACCAAAATGCCAAAGAGCTGGAAATCGATGCTGTTGCCCATGACGGAAAAATTATTTGCCAAGCAATTTCCGAACATATCGAAAATGCAGGAGTCCATTCAGGTGACTCAACAATTGTCCTGCCGGCCCAAAGGCTTTATTTGGAAACGATAAAAAAAGTAAACGATATTTCCCATAAAATCGCAGCCCGCCTTAAAATCACCGGCCCTTTCAACATCCAGTTTTTGGCAGTCGAAAACCATATTCGGGTAATAGAGTGCAACCTCCGCGCTTCCCGCAGCCTGCCATTTGTATCAAAAGTAACAGGTATAAACTTTGCCAAAGTCGCAACGGAAGCGATCCTGGGCAAAATTTCAAATTTCAAATTTCAAATTTCAAATTCGTCAACCTATGTCGGTGTCAAAGCACCTCAATTTTCATTTTCAAGAATAAAAGGCGCTGATCCCATCCTTAGGGTAGAAATGGCCTCAACCGGCGAGGTCGCAACTTTCGGTTCGGACATCTACGAAGCATTTTTGAAATCACTCCTGGCAACCGGAAACCGTCTGCCGGAAAAATCCGTTTTTATATCCTTGGCAGGAGACGAAAATAAAGTAAAGTTTTTAGAAAGCGCCAAAATCCTGAAAACCACCGGCTTAAAAATCTACGCCACGGAAGGCACGTCTAAATTTCTCAGCCAAAACGGCGTCCAGTCCACAAAACTCTACAAAATTCACGAGCACAAAAAACCAAACGTTTTGGATATTTTACACAACAAAAAGGTCGACCTTGTCATAAATATCTTCGACCCCTATTTTAAAAAAGAATTCGACGACGATTATTTAATTAGAAGGACAACTATCGATTTTGGCATTCCGCTATTAACAAACCTTCAAACAGCAGAGCTTTTCGCAAAAGCCATTTCGCTGAAAAAATTAAAAGACCTCAAAGCCCTCCCGTGGGACTTCTACGTCAAACACCTAAATTAAATCCAAAACGTTAAGGGCATGACAACGCCGTCACTGATTGTCCCGGCGGGCTTGCAGAACTGCCAGGGTAAATATGGTTTGTCCCTTGACCAAAATTAAATGCCTTAACCCGCCAAAAGTAAGTTGCGCCGGCCTGAGGTGCAAGCTGGTTTCCGCCTGCTATAGAATCGCTGTCTCCGCTGTCAAGCTTCCCGCCCGCTAAACTCAAGGCCCCGTTATCCCAGGCAAACTGCACCGGAATCCCAATATCAGACATCTCGTTTTTGATCCTGTATATTCCTTTAACACCCCAGACAGATGGGTTAGCACTTGTATTGGATGGCCCATTAAAAGGATCTCGGCTAATATCAAGCCAGAACCCGCTTTCGTAATTAGAATTATCCTGCCAGCCGAAAGTAATCACCGGCGTCGAACCGTTGCAGGAGGCAGCAGCTGTCAATAAAGTTGGATCACCCACAATTGGGGGTGGGGTAGGTGAAGAAGATGGAGTGGGAGAAGGAGTTGGGGTGGGGGTCGAAGGTGGTGGAGTTGCTGTACCAGTTTCCCCCTGGACATAGAATGAAGGGCTGCCGCTTGTAGTATAACCAAGAGGAGCCAAATCAAAAGTAGAATAAACATACTTGCCCGCAGTTGTTTGCCACTTTAAAACAGGGACTAAAGTATTTTTTGTGTCCTGGTAATTTTTTGCGTAAAACGCAACCCCTTGTGATGTGTATGCTGATCCGGGAGTACTAGTTTCATAAAGATGCACGCCGCTTGACGCATCAAGCCAGTCATAAATAGGAATAAGATCATAAGCCGGCACGGAAGATACCGTAAAAGCATTCCCATCTAACGTATAACCGCTAGGGCCGACTGTCGAACTTTGTATGTAAACGGTGTTTCCCGAACTATTGCTCCATTGGTACAAAGCTGACCCCAAAATTATTTCCTGCATATAAACTTGGTATTCTGTCCCATTGGAATAGGTCTCGTAAAGAATCGGCCCACTGGAAAATTGCGGATGCTGCGCACCCCCGTAGCAGAAAAAGCCCGTAGCCCCGCTAACCCATTGGTCACAGTGCACAAGAATAACCTCACTGCTCCAGGGGCCGGACAAATTATCGGCAGCCCTGGCCGCAACCACACTTACAATACCGGTGTTGTACGTTGCAACCCATTTGCCTACAAAATCGCTGTATCGGACAGACACTCCATGGGTATAAGTAAACGGGCTAACATTGTTAAGCCACATAAGCCCTCTTCCGCTCCTCCAAAGAGGGGCAACTTCTGAAAAATTAGAAACAAAGCTGGTTCCGTTCCAATATTGGTAATCGGATATATTATTATTGGTAACTGCGGCAAGCGGCACTTTCATTAAACCTTGCCCAATCTGGCCACTTGCGCCCTCAACAGAAACGTAAATGTAAACATCACTGCCCGAGACAGTAGTCTGGCCACCCATTAGCTTTATACCGTAATTGCTGTAAAGCGTGTTGTTATTCCACAAGTAACAATTGCCGGAATTTGTGCATGTCCCCAAACGCTGTGTGGACAAATCAGTTATGTTCATCCTTGCAAGACCGGTTCCTTGCGGGTTAAGGGAATAATCAACGCCAACGTAGTAGAAATAAATGTATCCTGATGCAATATCAGAATCTATCCACGAAACCGGCCATGCTGTTAATTCACCAACTGCAGGAAGCAGAGGGAAAAGCGCTGTCGCAGTAGGTCCGCTTGCTTTACTGGTTAAGCTCATACAACTCGCCGCATTTGTATCTGTCGTATAACTTACGCTGTTTGGCAAAATCCATCCAGAAGGTCCTGTAATATCCCCAAACATAAAATAGCTTTTACCTCCAAAATAAGTGCTTACTCCGCCATCCTGGCCGTGAATGCCCACACTCCTCTGGTTTGTCCCAAGGAGCGAGCAGACCTTTCTGCTGGCAAAAGCAACGATTGGTTTGTCTGTTTGGAAAGGGACGCCGCTTATACTAGCCGATTTAACCTGAGGTTTTATTCCATCAATTACTAAAAATGCCACAACAACCAAAAGAATTATAGAAACCAGACATAAGAAAAAAATTCTGTTTTTGAAAAAGTTCGCAGGAATATCAATCATTGGCGTTCAAAAGCATTTACGGACAATTAGCTGCAGTTGTCGATTGCCCCGGTGGGCTTGCAGAACTGCCAGGGTAAATGTGGTTTGTCCCTTGACCAAAATTAAATGCCTTAACCCGCCAAAAGTAAGTTGCGCCGGCCTGGGGTGCAAACTGGTTTCCGCCTGCTGTTGAATCACTGTCTCCGCTATCCAGCCTCCCGCCCGTTAAACTCAAAGCACCATTATCCCATACAAACTGCACCGGAATCCCAATATCAGAAGACTCATTGTCAATTCGGTACACACCCTTAACACCCCAAACAGATGGGCTTTTACTTGTATTAGATGGTCCGTTGAAAGGGTCACGGCTAATATCAAGCCAGAACCCGCTTTCATAATTAGAATTATCCTGCCAACTAAAATTAATTACCGGGTTAGCTCCATTGCATGAAGCTGTAGCAGTCAATAAAGACGGGTCGCCTGCAATAGGCGGTGGCGGAGTAGGTGTTGGCAATGGAGTAGGAGTAGGTCCTGGAGTTGGGGTAGGGCTTGGCCCGCTCAACGTCGTCTTCATCCAGTAGGTACTGTACGGATTAAACCCCGAGCAAAATCTGGACATTCTAAAATAAACTGTCTGGCCGTCACCTTCTTCATACCTCTCACGCATATAAGGGGCATAAAGACATGGATAAGTTGCTCCGGTTACAACTTCCTGCGGGTCACCCCATGGACCCCATAAATTAGGAGCAGACCTATACTCAATGGTATACGGTGATACGTCCCGAAGGTACATCATAATATATTGCCCCAAATAGTTATCCCAGCGCACGCTAAGTTCTCCAACCGGAGCAGGTACAACAGTCACAGCCGAACTTTCGGCACCAGCAGTCCAAATAGGATTTTGTGATGCATCATAACCCGTAACATATTCATACGCCGCTTTGTTTTCAATGGAACCCTCTAAAACCCGCATCAGTTTTGCGCCACCGGCCCTTCCGCAAGGTATACCGAAAAGGTATACGTAACCGTCTTTCTTGTAGATTGCCACCTGATTAAAGTTTCCCGGATTCCATTTAAGACCTGTTAGTTTTGTCCAGTTCTGGCCACCGTCTGTTGACTTGGCAACAGACGAATAATTGCATGACCAGCTTGGCGAAATTGTGCCCTCAAAGTAATACAGGTAACCTGTGGAACCAACACTCACACCATAAGTCGGAATTGCCGTTTCGGT
>CAZEDQ010000006.1:0-34557 GCA_964511055.1 uncultured Gammaproteobacteria bacterium
AGGCTGACCAGTTCGGATAGTTTAATTAAAATTTAGGCAAAATGCAAGAGGGAAAAGTAAATTATCTTATCTTTTTTTAAAAAGGACTTTTTTAGTAATGCCGGGCATTATTGTCTCTTGGTCATGTATTCTGATTTTCGCTTCGTTTATTTCTCCACCGATATAATTAGCACCGGCTAAATCACCTGGTTCTGGCTCTAGGATAAGATAACTGTCTCCTGATCTTTGAACTGTCCTATTTGATAAATTAACTAAAGGTTTGTATGAACTTTCTTTAGAAATAGATACGTTGGTACCAGGGTTTATTTGCTCTCTTACTACAGGTAGGCCGAATACGGATGTTACAATTTCAACTCTCACGAGTTTAGCTTTCTTTTTTCTCGCCCTTGACTTTGGCAACAATTTTGTCGCTGATATTGGTTGGGACTTCTTCGTAGTGTGAAGGCTCCATATATGCGGAGCCGCGGCCTTGGGTCATGGAACGTAGAGTTGTGACATAACCGGACATCTCGGCCAACGGGACAAGGGCGGTGATGATAACGGAATTACCGTGATGGTCAGAGCCGTGGATTTGGGCGCGTTTTGCGGAAAGGTCACCAATAACATCCCCCATAAATTCCTCCGGGACAGTGACCTCTACCTTCATTATCGGCTCGAGAAGCACAATGTTTGCGTTTTTGGCTGCAGCCTCAACCGCCATTGAACCTGCGATTTTAAAAGCGATATCCGAAGAATCTACATCATGATAAGAGCCGTCGTAAACAATAACTTTCATGTCGACTAAAGGGTAACCTGCCAGAACCCCCATTTCCATTTTTTCGCGGACGCCTTTTTCAATTGATGGGATAAATTCCTGCGGAATGGCGCCACCTTTTATTTCGGACTTATATTCATAGCCTTCACCTCTGGGCCTTGGTTCAACCCTTAAAAGACAATGACCGTATTGGCCGCGGCCTCCAGATTGCCTGATGTATTTGCCTTCGCCTCTGCCCTCTTGTTTGATTGTTTCGCGGTAAGCAACCTGCGGACTCCCGACGTTGGCAACGACATTAAATTCACGTTTCATACGGTCAACCAGAATTTCCAAGTGCAGTTCACCCATGCCCGAGATAATAGTCTGGCCGGTTTCCGGATCACCTTTGATCCTAAAGGTTGGGTCCTCTTCTGATAGACGACCTAAGGCATAACCAAGTTTTTCCTGGTCTGCTTTAGTTTGCGGTTCAATAGCAAGGGAGATAACCGGATCCGGGAAAGAAATTGATTCTAGAATAATAGGACGGCTTTCATCGCAAAGTGTGTCCCCTGTTCCGGTGCTTTTAAGGCCTACTATTGCGACTATTTCACCTGCGTAGGCTTCGGTAACTTCCTCACGGGTGTTGGCATGCATCAAGAGGATTCTGCCAATCCGTTCCCGGTCATGCTTTCCGGTGTTTAAAACCGATGTTCCGGATTTTAGGATGCCGGAATAAACCCGAACATAAGTGAGTTTTCCGACATGTGGGTCTATCTGGACTTTGAAAGCAAGACCGCAAAAAGCTTCTTCCGGTACTAATTTTCTGACTTCTTTTTCTTCTGTTTTTGGATTTGTGCCTTCTACCGACTGGATGTCTTGCGGTGAAGGGAGGTATTCAACAACAGCATCCAAAAGCGGTTGGACCCCTTTATTGCGAAGGGATGAACCGGCTAAAACCGGTACAATTTTGTAGTCGATAACGGCACGTCTCAGTGCTTTTTTAAGATCCTCTTCGGAAATTACTTCGCCTTTTAGGAATTTTTCCGTTAAGGCATCGTCGGTTTCGGCAATTTTTTCAACAAGCTGAGCCCTGTATTTTTGGGCATCTTCTTTTAATTCCTGCGGGATTTCTATTTCCTTAAATTCTTTACCTAAACCTTTGGGGTCTACTTCCCAAATGAATGCCTTTTGGCTTAGGAGGTCGACAACCCCTTTAAAATCATTTTCCTTACCGATAGGAATGTTATAGGGAACTGCGGGAGCGCCTAATCGTTGACGGATTGATTTTAAGGTTTCAAAGTAGTCCGCACCAAGTTTGTCCATTTTGTTAATAAAACAAATTCTGGGAACTTTGTATTTGTCTGCCTGGCGCCAGACTGTTTCGGATTGAGATTGGACACCTTCTTCGGCATCGAGGACAGTGACGCCTCCGTCTAATACGCGTAGTGACCTTTCGACTTCAGCCGTGAAATCTACGTGGCCGGGAGTATCGATGATGTTGATTCTGCTTTCAACATCTTTCATTGGGCCGGACTTTGGCGTCCAGAAAGTGGTGACGGCTGCGGAAACGATAGTTATGCCCCGTTCTTTTTCCTGCTCCATCCAGTCGGTTACCGTTGTACCTTCGTCGATGTTGCCAAGCTTATATGATTTGCCGGTGTAAAAAAGAATCCGCTCGGTTGTGGTGGTTTTCCCAGCGTCGATATGGGCAATGATACCAATATTTCTGATCCTATCGAGTGGATAGAGTCTGGTTTGTGTCTGGGCCATTATTGTTTTGTGTGATTATTGTTTTGGTTTGCCGGCTTCGATCTGATGTTCAATGATTTTAATTTCGCCTTTTATTTCTGCAACCATTGCACGAAGGACGGAAACTTCTTCATCTGCAAGCTCCCAGGCAGCATTTTCCTGCCATGCCGAACTAGACTCTTGATAAGCCTCTCCGTATTTTGCCAAAGCTTGTTTGAGTTTGACCTCTTCCAGCTCTTGGAGTTTTGTCTTAAGTTGCTTTAATTTTTGTGCTTTTGATATTGCCATAAAATCAATAGGTTATATTGAACAGAAAAACATCAATAATTTCAATAGGTTGAAAACTCAAGCGGGAATCATATCACAAGGGTATATTATAATCTACCACCTGAAGTGAGCAAAGGCTTTGTTGGCCTCGGCCATCCTGTGCATTTCCTCCTTCTTGGTAACTGCACTACCGGTATTTTCCGCTGCTTTTAAGATTTCGTCGGTAAGCTTGGTAATCATAAGCGGTTTGTTTTTAGGTTTTTCCTCTATGGATGATGCCGCTCTTGATCTTGCTGCTGCAACAATCCAGGAAAGTGCAAGTGATTGGCGTCTTGGGCCCCTAACTTCCATTGGGACCATATAGCTTGCCCCCCCTACACGTCTGGGTCTTACTTCCATTTTGGGCATAACATTTTCCAGGGCTTTTTCAAATGTTTTCAAGGGGTCATGGCCCTGGTTTTTTATGTTATTAAATGCCTCATAAACAATTTTTTGCGCCAAGGATTTTTTACCGCTAGCCATTACTTTATTTATAAACCTGGAAACCAAAGGGTTTTGGTATATCGGGTCCGGTGGAATTTGTCTTTTTTCGATTTTACCTGTTCTTGGCATATTAGTGACCTAACCTTGGGAAACCGCGCCGGCACCTACTGATGCTGCAGCCTGGACTCCTGATACGGCTCCTGATTTTTTGGTTCCATAAAGTGAGCGTCCTTGTTTTCTGTTGACCACCCCGGTCGTGTCATATTTCCCACGAATTATGTGGTATTTAACTCCCGGTAAATCTTTAACCCTGCCGCCTCGGACTAAAACTATCGAGTGCTCCGCCAGTTCATGGCCAATACCCGGTATATAAGCAGTTACTTCATGTTTATTGGAAAGGCGAACACGGGCAACTTTTCTAAGTGCCGAGTTTGGTTTTTTGGGTGTCATGGTTTTGACGATTGTACAAACACCGCGTTTTTGGCTTGAGGAATAGGAAACAAACCGGTTGAATTTAGAATTAAAAGCACGACGAAGCGCAGTCGCCCTGATCCTTTTGGACTTTGTGCTTCTACCTTTTCTGATTAGTTGATTTATTGTTGGCATAAATACCTTTTAAATTCGTTTGGATATTATATCAGTGATAACTTTTATAGTCGAGTGGTATTTGGCTTGTTATTGAACTTTGGCCCTTTCAGGACTTGTTGGTATCAGGCGGCCGATAATTACATTTTCTTTAAGTCCCAATAGCTTGTCCACTTTGCCCTCAATAGCCGCGTCGGTTAAAATTCGCGTTGTTTCCTGGAACGAGGCTGCCGATAAGAAGCTTTCTGTGTAAAGGGCAGCTCTTGTTATGCCCAAAATAACAACTTGGGCTGTTGCCGGTTCACCGCCTTCGGCAAGAACTTTGGAATTTTCTTCCTGAAACCTATTTCTGTCTATCAGCTCACCCGGTAAAAGCACCGTGTCACCGGAAGTCTCGATCCTGACTTTTGAGCTCATTTGTTTGACAATTGATTCAAAGTGTTTGTCGTTTATAGCCACACCTTGGCTTTCGTACACTTCCTGGGCACCCGAGATAATATACCTTTGGGCTTCACGCAAACCGGATACTGCCAATATTTCCTTAGTATCCAGGTAGCCTGTTGATAGCGGTGTCCCTGCGGCAATTAATTGTCCGTCGGTGATTGTGAGTTCTGAAGTAGGCGGAATAAAGTATTCCCTTTCGATAACAGGCTTAAGGCTCGTACTTTTTACCCTTACAATGTACCCTTCTTCGTTCTCTTCGATTTTTGCCTTGCCGGCAATTTCAGAAATCTGGGCTGCATATTTTGGCGTTCTCGCTTCAAAAAGTTCTTCGACCCGGGGTAATCCTTGTGTAATATCAAGACCTACTATTCCTCCTGTGTGAAAGGTTCTCATAGTCAGCTGCGTGCCCGGCTCACCAATACTTTGGGCAGCAATCACTCCAACCGGTGTTCCAAGGGCTACCATTTTCCTGGTAACCAAGTCGCGTCCGTAGCACATCATACAAAGCCCATGTCTCGCTTCACAGGTTAAGACCGAACGGACGGTTATTTGTTCTATTCCTGCTGTGTCAATCGCTTGGGCCATTGCCTCATCTATAAGTGTTCCCGCTGCGACGATTACCTTTTTGCTCTTTTGGGCCATAATATCTGCTGCTGCGACACGCCCCATAACCCTGAGACTGAAGTGTGCTTGACGCTTATCATGCTTGGAAATGACTATACCTTCTTTGGTCCCACAATCTTCAATGCGGATAATAGCATCATGGGCTACATCAACAAGTCTTCTGGTAAGATACCCTGATTCGGCAGTTTTGATAGCACGGTCTGCTAGCCCTTTTCTGGCACCCCGAGCGCTGGTAAAGTATTCAAAAACTGAAAGACCCTCGCGGAAATTGGATTTTATTGGAAGCGGTACAATTTGGCCTGAAGGATCTGTTACAAGACCACGCATTGCAGAAAGCTGTTTTATTTGTTCCGCCGTTGCCCTTGATCCACCTGAGTCGGATATAATCTTTATGGCGTTGTCCTGGTTTAGGTTTCTCCAAGTTAAATCGGCAAGTTCATTTGTAACCGAAAGCCAAACTTCCTGCGAAAGCCGTTTTTGTTCTTCTTTTGTGATAAGTCCCATTTTGTAATTTTTCTCGATTGTTTCAACTTCTTTGTCCGCTTTCTGAATAATTTTTGATTTATCGGAGACAATAACACAGTCAAATACCGAAACCGAAAGACCGGAAAATGTTGCACCTTCGAATCCCAAACCCTTAAGCCTGTCAATTAAAGCTGAAACTTCTTCTTCCGGGATCTGGTCGATGGCATCATTTATGATTTTCTTAATCATCCCTGCGGATATTGTTTCGTTTATATAACGCATGCTTTGAGGAAGCTGCAAATTAAACCGGACTCTTCCGGGTGTAGTTTTGATGATTTTTCCTTCAAACCTAACCGTTATTGGTTGTCTGACATCTATTTTCCTTGTACTTAAAGCCGTTAGAACCTCATTCTCGCTTTCGAAAATGTTTCCATATTCTTCTTGAGTAGGATCAATCGAGGTCAAGTAATACGCACCTAGGGCCATTTCCTTGTTTGGCAAGGTTATCGGTGAACCGTCTGCTGGCCTGACAAGATTTCGTGCTGCCATCATTAAACTTATTGCCTCTTCTTTGGATTTTGCAGAAAGAGGAACGTGGATTGCCATTTGGTCGCCGTCAAAATCTGCATTAAAACCGGCGCAAATACATGGATGGATTCTGAGAGCATCGCCTTCAATTAAAATCGGATAAAATGCCTGAATACCTAATCTGTGCAAAGTAGGCGCACGGTTAAGAAGAATAGGGTGATTTTTGGTAATTTCTTCAAGGATATCCCAAACTTCACCGCTTCTTCTTTCAAGATAATGCTTGGCGCTTTTTACATTGGGTGCAAAGCCCCTGGTGATTACTTCCCTGAGAACAAAGGGTTTAAACATTTCGAGTGCCATTTCTTTGGGAATACCCGCTTGCTCCAAACCAAGCTCCGGGCCAACTACGATTACGGACCTGCCGGAATAATCAACACGCTTACCTAGAAGGTTTTGCCTAAACCTACCCTGTTTACCCCGAAGCATGTCGGAAAGTGACCTTAGTTCTTGTTGTGATCTTGTGCTTTTGACCCTCTGTGAATCGATTAGGGCATCGACTGCTTCCTGAAGCATTCTTTTTTCGTTTCTAAGAATTATTTCCGGTGCCCCAAGTTCGATTAGTTTTTTCAGACGATTGTTACGATTTATGACTCTTCGGTAAAGGTCGTTTAAGTCTGAAGTTGCAAACCTGCCACCGGAAAGCTGGACCATGGGCCGAAGGTCCGGAGGAAGAACCGGTAAGACTTTGATGATCATCCACTTCGGGTCGACACTCGCTTTTCTCATGCTTTCAACAACCCTCAAACGTTTGGTTGCTTTAATGTGTCTCTGGCCGGAAGTTTTGGTGATTTCAGAGCGAAGTGAAACCGAAAGCTTTGCGAGATCAACCTTTTCGAGTACGGAATATACTGCCTCCGCACCCATACCAACGTTTAGAAATTCTTCGGCATCATAATCTGAAAGTTTGAGATATTCTTCCTCGGACAGAAGATCAAATTGCTTAATTGAATTGACCATATCTGCGATGTTCTTGTAAATTTCTTCAAGCCTTGAAATTTCCTGGGCATTTTCTTCCCTAAGTTTTGCCTGCCTTTGGCGCATACTGAGCTGGGTTTCTTCGATTTTTAGTTCCGCCTGCTCTTTACCCTTACCGCCGGTTTTTATAGCCGTAACTTCCTTTTTGGCTTCTTTTTCCTCTTCGTCCAAACGCTGCTTCAAACCTTGTTGCTGCTCTTTCCTTTTCTTCTCAACTTCATCTTCCAGCTGTTTTAAGACTTCCTTTTTCTTTTCCTGGTCAATATCTATGACAAGATAAGATGCAAAATAGACAACAGCATCGAGGCTCCTTGGTGAAATGTCTAAAAGTAAACCAAGCTTTGAAGGGCTTCCTTTAAAAAACCAGTTGTGAACAACAGGTGCCGCTAGGGAAATATGGCCCATCCTCTCGCGTCTGACCCTGGAATGGGTTACTTCGACTCCACATTTGTCACAGATGATTCCCCTGTATCTTATTCTCTTGTATTTACCACAATAACATTCCCAATCTTTCGTCGGACCAAATATTCTTTCGTCAAAAAGGCCGTCTTTTTCGGGTTTTAAGGTACGGTAATTTATAGTCTCGGGTTTGGTAACTTCGCCAAACGACCAGCCTTTTATATCCTCAGTTGATGCTAAAGTTAACCTTAATGCTTCAAAGTCAATTAATTCGTTCATGGTGTTTTTTGAACCTCCGCAGCTTCTTCAAGTTCCATTGGTCCTTTAATGTTGGTAATTTCGCTTTCAACCCCGACTATCTCTTCACCTGAGGCAACTGCCAACTCAAGACCTTTCTTTTCTTCTTCTTCCGTTTTTGGTGTTACCTTTTCTTCCTCAACCGTTTTTGCGCCAACCGTTTGAACATTTAAGGACAAACTGTTTAGTTCCTTTACCAAAACTTTAAATGATTCCGGAATAAGTGCCTGTGGTATTTCTTCACCCTTGATGATTGCCTCGAAGGCCTTCGCCCTGCCGACTACGTCGTCGGACTTTATTGTTAACATTTCCTGCAAAGTGTATGCCGCTCCGTAAGCTTCAAGAGCCCAAACTTCCATCTCTCCAAGTCTTTGTCCGCCCATCTGAGCCTTACCACCAAGAGGCTGTTGGGTAATAAGAGAGTACGGGCCTGTTGACCTGGCATGGGTTTTGTCTTCTACCATGTGGATAAGTTTCATAATGTAGGCTTTACCGACTACGATCGGGCGGTCGAATGTAAGACCTGTCCTTCCGTCATAGAGTGTGGCGCGGCCATCTGTGGGTAAGCCGGCCTTTTTGAGTTCGGTTACAATGTTTTCTTCACGAATTTGTTCAAAAACGGGCAGGCCAACTTTATAGTTAAGCTTATCTGCTGCCCAACCTAAGTGCGTTTCCAAAAGCTGACCCAGGTTCATTCTGGAAAGAACCGAAAGGGGACTGATGATTATATCGATTGGAGTTCCATCTTCCATATAGGGCATGTCTGCCTGGGGAACAATTTTTGAAATGACACCTTTATTGCCGTGACGGCCTGCAAGTTTGTCCCCAACGACCACTTTACGCATCTGGGCAACCTTAACAACGATCTTGGAAACCGCACCATGTTCAAGTTCGTCACCTTTATCGCGTGAAAGTATTTTTATGTCAATTACCGTCCCTTTTTCTCCATGAGGCATTCTAAGTGACGTGTCACGGACTTCCCTGGCTTTTTCCCCAAAGATTGTCCTAAGCAGTCTTTCTTCCGCTGTCAGCTCCGTTTCTCCTTTGGGGGCAATTTTGCCTACTAAAATGTCGTTCGGGCCAACCTCCGCACCAACAACAACGATGCCTTCATCGTCTAAATTGGCCAAATCTTCTTCTGATACATTGGGGATATCTCTTGTTGTCTCTTCGGGGCCAAGTTTTGTTTCGACAACTGATGTTTCGTATTCCTCTATGTGAATCGAGGTTAGAACATCTTCTTTTGAAAGCCTGTCGGAGATGACTATTGCGTCTTCATAACCTAGTCCATCAAAACTCATGTAAGCTATGGTTAAATTTTGGCCGAGAGCAAGTTCTCCGTCTTCAGTTGCAGAACCGTCAATTATGATGTCACCTTTTTTGATTTTTTCACCGGAAGTTACACGAGGTCTTTGGGAATAACATGTACTTTGGGGAGACCTGGCAAATTTTTGTATTGGAATAGTAACTTCTTCCGATTTGCCTGACGCGGATTTTGTTTTGATTATTATTTTTTTACTGTCGACATATATTACTTCACCGTCTTGTGGAGTCCTGACTGCCCTACCCATATTTATCCCAACAACTTCTTCCATACCAGTACCGACTATTGGTGATTGCGGTTTAATGAGAGGGACAGCTTGGCATTGCATGTGCGTACCCATCAAGGCACGGTTAGCTTCGTCGTGAGCCAGAAACGGGATTAAGGATGCAGACGTTCCAACAACCTGCCTTGGCACGACGTCTATAAAATTGACCATGTTTTGGGCCGCGGTTGTAAATTCTCCGTTATAGCGGACAGGCACTCTTTCCTCGGCAATATAGCCTTTTGAATCAACGGCAATTTGTGCATGGGTAATGTAATAGTCTTCCTCATCGTCGGCTGCCAGGTAAACAATTTCGTTTGTGACTACTGCTTTACCGTTTTTGTCTTTGGCAACTTTCCTGTAAGGCGCTTCGAGAAAACCGTAATCGTTTACTCGGCAATAAAGAGCCATATATGTAACAAGTCCGATATTCGGGCCCTCGGGAGAGCGAATCGGACAAATTCGGGAATATTGGGAATGATTAATGTCGCGTATTGAAAAAGCGGCCCTTTCCCTGGCGATTCCACCCGTACCCATAACAGTTAAACGCCTTAAGTTATCGAGCTCTGCCAGCGGATTTGTCTGGTCTAAAATTGTTGAAAGTTGTGAGGAGCGGAAAAATTCATTTATTGCGGAGATGATTGGTCTTGCGTTTATAAGGGTTGCGGGGGAAGGAAGGGGCTCATCTACAGGAGTAAGGCTCATTCTTTCCTTAATGACCCTTTCAAGCCTAAGCATGCCGATCCTAAAAGCATTTTGTGCAACTAATTCCCCAACTCTCCTTAAGCGCCTGTTACCAAGATGGTCAATATCATCAACTCTGCCTTTACCTGCTAAAAGGTCAAATAAGTAGGCAATTGAGGCTATAAAATCGGCGGATGTCAAAATTTGGCTATCTGCATCTGAATTTTGAGAATTAGTAACTCTTTCCTTTATGTGTTTAAGGCGCTTTTGGACCTTATATCTTCCAACCTTGCCCAGGGAATACCTGCGAGGATTGAAAAACATGTTTTCTATGAGTGCCTTAGCATTGTCCAGAATGACATGGTCGCCCGGGCGCATCCTTCTGTAAATCTCCAATAAGGCTTCGTCTTGAGTGCTAGTTGCGTCCTTTTCCAGAGTGTTTAAAACAAAATGTTTGGTGTTTTCATCTATAACGGGTTCGAAAAGTTTGATGATGGCTTCATTATCCTCAAAGCCGATGGCTCTTAAAAACGTTGTTACGGGGAATTTTCTTCGTCTGTCTATTTTAACAGTGATAACGTCGTTTTTAGTGATTGCAAATTCTAACCAGGAACCGCGAAGCGGTCTTATTTCGCAGTTATAGAGAACTTTTCCTGTGGCCGGATCAATTTCCGCCGAGTAATAGACTCCGGGAGCCCTGACCAGTTGAGTGACAACTGCCCTTTCGATACCGTTTACAATAAACGATCCTTTTTCGAGCATTAACGGCAAGTCACACAAGAATACTTCCTGAGTATTTTTGTCGCCGGTTTGCTTATTTGTTACCGTTGCTTCTATTTTTAGTGGAACGTCGTATGTGATACCTTTTTTTACAGCTTCATCGGGTGTATGTTTTGGTTTCCCAAATGAATAATCGCCGAAAGCCAAAATGAAATTTTTTCCCGTAAAATCTTCTACCGGTGTGATTTCATCAATTACTTCTTTGATGCCGGTCTCTAGAAATTTTTCAAAAGAATCACGCTGGACTTTTACCAAATCCAGTTCAGGTAAGTTGATGTCTTTTATTTGGCCCCAGGATATACGCTTGGTCACAAGTTTGTAAGCTTTCTAATAAGTGATCTAATGCAGGCAGGTAATGTGAAGGATCGACCCGAGCCGTTTGGCGGCTTTAAATCTAGTTGTTGGTATGATCCACAGGAAAACGCCCCTACACAACAAAAAACAAAGAGGTACGCAAAAATACCCCTTGCAAAGGTTATGTACTCGTACTATATACCAGGATTATTGTTTTGTCAATATAGTTTTTACTGGAGGTAGGTTTGGATGTTATTGTTGTGCTCCTGGGCAGTCTTGGCATAATGGATTTTGCCTGTAGTGTCATGGAGATAATAGTAATAATCCGTCTGGGCGGGGCTTGCGGCAGCGTTTATTGAGTCCTGGCCAGGACTTGCTATTGGCGCTGGGGGCAAACCTAAGTGCAGGTATGTGTTATACGCTGATTTGATATCTTGGTAATTTGCTACCGTAACTTGCGGCCACCATGTATTTTGTGCACTGACATAGCCTTTAGCATAACTAACAGTGGCATCAACTTGAAGTGGCAGACCTGCGTTTAGCCTATTTATAAATATTCCGGCAATTATCGGTTTTTCTTCACTGGTTTTTGCCTCTTTTTCGAGGAGTGATGCTAGGATTATGACGTCTTGTGGTGATAATCCGTATTTGGTCCCTTTATTCAGCACAGTATCACTTACTTTTTGTTTGAAAGTTTGCTGAAAACGGTCGCTTACGTCCTCGGCGGTTGCATCTTTAGGAATAAGATAGGTGTCCGGAAACATATATCCCTCTTTTGCAAGTTGTATGTATTGTTTTTTATCGAATTTGTAGTCTTCGTTTGCACCAAATTTCAATTTTTGCTCAATTCTGTCTGCCTGTTCCTCAATCCGAAGCCCCTCAGGAATAGTTACCCAAACGTCAATGGCACCATGAGTCAGAAAAGTTGCGATTTCTTTGGAAGACATATCAGGGGAAATGTTAAAGTCCCCCGCTTGGATGTTTCGCGATATTCCCATTTGGGCAACCAAAAGCCTGAAGGCGAATGCGCTTTTTATCAGGTGCTCTTTTTCCAGGTTGGCCGCAACCTGAACTAGTGGCTGACCCGGAGTAATTACAATTGTCTTGGCTGGTGCGGGAGAAGAATATGATACTGGTTGGAGAAGTAAATTATAATATTTATAAAGCAAAACCGGTGAAGTAATTAGTAAAACAAAAAGAATGCCAAAAACAACCGGAAGTTTTTTGATGGCGGTCATGCTTTTGCCTCCTCAATTGTAGCTCTCTTATATCTGCCTATTCTTTTGTCAAAAATAAAAATCCGGTTGCAGGAGCAAATAACTTTTTGGGAATTATCCACGCGTTCAAATTTTCTGGCCAGTGATAGGTTTTTGCCGCAGCCCACACATTTCCCCTGTAAAAGAATCCAAGCCTGAACCGGGGCTAAAATTTTTTTAATCATTTGCGTTTAAATATCCTTGTAATATTATACTTGCCGCAATTGCATCTTCTTTTTTTGACTTTTTTTTCTGCGGCAAACCGAGTTTAACCATAGTCTGGCGTGCTTGTCCAGTAGTAAGGGTTTCATCCTCCATAACAACTTTTATATTTGGTCTTTTGGTTTTAATTAGCTTGCCAAATTTTTCAAAATAACCTTTATTTTTACCTTCAACAAAGCCAAGGACGATTATTTCGGCGCTGAGATTATCGATTTCCTTTATAACCTTTTCAGACACTTCGCGCAGGGACTTATGGGTAATGGTTTTATAAGGAGAAGCAATTGAGCCTTCGGATATTGCAAGGCCCGTTTTTTTTCTTCCGAGATCAATTCCTAAATACATCGCGTTAATGGTAAATGGTTGATTGTAAATAGTAAATAGTTACGACAAGGCACCAAGTTTTTTAGATCAGGCTTGTGATGACAACAAGTCTTTTGAGACTAGTTCCCGGTGGAACACAGGTCATCAAAGTTAATGTCTTTGCCCCTTTTGCAATTGGCGCCAATACGGAAGTATTGCTGGGATCAACAACCTTTTTGTACTGGACTACGTATTGATACGTTTTACCCTCAATTTTTGCAAAAACCGTATCCCCTATTTCCAATTTTGAAAGATCGGTGAATATCTCCTTGTAATTGGTTGGGTCATTAAACTGCGGAAGCACAGAATGACCTGTAATAAAAGAGTTTCCCACCTCGCCCGGCAAAGCCGTGCCCGGAAAATGGGCCAGGTTGTCGTAAAATTTAAGAGTATCAACTTTTACCAAGGCGTCTTTTATTTTGAGTTTTGGAATAGCAAGAGAAAACTCTTCTGGGCGCTCTTTTTGAGGCTTAAGGTTTGTGGTGAAATAAGAAAATCCGTCCGGGTCGGTTGCAAGCTGGACATCTTCGATAAGTGAGGTTTTGGCGGAAAGGACTTTGACCTCGGGGATAGGAACATTTTCGATTTTTGATGCAAGTTTAGGTATAAGCCCAAAATTCCAAACCAAAAGAGGCCACGCTGCAAATATTATTGAAGAGAAGCCGACTAAAAGAATTGCAGATGCAAAAAACCTGTCCTTTTTCTTTTTTCTGATTTTATTGGCGATAGCTTCCTCGGGGTTTTGCTTTATATAAAGTGCGAGGCTCATTTAGCGCTCTCTATTTTAAAAGTAATTTTGTCCTTGTTTGCGGGAATTGTAAAGAAGATAAACAGTTTTGGGGAAAACTCAAATTGGACATTAGTAACTTGAGGGATTTGCTTTATCACTGACGCTGCGCCTTTGGTAGTTTTGCCGGCAATTTTACTTTTTAAGTCGTCGTCTGCGATTTTGGGAACTAAATCTGCATTATATTCACCACTTAAGATAAGTTTATCGCCTTTTGTTTGTGACGTCATTTTTGTGATTTGAATGTTTTGGGGTCTCGCTTCAAGGCTGTTGGTTGAGCCCTGGTTTACGGTTTGGGCAATTATGTTTTTTAAATCTTCTTCCCTGTAAACTGTTGCTTTGGCCTCAACTGTCATATTGAGGTTGAGAAGCGAGGCTTCATCGTCCAGTTTTTTGTCGAATTGTTTTTTGGTAACGGTTATTGCCATTGCATCATCTGCTAACTGACGCCCGGGCGCACTATCCTTTAGGTTTGCTTTTGCTTTCTGGGTCAGGGAATCAAGCAGTGATTTGATAAGTTTATCCATGTCGTCTTGTGAGACAACCGTAATTTGTTTCTGGTCGCCACCAGTGAATGCGTTGTCGTTCTTGGCAGAATATAATAGCTGGTCGTATTGCTGGAAAGTAAGATCTGAGGCTGCGGAAATGTTACCATCCGTCCCAAAATCCTGGGCAGTCACATCAGTTTGTTTCTCTCCCGGAAGCGAAGCGCTTCGGGATGCAACATCAATATCGGAATCCAATGTAAATTTAACACCATTTGAAGAAATTAAAACCGTCCCTTGTGAGAATGTCTTCGGGCTGGTTGTCCAATTAAAAACTTTGACTTGCCCCTTTGCTTTGTCACCGGTATTTTTAGTGCCTGTTGTGACAGCCTTTTGGTTTCCATCAACAGAAGCTGAGATTTCTTCACCGGGTATCAAGTTTTGTGAAGCGTCAAATATGCCGCCTCTTTGGGCAGTAACTTTAAAATCACCCTGCTGTACTTGTGTATTTGCTTTAATTATAATCTGCACGCTGGCAAGGGTTCTTGAGGCAATATAAGTTCCACCTACCAAAAAGATTAGAATACAGGCCAAAATAACCATTAAAGTTTTTTTTGATTTTGAGCCTTTGGTAAAACTGAAAACATTTGGCAACCAAGCTAGAGTTGTAATTTTTTCTATCAGGCTTTGGCCTTTTTTTGTTGCAGTTGTTGCCGGTTTCTCCGGCTCCATTTTTTCCTGCTGCTTTTCTTGTTCACCTTCTACGGCATATCGTTCGACCGCTTCTACGTTTTTAAGCTCATCTTTGGTGCCCTTAATTTCCTCTTTGGGTGCTTTGCTGTCAGTTTCCAAAATGTCCTCACCCTCGATAAATCCCATATCGTTTGCAATAGCGGTTTCTTTATGTTGTGCCGGTTTTTCAATCTGGGTTTCGTCGGGTGCATCATTTTCGGTTTTAAGAGCATCAGTTTTTTGTTCGGCCCCGGTTAATATTGGGTCATGGCCGAGAACATCAGCAGCCTGGGAATAAGCAATTGCTTCCGCGATTTGATCATCTTCTAAAAAATCTATCTTGGGAGCGCTGACAAAAATATCTTTCCATTCTTCCTTTTTTGTTATTTCCTTCCCGAAGTGTGAATCTTCTACTGCCCCATAAACTATTATTCTGGAAGGTAAATCCTGCCCTTCTTCAGTTTTGATCTGGCTGACAAGTTGGGTTATTTTTTCAATGGTAGCTTCCGATCTAGATGTTTTTGTGACTGTAACCTGGTTGTTTCTAACAAGGTGGACTTCTGTAAATTCAGCAAATGAACCTATCAAAATTACCTGAGGAGTTACCGACTCGCGGATTTTCAGATAATGGCTAATTGATGAAGCCAGTGAAACATATGCCTGGGCACTTAGGTCAAGCTCTTCTGCCAAGCTTTTTAGAATAGCCGAAGATTCAGAAGAAAGGTTTTTGCCTTCAAAATAAGAACTGGAAAGGCCGAATACCGTTTGGGAAACATCGCTTTTGGCAAGTTTTCCGGCAGTATCGATTGCTACTGCCGATTCATGGACAAGAGCCTCAACATTCTCAAATGATTTATTGGCAATACCCAGTACTTGAACATCTTCGCCTCTCAACACCCAAATGGCCGCAATTGTTTTGTTTGGGGTGAGAGTTAATGCTAAGTAGGTAGTGTCCTGCGGAGTTGGCTGCTTTTTAGAAAAAGCGGAAAATATATTTATGCCCATTATTCTCGTCTATCATTATATCAGGCCAAACATGCCTTTTTAGGACTTTTTAAGTCTTAAGGCGCCAACGGTGGAGGAAACGTAGGGGTTTGACCCGACTCGCTTGCCTCAGCACCATTTGTTGCCTGGGGCAATTGCCCAAACCCGCCGGTTGGTACTTGTGGTGTAGGGGTTGGCTCAATAACCTGTTGGGTATCCTGGGTTTTGGCGCTTTCCGGAGCTTGCGGTTTTTGTAAGACAAAAAACCAGGCGACAGCTGCAACAATTCCTATTAATACAAGAACGGCAATTATGATTACAAAAAGTTTTAGCTTTTTCATTTTTGAACCCGGAGGTGGGGGTGAAACCGGAGTATTTGGTATTTGACCCGGACCGGTAAAGGGTGTTGGGTCCGGCTGCATAGGCTGTTCGGGTTGTTGCGGAGCGGGTGGTGGTGGTGGTGGAGGGGGCGGAGGTGGGGGTGGAGTCGGATAACTTTGAGCTAAATTTTTATCTTGTGCTAGGGAGAAACCCGGTCGTGGAGCACTAGCTTGTGGTGGCGTTTGCACGGGTGGCACTTGCTGTGGAACCGGTTGGCTGGTGCCCTGAATTAGGTCTTCGCCTGCGACAACAAATTGACCCGGCTCAATAGGGCTTTTTGCAGAATCTCCTTGAGGGTTTGGGTTATTCGTTTGGGCAGTTGGGTCCATGAAATTATTTGAAATTTATTAATCTATTGTAGCATATATTCGCCTAATTCCAGACCCTGCCGATTCCTCTTTATTGATCTTAAAATTGTTTAACTCGCCGGTTGATTTGGCGTGTGGCCCTCCGCAAAATTCTTTGGAAAAAGCTAGTTTGGGATCTGGTGACTGGCCAATAAAGTAGATATTAACTAAATCGCCGTATTTTTCGCGGAACAGCCCGATTGCCCCAATTTCATCAGCTACCCCCTTGGGCATTGTTTCCTGACGGACCGGAAGGTTTTCTCTGATTTTTTGGTTAACCAAATCTTCGACAGATTTTATTTGTTGATCTGTTAATTTTTCGTGATGAACAAAGTCGAAACGCAGACGCTCGTTTGTGATGTGTGACCCGGTTTGATGGACATGTTCTCCTAATACCTCGCGTAGTGCCTGATGCAAAATATGGGTTGCGGTGTGATATTTGGCCGCAGTATCACTTTGGATGGCAAGCCCACCTTTGGTTTTTTCGCCTGCCGATCTTGAAAGTTCCTGATGGGTTTTTAATAATTTTTCAAAACCCGCTGAATTGACTTTTTTATTTTTTTCTTTGGCAAGCTCGACAGTTAACTCAATCGGAAAACCGAAATTCTGGTAAAGGTCGAAGGCATTTTGGGCGGAGATATTCCCGGAGATTTTTTCAAAATGTTTGATGCCAACATCCAGCGCTTTTTTAAATTTTTGTTCTTCCTTTTGGAGTTCTTGAGTGATTAATTCCTGATGTTCGGAAAGACTAGGATAAATATCTCCATAAGTTTTGATAACCATCTTTGACAAGTCTCGTAAAAATTCCTGATCAATCTTTAAAAGGGCTGCATGGCGGATGGTGCGTCTTATAAGGCGGCGGAGGATGTAACCGCGATCAACATTTGACGGTGTGACACTGTCCGCAATTAAAAAGACTGATGCGCGGATATGGTCGGCGACAATTCGAGCGGATGATTCAATAAACACTGATGATAAATCCTCGATTTTTTTCATTAGCGGCAGGAAAACATCGGTTTCGTAAATTGACGGGACATTTTGTAAAACCGTTAAGATGCGCTCGAGACCCATTCCTGTGTCAACATTTTTTTGCTTGAGTTCGGAATATGATCCATCGTTATTCCTTTCGTACTGCATAAAAACGTCATTCCAGATTTCGACGAATCGCTGATTGTTTACCGAGGGATCAATTGGTGATTTTGAAGCTGGATTTGTGTCATAAAACATCTCCGTGTCAGGCCCTTGGGGCCCCGGTTTTTCACCGCCTGTCGGCCACCAGTTGTCCCCTTTGCCGTATTTGGCGATATGGTTTTCGGGAACTCCAAGTGTTTTCCATGTGTCGAAGGATTCCTGATCGAATGGAGCATCTTCGTCCCCTGCAAAAACTGAAACATAAATCCGTTTTGCGTCGAGTTTTAGCTTATTGATCAAGAACTCATACGACCATGAGATTGCTTCTTTTTTCCAATACCCGCCTAGACTCGTCGAGGCTGGCCCGCCTTGTCCGATGCCGTCTCGCCTCGATCCGGCGGAGCGGGCAGGCGAGGCAGGATCACCCAGTGACCAGTTGCCGAGCATTTCGAAAAAAGTGTTATGGGTAGTATCGCCAACATCGTCAATATCATCGGTACGCAAACATTTTTGGATGTTGACCAGGCGTTTGCCCTCCGGATGAGTTTTTCCTAATAAATAAGGAATTAAAGGATGCATTCCAGCAGTGGTAAAAAGCACACGTTCTGTTCCTGCAAGTTCGACTTCTTCTGGTGGAATTAGGGATGCTGACGGGATGATTTTATGTCCCTTACTTTGGAAAAATTTTAAATACTTCTGTCGAAGTTCTAAAGATGTCATTTGAGGTTAATTATATTCGCTTTGCTCATGTAATTTCTTTTAAATTATAGCAGTAAAAAAAACAGGTTGCCCTAAAGCAACCTGGAAAAATTAGATTGACTGTAATTTTACCTCTACGGTCCATTGGTAAGGTCATATTCTGCAAGAAGAACCTGAAGCCTAGCTTTGTATGAATCGGGTACTTCAACTAATGGTAATCTCAAGCCACCCACCTCCATTCCGGTAATATTAAGCATTGCTTTTACAGAAGCCGGTGATGGTTCCGGTGAGGTTGGCGGAAACAGAGCTTCAAAGAGCGGCATTAAGCGGTCGTGTAATTGTTGTGCCTGTTCGTCCTCCCCAACGACGTGGTGATTAATCATTCTGCTGATTAAATCTCCGGTCAAATGGCTTGCTACAGACACAACACCATAAGCACCTTGCCTCATCATTGGTAAAGTGTCCTGGTCATTTCCGCTCCAAATTTCAAAACCCTCGGTCCGATTTTCCAGAATGAGGGCAATTTGAACCTCTCCAGTGATTTTGTCTTCTCCATTTTTCACTTCAGTTTTTAAACCAACGGCTTCTTTATCACCGACAATATTTCCATATTCCCTATCAAGCCTTTCAACTGTTCTTGCTTCAAGATTAACCCCGGTTCTCGATGGAACGTTGTAAAGTATCAGAGGTAAATCGACAGCTTCAGCAATTGCTGCAAAGTGCCTAAATAATCCCTCCTGTGTTGGTTTATTGTAATAAGGAGTAACTAATAATAAACCTTGGGCGCCTTCAGCTTGGGCTTGTCTTGAAAGATCAATACTTTGTGCGGTTGAGTTTGTTCCAGTTCCTGCAATCACTTTTGCTCGGCCGCCGACACCTTTTTGAGCGGCATTTATAAGTATTCTTCTTTCCCTTTCCGTTAAGGTTGGTGATTCCCCAGTTGTTCCGGTAACAACGACAGTCGTTGTGCCCGTATCAACTAGGTGTGTTGCTAACCTTTCCGCTTGTTCAACATTCAATTCCCCGTTTCTACCAAATGGAGAAACCATTGCCGTATGTAATCTTCCAAATTGATCTGCTTCTTTCATGCTGCCCTCCTTAAATCCTGGACAACGTCGCGCATTGTAAAGACTTGGCCTCTTGCGCCCTCTTGCATTCTTCTGTGTAAGAATTCGGCAGCAGCTAGTGTACCGTCAACATATGACTCCCTACCGTTAATTTTAGTTTCGAATCTGTAGATATGTTCCCCGTTTGGATTGGTAACCCATATCCAGTGATAGCCGTGGCCAGCATCCGGATTGGGGATTCCAAGCGACAGTTGTGCTTCTGTATCACGAATGCTTTCTATCGGCGCAACTTCTGCTCCATGTCTTTCAAATTGTGCTTTAAAAGCCAGTGCCGTCCCGCTAATATCCCTTTTTGTTTTTTGATGGCTTTCACGAATGTGAACACTTGAACCCCTAAAAAAATCCGGGTCAAATTCTGCTATTTGGTCAATTTCAATCTGCCTTGAGATGACGTCCATATTCATATTTGGCGCAATAACCGCGCTGATTTCACTGTTTCTGACCATCTCTTCAATTGCATCCCTGTTACCACCGGTTGTACCCATAACAAAGGGTATTCTTCGCTGTGTGTAGTTTATTGCGTTTATTTCAGCACTTTGGGGAGTAGTGAAGTCAATGGCAATCGTTCCTTCGGGAAGATCAAGGGGGTAATAGTTCAATAAGTTAACCCTTCGACCATTATTTAGCCTTTGACTCGTGTTCCTTTGCCTTTCAGAAGTAGTTGCAAAAGGTAAAAGGTTGAACCGGGCATCTTGTGACAGCGCTTCTGCCGTAAGCGTCGCCATATTACCAGGAAGACCGGAAACAAGTATGGGAGTTGCACCGTTTGTTGCTTCCGTCTCAATGTGATGTCCTAAAAGTTCATTCATATTGAGTGAATTAAACATCACATTTATAATATAGTCAAATTTTTAACAATACTTGACAATTTTTGTATATTTTGTTAAATTATTAACAATACATGATCTCAACTACTACAGTTGTCGAGGAGTTGATTAAAAAATCGCCGTTTATGGAAACAGCGATTGCTGAAGACTTAGTAAATTTTTCTTCTCTTGCCCGCTATCTAAAGCCAGAGATTGAAAAACGCCTATTTAAAGATATTAAAGAGGGCGCAATTATAATGGCTCTAAAAAGGGCGTCTGTTAGTTTAAAAAAATCGGTTCCCAAAGGGGATCAGGTTTTAAAAAATTTGGGCGACATTACAATTCGCTCCAACCTGGTTGATTATACTTTTTTGAATTCACCAACGCTGGGAGATGCCCAAAACAAAATTCTTGAGAGAACTGCCGGAAGAAAAGATATTTTTATAACCGTTTCCCATGGGATAAGCCAAGTTACCGTAATTGCGAGTGAGGCGGTTGAAAATGATATCAAGGAGATATTTAAAAATGAAGCCGCAATTTGTAGTATTGGTGGTTTGTCGTCTCTTACAATCAGAATTCCTGAAGAGGCTACAAAAACTCCCGGTGTTTTATATTCAATTTTAAAAGTATTGGCTTGGGAAGGAATTAATATGATTGAAACAATCTCAACTTATACAGAACTCACAATTGTTTTGGGCGCTAAAGATATCGAGAGGGCTTTTTCTTTGCTGAAAAATACGTAGTTAATCTGTTTTTGCTGCTTAGGATTCGTTTTTGGGGTGGCTTTTTTTGGAGAAAAAGAAGTGGCGGCCTTTTTTCTGGATAGCCTCAATTTGTTCTGGCACTTCGCGGAGGATTTCGCCGGTTGAGTCGACTGCTGTCTGGGCAGCATCAATTATTTGATCTTTTCCGTGCTCCAGTTCTTTTTTTATCTCCTTTTTACCCTCTTTTATCTGTCCGGGTGCTTCCTCTATTTCCTCGGATATTGTATCAATCAGTCTTGCACCTTCCTCTAAAAGTTCGTCTTTAATTTTCCTGCCGGTTTTGGTTGCAAAAAGAAAGGTAACTACTGCTCCAAAAACTGCACCAGTTATAAAAGTATTTAGAGAGCTACTTTTCTCTTCGTTCATGTTTTTCCTCCTCCTTAAATTTTTTTAGAAAATGGGCAATGCCGGCACCGGTTGTTATTGCTGATATGATACTGTTTGCAGATTCAATCGGTTTTTTTATTTGTGTCACAAAATCCTGGGTATCGTCCAATATCCTGTTTGTTTTTTTGAGTGTAAGCCTCAGTTCTTTTAAGACGAAAAAAAGCTGATAGCCGATAATGGCCAAGAAGATTGTCAGGACTATTATGACCGTGAGAATAATTGCTTGTGTTGTGTCCATGGGCAAGTATGCTAAACGTTTTAAGTCGTTTAGCGTAATTGTAGGTATACTTTAACTTGCAATTTTTGTCAATGACAATTAACACAAATTTAACGAATAAGCCTGATAGTCCTTGTTATTTTTGCCTTTGGAGAGAGACGTTTGGCGGCTATTACTTCAATTACATTTTTGCCTTCCGAGAGCGAGTACTCTTTGGAAAAATTACCCTGGCCGTCAACAGGCACAAATTGGCCTTCTATTGAAACAGTTGCTTCGGAATCGGTCTTACCGATAATTTGGGCAACAGGAACAGATGTTGTTTCGTCTGCCGGTGGTGATATTACTTCCAGTTTAGGCGCTGAAAGAATTGAGGAAAAAGTAATCCCGATGTAGGCAATGAAGATTAAAATTGCAGATATAAATAAGATGTTTATTATTCGACTTGGAGTTAAAAAAAGCCTTTTTTCTGCCCTGGGGTTTGGCCGCGGTTTTTGAAATTTTGACTCGTCGAATTCGCGGCGGTAAATAGCCAAAACATGTACAGGATCAAGACCCAGATAGTTTGCGTAGGTTTTTATGAAACCTTTTACAAAAGTCGGCTCGGGCAAATCTGGCCAATTTTGGTTTTCGAGTGCTTCGATGTGTTCCTTTTTAATAAGAAGGTCGGCTGCGGCGCGGATTTGCGAGATGTGTTTTTTTTTGCGTGCTTCCTGGAGAATTTCGCCTAGCCTTTTCATTCTAGCTATAAATTAGCTTCAGACTGGCTCTGGGCTTGGGCTTGAAAATAGTCATCCGGATTTTTTACCAATACGTCTCTTGGTTTTGAACCGTCTCCGGGACCTACAATACCTGCCATCTCCAGTTCGTCCAAAAGCCTTGCTGCACGAGCATAACCGATCCTAAGCCTTCTTTGCAAAAGAGAAGCAGACGCCCTATCGTATTGACAAATTGTGCGGACTGCCTCTTCGAAAAGATCGTCTTGGTCGCCGCTTGTGCCGGGTGTACCTTTCATTTTACCGATAGGCATGTGAATCACTTCTTCGGTATATTCGGGAGTAATGCCGGAACTTTTAAGGAATCCGATTAGATTTCTAATTTCGGTATCAGAAACATAAACACCTTGAATTCTCATTGGTTTTGAGGCATCGGGCGGAACATAAAGCATATCCCCTTTCCCAAGAAGTTTTTCGGCGCCTGGCTGGTCAATTATTACCCTTGAATCAACCATTGAAGATACGTTAAATGCGATGCGGCATGGAATGTTCGCTTTTATAAGGCCGGTAATTACGTCAACGGAGGGCCTTTGGGTTGCAAGAACCAAATGTATTCCGGTTGCCCTGGCCATGGCAGCAAGACGGACAATTGTGTCTTCAACCTCAACAGGTGCAAATTCCATTAAGTTCTGCAGCTCGTCGATAACGATGACAATATATGGTAAGGCTTGAAAACCGGAAAGCTCATTAAAGCTGGCAATGTTTCTGACTTGGGCATCATGGAACATTTTGTAGCGCCTGTCCATTTCGGTTGTTGCCCACTTTAGGGCCGAAAGAATTTTTTCCGGCTCGACTATGACCGGAGTTAGTAAGTGAGGAATATCGTTATATTCGGTTAATTCAACGCGCTTTGGGTCAACCAGTATAAGTTTCACTTCCTGTGGGCTTGCCCTAAAAAGAAGAGTGGCAATTAAGGCATTTATAAGTACCGATTTGCCGGAACCGGTTGTACCGGCAACTAAAACGTGAGGAAGCCGGGCAACGTCGGTTATTACCGGATTGCCGGAAACATCAAGCCCAAGACCTACTGCTAGCTTTGATTTGTTGGCACGCATATTGCCGTTTGAAAGAATATTTTTGAGGGAGACCATTTCCGGTGAAATGTTGGGGATTTCAATTCCTACCAAGGATTTGCCCGGAATTGGGGCTTCTACTCGGACGTTGCCGGTTGAAGTTGCCAGTGCTAATGCCAAATCGTTTTGGAGCGCTAATATTTTTGAGAGTTTTGTACCCATCGGAATTTCTAAAGCGTATTGGGTGATAGTTGGACCCAAGTTTACTTCTACAACCTTGGCAGTTATACCAAAACTTTCCAAGGTCTTTTCGATAGTGTGGGCATTTTGCTTTAAATTGCCGCGGTTGGCCTGGGCTCCGCGACTTTCTGCAAGTAGAGAAAGAGGTGGATACTGCCAAATTTTATTTTGGCCGGGGGAATTTACAACAACACTTTGTGTTAGTCCTTCCTGCTTTTGGTTAACAGGCGAATCGAGGTTTCTGGGAAGATGAATTCTCTCTGTAGTTTGCCCGGATTTTGTTATAAATTTTGGTTTTGCGGCCCTGAAAATCAGGCGTTTTAAAGCGCCTATAATACTTGAGAGTTTTTTAAATATCCAAGCCACAACTTTTGCAACTTGTTCCAGGCTTGTATTTGCGGCAATGACACTTGTTGCCAGAAAGGCGAAAAACAGAACAACAAAGGCACCGACCGGGGTTAAAAGCGATTTTGAGACTTGCCAGAGCGAGGCCCCCAGAACTCCGGACAAATTATCCGAAAAAGCAGCAACCAGCCCTAAAAAAGAAAGGGCTGCGCCGACTGATCCTGCTATGACATTAGGTTTTGAGAACTTGATTTTTATTGAAAGTAAAGGAAAACTAATTAATATTACTACGAGAGGCACGAAGATAACCCCAATCCCGAATAAGTTATAGAAATAATCTTTTAACGATTGCAGGGCGCCAGTTTTGGTAAAGAGCGATACCGTGAGTAGCAGGGAAAAAGCAATGAGTGCGATGCCAAGTACGGTTACAATTGTTTTTTTCTCCAGATGAACGGGTGCAGATTTAGCTCTTTTGTATTTACGCTTTTTCATCCTTTTTTATTTTACATCAAATACCAGTAAAAATGCTATAGGGTATTTCATACCCTCACTTTGTGTAGGGTACTTTGTACCCTTTCTACGAATAGGATATTTTATACCCTCTCGATGAGCAGGCTAAATTGCAAGCAATTTATCCTCTCTCCGCGAAGGTATTAAATACCTTCGCTACGAGTAGGGTACCCGATACGACACGATATTTAATATGATAGTAAGTATTCTTTATAGTTTGCTTCGGTTATCGCGGCTTTGGAAACTTTTTCTTCAAGTTTCAGTTTGGCAACTTTCCTGCAAATGGCCTTAATTGTCCTGTCCAGTGTCCTCATGCCTGCATCAAACCCCAACGGTCTTACAATGTGGCTCCAAACTTTGTCTTCTATTACAACATCACCTGCTGCCAACCCGGATGCTGAAAGCGCTCTGGGAAGTAAATAGTCCTTGGCTATTATTATTTTCTGCTGATCCGTGTAGCTGGGCATTTCTATAACTTCAAGCCTGTCCAAAACTGCTGTCGCGATTCCTCCCGTATTGTTGGCAGTTGTTATAAAAAGTACTTCCGATAGGTCAAAGGGGTAATCTATGTAATGGTCAATATAAGCGCTATTTTGTTCCGGGTCTAAAAGTTCTACTAAAACCCCCATAATATCTGCTTTTGCTTCTTCGGTAACCCGATCTATCTCGTCTAATAAAATAACCGGATTTTTTGTTTGAACGCGTCTTAATACTTTGACAATTTGTCCTGGTTCGGCGTCCGGATGGGCCCTGGAACGGCCCCTTAATTGTGCAGCATCGCCCATGCCCCCCATTGGAATTCGGCCAAATTTCCGGCCGAGCGCCTGGGCAATTGAATAGGCCATTGTCGTTTTGCCGGTGCCGACGAGGCCTAAAAGTAAAATGGCCGGCGAGTTACTTTCCTGGCCGGCGGCACTCCTTAAGTTGGCAACCGAAACAAATTCCAAAATCCTTTCTTTGATGTTTTCCAAACCATAATGATTGGAATCTAAAACTTTTTTGGCATTATCCAATGAGAGTACGTCTTTGCTCCTCACGCTCCATGGCAAGGAAACAACCCAGTCAAGATACCTGGAAACTGCATCGTATTCTTCCCCGTAACCTTTACTGGAAGCCAAACGAACTAAACGTTCAATATCCGCCTTGGCTTTCTCAAAAAGATCTTTAGGAAGGCTGCCGGAGTTTAATTTCGTTTCCAGAAAGTTAATATCTTCGAACTGGGCAGATGTGGCGCTCACTTTAGATTAATTAAACCAGAAAACGCTTGCGCCTTCAAAGTAAATGTTGCGTCTTGTATATTTTTCAAAGACCCAGCCAGTTTCGATTTCGGACGGCTTGTGCCCTGCCAGTTTTGAAGTAAAAATTCTGCTAACAATTCAGGCGCCGGATTGTCGTCAGTGTTTAAATATTCCATTACCATTGAGGCTTTAGGGGTATTTTGGGATTTGGGAAATTCAATGGAATCAGATTCTTTTTGAGAACCAATGAATACTTTTGCCGCATCCGGGGAAGATGACATTACAAGATAGTCCCCAAGCGTAAAGAAAGTAAGAGTTTGGGGTGATTGGTTTTGCGGATCAATACTTGGAATTTGTAAGAGGTGAAAGTTGGCATCACTGCCTGTTTCTTCTTTGTAAATTGGTTCGCCGGAAGAATTCTTGATGTTTTTTGGCTCTTCAAAGCTTATCTGGCTGTTTTTAAATATAAGAGAAAAGTCGGCATTTGAACCATACAGCACCAGATAGCTGCCTTGGGAACTATCTAGGTTGCGGTCGAACCAGCCGGAAATATTTTCCGGAACATTTAATCTGGCCTTTACAAACCTACCTAAATTCGGAGCAAAAATTGCAAGGTTTGTTGTTTTGGGAACTTTAATTTTTACTATATCAAGTTGGTTTGAAATTGCCGGGATTGACGTTTCCCCGGAAAGACTAACTGTTTTATCCGTTAATTTTAAATTGGCCTTTATTGGGGTTATAAATGCTAGCCTTGCCGAAGAGGTGCTATCCAACTGGAAGCGGACACCGTCCTGTACATCTTGAGGAATGTTGAGTTTTGCTAACAGAGTGTTAATAGTATCCCGGTCGTTTTCTTGAATAAAAAACTTTAGGTTGAAGCGGTTTTCTTCGGACGTTAACAGCAAATAACTGCTATCGTTTTTTGAAAAAAAATTTGTTGTAAATAAAAAGGTGAGTAAAACTGCTGCCGAGGCTACTGCTCCCAAAATGATTCTGGGACTTGGCTTCATCTTTAAAACCTTTTTGGCCCTCTTCTTGGTCCCCTATCCCTACTACCACGGTTGTTATCAAATCTACCCCTTGGAAAATCCCGTCTTGGCGGACGGTCTACTTTCTGTCTGGCGTCGTCCCCAAAAAGCATGGACAGGTTTAGCCTACCCTGGTCATCAACTTCAACGACCCTTACTTTCACTTTTTGCCCTATTTTTACAACGTCCTCTACATTTTCAACCCGTTCGGGAGCAAGTTGCGAAATGTGAACTAATCCCTCTTTACCTGGAAGGATTTCTACAAATGCACCGAAATTCATAATTCTTTTTACGGTACCTTCGTACTCTTCATTTGGTTGCGGCTCTTTGACAATTCCCTCAACCCAGTCTGCCGCCTTTTGGCAAGCTTGCGCATCTTTGCTGCTGATAGTAACATTTCCGTCGTCCGTTATGTCTATAGCGGCACCGGTTTCGGCAATAATTTTATTAATTACCCTGCCACCGGAGCCAACAACCTCACCGATTTTGGATGGGTCAATTTTAACCACAATAACCCGCGGGGCATGCTTTGAAAGTTGTTTCCTGGTTTCCGGAATCACCTTTAGCATTTCGCCAAGCAAATGTAGCCTTGCAGTTCGTGCTTTTTCCAAAGACTCTTCAAGGATTTTCATCGTCAACCCATTTAGTTTTATGTCCATTTGGATTGCCGTAATACCGTTTTTTGTACCAGCAACTTTAAAATCCATATCGCCCTGGGCATCTTCCTGGTAAGCAATATCGGTGATCGTTACATACTTTGACCTGTCTTTTTTGTCGGTGATGAGACCGATGGAGATTCCTGCTACAGGCTCTTTTATGGGAACACCCGCGTCCATTAAAGCTATGGTTGAGGCACAAACAGATGCCTGGGAAGTTGAGCCTGCCGAGGATAAAACTTCGGAAACGACTCTTATTGTGTAAGGGAACTGGTCGGTTGTCGGAATAACTGGAGCAAGCGCTTTTTCTGCCAATGCGCCGTGGCCAATTTCTCTTCTTCCGGGCGCACCTCTTCTTTTAACTTCACCGGATGAAAACGGCGGAAAATTGTAATGGTGCATGTACCTTTTGGTCTCTTCCCCATACATACCTTCTATGAGCTGCTCCAAAGCAGGTGACCCTAAAGTGACAATGGAAAGCACCTGCGTTTCGCCCCTTTGGAAAACCGCTGAACCGTGTGTCCGCGGGAGTAAACCAGCTTTTATAGTAAGTTCCCTAATTTCGTCAGTTTTTCTTCCGTCCGGCCTCTTGTTGTGAATTAGAATATCATCCCTGAGCTTATCGGTAACAACGTCCTCTAAAATATTGGCCAGGATTTTTGAACTTAGATCTTCTTTTTTTGCTTCTTTTAGTTCTTTATTTTCTTCCTTATTAATAAATTCTTCTTCTAAAATTTTCAGAGAGTCGCCAAACCAGCCTTCGTCCTGGCTTTTAATGTCAAAATCCGCCATTATATTTTTTTCTATGAACTGACGGACTTTACTTTCCGTTTGGGGTTGGAGTTTTTCGACTTTATATTCCTGCTTCGTTTGACCAGCTTCTTTTACAAAATCGTCAATTAGCTTAAGGATGGATTTGCCTGCTTCCATTGCGAATTTAAAGGCACCAGAGACAGTTTTTTCATCGACTTCCCTTGCTTGAGTTTCTATCATTACAGCTTCATCTTGTGTTGAAGCAAAAATTACATCCAAAGGTGAAACTGCCCTCTCTTCTTCCGTCGGGTTGATGATGTAACCACCATCTTTTAAACCAACTCTCAAACCGGAAATGGGGCCACCCCATGGAATGTTTGATATTGCTAAAGCTGCCGATGTTGCAATAAGTGAAGGAATATCCGGGTCATTTGAATTGTCGATTGAAAGAACTGTGATTATTATCTGGACTTCGGCCTGGTAATCTTTTGGGAATAGTGGTCTGATGCTTCTGTCTATCAGTCTTGAGGTTAAAATTGCTTTTTCGCTTGGCCGGTTCTCGCGTTTTATAAACCTGGAAGTTGAGATGCGTCCTCCGGCATACAATTTTTCATCCAGATCAACTGACAGGGGAAAATAACCTAAATCCTGACTTGGATTTTGGGAAACTGCTGTTGCCAAGACAACCGTTTCACCATATGTTGCTAAAACAGCCGCATTAGCGTGGCCTGCCAAATCCCCAGTTTCAAGGATAAGCTTTTTGCCGCCAATTTCAAGTTCTTTTTTAACAACTTTCTTTTGCATCAAATAAATTTAGTACCTGTGGGAAATAGAGGAGTTAGAAATCGGGTAATTCAAACCAAATACTGATTCATATTACACAACTTCCAACCATCTCTTTTCCCAGTACGTTAAAGTTAATTATAACCTATAACTTTAGGAAAAGCAAGCGCTTTTTATTTGCTCATCCCAAGTTTGCCAATAATATCTTTATATCTGTCCGGTGCTTTTCTCATTAAGTAGTGGAGAAGCCTTCTTCTTTTGTTAATCATGGAAAGCAAGCCTCGTCTTGAATGGTTGTCATGAGCATGTGATTTTAAATGGTCGGCAACGTTTGTTATACGCTGGGAAATCAATGCCACCTGAACTTCAGGGGAACCCGTATCCCCTTCGTGGGTTTTAAATTTATCTATTACCTGTTTTTTCGATGTAGCACTCATATTATAGAAAACCAAGTATATAGTAATTATGAATCTGTGTCAAAAGCCTTCGACCCGTGATAGATTTTGGGTGGTTTTAACCAGTCTTCCTGGGATTTCTCAGCAATTGTTACTTCTTCCTGTATGGGACCCGTTTCTTTTATGAAATTTACCTTTTCATTTGTGGCCTGCTCCGGGCGCATGTTTTGAGAAGTTGTTGTGTTTGCAAAACTAGCTTTCCCCGCACCAAACTTAATTAACCATTGAGCTGCTTCAAAACTAACCGGCGTTGCGTAGGCCGGTGAGAAACTTTGGGTAGCATATGAAATGCCTGTGTAAAGATTGAACGCTACGTCTTCGTCTATTGGCAATGCCAACTCTTGCAACAGTTTAGTTGTGACCTCACTAATACTTGCCGCCCCATCTTCTAGAATGTTTATCTGAGCAAAATTTTGGTTCGTTTGGGTGTTATTTATGTTTATTATAAAAGTATCTGAGTTTATTGTTTGTTCATGAGTAATATCGTTTCTCATTTCTTCATTTGATTTGTAACCGATGGCAATTACTAAATCCGGATTTGATCCCTCTTTGGAGAATGAAACGTCGCTTTCGGAAATCCCAAATGAATTTGGTAAGCTATGAACAACAATTTTAAGACGGCTGTCTTGAAGTGAATATGTTACCTTGTCAACATTTGTAACCGCATTTTCTACGTTGATTACAAGGTTTTTTTTATCATCATTTTTTCCTATTTTATCTACTCCATACAGCTTATTTGCCTCTTCTACCGTAGGGCTTTTCGCAATTATTGAAGATGGTTTGCCAAGTTTTGACAATGAAAGATAAAGCGCTAAACCAGAGGCTAAGCCGTCTAAGGCTGCTTGTCGGGAAACAACGATTATAATCTTGTTTGCTTTGGTTATTTTGTCCAGTGTTTGCTGTTTTAAATAGTCGTCCATTTTACAATGGGTATAAATTTAGCCCAGAGATTCTATTATATCCCCTTCTTTAAAGTCAAGATCATTGGAAAAGCATATTCCGCAGTCCTGGCCTGCCACAACAGATTCTACATCTTTTTTATATTTTTTAATTGAGGATATTTTTGATTCTTTTGGCTGTTCGCCAGGAGATCTGATGATTACGTCGTCATTTATTTTCAATTTGCCTTTAGTAACTTTGGACCCTGCGACTTTTTTGCCCTCGATATTAAAGATTGCCACAATTTGGGCTTGACTTTTTACTTTTTTCTCCTGTTTTGCCGCTTCAAACCCTGTTGATACATCTTCAATGTCAGAAATAAGTTCATATATGATTTGATATGGCCTGACCATTACCCCTTCTCTTTCTGCCTGCTGTTTCACGGAGGGGGAAGTTTTTACATTAAATGCCAGGATTGGAGCGTGCGCAAGTTTGGCAAAATTGATGTCGCTTGCCTGTACTTCACCGACCCCGGAGGATACAACTAAGACATTTTGCGGCAAGTTGGCAAGAATTGCCTCAAGGGACCCTAAAACGTCGGCTTTGACAATTATCTTGAATTTATCCTTTACTTCTTGGGACTTGGCAATAATTTCCGAAAGTGAGGCCGATTTCTGGCTATGGATTTCGCGGGTCACAGTTGTATCCCTTATTATGGTTCCGACATCTACTGCCTTCTTGAAACCGAGAATTTCGCACGGTTTACCCGGGGGTGCTTCTTTTATGTTTTCTCCCGTGTCACTAATAAGAGCCCTGATTGTTATGGGCTCCCCGTCTATTTGAATTTTGTTACCAATTTTCAAGGTACCTTTTTGGGGAATAACACTAACTACAGCGCCACGATTCTTGTCCATGTATGATTCTACGACAACTGCTTCAATGGGATCATTTGGGAGATTTGGTTGAGGTGAAATTTGCCATAATAGTTCGATAACCTCCAGAAGATCGTTTATACCCTGCCCTTTGGTCGCGGCAACTTCTACAACAGGTACCTGTCCGCCATAACTTTCTATAACAACATCGTGGTCCTGCAAGCCTTTTTTAACTTTTTCAATATTAATATTGGGAAGGTCTGTCTTTGTGATTGCAACAATTATTGGTGTTTGGGCTTTTTTTATGTGTTTTATGGCTTCTGTAGTTTGCGGTTTTACCCCATCGTTTGCTGCAACAACCAAAATTACAATATCGGCCGCTTCTGCACCGCGCGAGCGCATTTTTTCAAAAGCCGCATGGCCGGGTGTGTCAATAAAAGTAATAGGGTTCCCATTGAAGACTATCTGGTAAGCACCAATATGCTGGGTTATACCACCATGTTCTCCGGCAACTACATTAGTCTTTCTGATCGCGTCAAGAAGGGTCGTTTTCCCGTGATCGACATGCCCCATAAGGGTCACTATTGGCGGACGGGAGTTTTCCAACTTTGTGTTTGTCATAGTTTATTGATTTTTTAGACAGCGAAAAGCTTTTCATTTAACTGGTTCTTCGCCATCCGGATTACTATCACCAGTCTCAACAGTTTTAGGTTCGTCGGCAAGTGCCGGAGTATCTACCGGTGAAGGATTTTTATCTTCACCCGCATTAATTGACTGAGTAATTTCTTCGGCGGCTTTTTCGTCCGCTTTTTCCTGCTCATCTGCTACAAGTGGCTCTTTGTCATCTGCGGGTACATCGTCCGTTTGCTGTTGGTTTGAAGCAGGTTGAGCTGCAGCATTCTGCGTATCAGTGTCACGGGCTTCGGCGGGTTTTTCTTCTTTTGCAACGGGCTCGTTTGTTTCTTCTGTTACGCCAAGCGCGCGTTTTGCCTCGTCTTGCAGAGCTTTTTCCTTTGCTTCAACTTCTTTGGGTGTTCCGCTTTTCCCGCGAATATCAATTCTATAACCTGTAAGTTTAGCTGCCAGCCTTACATTTTGGCCTTCTTTACCAATTGCAAGTGAAAGCTGATCGTCGGGAGTAGTTACCTCGGCTGTTTTTTCTTTTTCGTTGATTTTAACCTGCAGGTCTTTGGCTGGCGACAGGGCTGACTTTATAAACTCAACCGGATCCTCCTGATAGGCAATGATGTCTATTTTCTCATCACCAAGCTCGTTTATTACCGCCTGGACCCTCACCCCTTTTTGGCCTACACATGAACCGACCGGATCTACCCCAAGTTGGCTGGAAGAAACAGCGATTTTTGACCTTGATCCTGCTTCCCTTGCAATCGCTTTTATTTCCACAGTCCCTTGGCTAATTTCCGGAACTTCCTGTTTAAAAAGACCCTCAAGAAGGCCGTTGGTGCTTCTGGAAACAATAATCTCCTCGCCCCTTGCTCCTTCTTTAATACCGATGACGTAAAACTTTAGCCTTTGGTTTACAAAATATTTTTCGTTATGGGCTTGTTCTGCCGGAGGCATAATACCTTCCGCTTTACCAAGATTAACTGTAACAACGGGACCTGAAATTCGCTGGACTAAGCCTGAGACGATAGTGTTCACTTTAGAGGAATATTCTTCCAGGATTGCGTTTTTTTCAGCTTCACGAATCCGCTGCAAGATCACTTGCTTGGCGGTTTGGGCGGCAATACGGCCAAAGCCGGGAGGAGTAATAATTTTCTTGTCTTTTGAAAGGGAAACCTCCCCAGTTTGTACATTTAAGTCGACATCAATCCCTTCCACTTCACCGTAATCTTTACGGTAGGCGGCGATTATGGCCTGCTTGATTGAATCGATGACGACTTCAGGTTCGAGACCACGTTCCGAGCAAACTTGGTTTAGTGCCGATGCAAATTCGGTTCTTGCTTGTATTGCCATTTTTAAAGAATCTCCTTAAATTACTTAAATATTATTAATTTTTTAAAAATATCAGAGGAGCGCTATTGGCATGACTGAAACCGCGTCTGTCGCGGTGAAAGGTACCAAGGCGACCTGCTGATATAAATTAAAATTCATTTTATTCAAAAAAAGGCGCAGTTGCGCCTTATCACATTTCAAAACCCAAAGATAATCTTGTGGAATTTTAACAGAAAGTATTCGGCTAGTCAAACATAATTGGCGGTTTTAGGCTTTGTGGATGTACTTTTCCCAAAGTTTTTTAAAGACTTGTAAGGTTAATGTAGAAAGCAAGAAACCAATTGAGGGAACAATGGCGTTTAGCCAAGGATTTAAAACGCCAATTGCGCTAAGATAAAAACCAATTGCTAGGTATGTAAACAAAACCAAAAGCCCCCGCCTGGTAATACTCGTTTCCCAAGTTTTATCGAGTTCGACCTTTTTGTTTCTATTTTCGATTCTTAAAATTCTTTCTTCCAGATTTTCTAAAGATGCCATTTGTAAAAATTATATCAATATTGGTGAAAAGAGATTAATTTAACCTTCAATAGATTTAAAGATTGTTGTTGTCAATTGGTCTATTTGTAGTGCCAATGTCTTTTGCCAATCTCTTTTTTCTATTTGAAATAAGACTAAAACCTAAACTTTCGTAATACCTAACTAATTTTTTATTCCCTGCACCAATTATAATTTTGGTAAATCCATCCCTTTGGGCTTGATCTTGTGCTACTTTGATTAGTTCTGCTGCTATGCCTTGCCTTCTGTATTCTTTTTTTACAACTAGACTATGAAGATCAGCATCAACAATTCTTGGGTAATAATAGATACTTCCTACTATTTCGCCTGTACCGCTTCCGGCAATAAAAACCGTTTCGGTAGGTTCGGGAGTAAGGTCATCTGAATTTGAATCTTTGCCGGATTTAGGTTTTGGCCAATTTTCCCGGTGTAATCGCTCCAAGGCTTTATGATCGTCTTGGGTATAACTCCTAATGATTACAAAATCCAGCTCTTTTGGCATAAATGAAGGTGTTAGTATATACGATTATTATTTGCTAAGTTTTGTGCCCGACAGTAATGATTTTCAGTTCGTCGAAAGACACGCAAGAGCTTTTACCATTGTTCTTGTCTCCATGTCTGTTAGTACAAAACCCAAATCTTGATAAAAGCCTACAAGGTCATCATTGTCCGCGATAAGGCGCAAGTTTTCCAAACCCAGACCCGCTGCTCTTGTTTCTGCTGCTTGGATCAGGCTGGTTGCAATTTTCCGTCTTCTAAATTCAGTTCTTACAGCAAGGTTGGTTAAATGCATGTCCCTGTGGACTTCGTCGCAGAGAATTGCACCTACAATTTGCCCCGCATTTTCCGCAACAACATATTTA
>CAZEDQ010000007.1:0-25325 GCA_964511055.1 uncultured Gammaproteobacteria bacterium
CTGTCAGTTACTAATTTACTGGAAGGCGGCAAGGTTCCCGTATATGGTGACGGTTTATATGTCCGCGACTGGCTTTATGTCGAAGACCATTGCAGCGCCATCGATCTGGTTTTGCAAAAAGGAAAAGTAGGGGAAACTTATTGCATTGGTGTTGACAACGACATTCCCAACATTAAGGTTATTAAACTTATACTGGAAATACTCGGCTTTGGTGAAGAAAAAATAGAACATGTCACAGACAGGCCCGGCCATGACAGAAGATACGCAATCGATGCTGCCAAAATAAAAAAGGAACTGGGATGGCAGCCAAAGTACCAGTTCGAGGAAGCACTAAAATTAACCATCAACTGGTATAAAAATAACCAAAATTGGTGGAAAAGCTTAAAAAACAAAGATTACGAAGAGTATTACCAAAGGCAGTATACTAAAAGATAAGCATATGAATAACAGTTATTTTGACCTTGCACACCAGCAGGAACTAGTCGATGGTATTAAATTTAGAAAACTCACGGTCCACAAAGACCCGACAGGTGTTTTGTTTGAAACTCTAAGGCGCGATTGGCAGGATGTTTTTAACGACCAAGAGCTTGCTTTTTCCATGCAGTACATGTCAATAACACCTTCCGGGATTGCCAGGGACGAAGACCAGTGGCATGTCCACAAAAACCAGAACGACAGGTTTATCTGCGCCTCCGGAAGGATTATTACTGCCGTTTTCGACCCAAGGCCCGAGTCGAAAACTTTCGGGAAGTTAAACTTATTTGTAATGAGCCCCGCCTCTGAAGATGAAATGTATATGGTCATTATCCCGCCCGAAACTTACCATGGTTTTATGGTGATTTCCAAAGAACCGGGTTACCTCTTGAATTTCCCAACCCAGCTTTATAACCCTGAAGACGAAGGCAGAATAGACCATGACCAAAATTTCACCTGGCAGAGCGTAAGGGAGGACTTTGGAATCTGACAGCTTTCCCAGGATTGCCGTTATTGGTGCATCATCAATGGTAGGGTCGCGCTTTTGCGATCTTTTTAAATACCAAAAATCTCTGATAAAAGCCGATTTAAAAGGTCAGAACTCGATAGATATAACCAGTGATCAGTCAGTCGGGTCTTTTTTTAAAAACCATGATTTTCAGTATGTAATCTTATTTTCAGCATTTACCGATGTTGACGCAGCCGAAAAGCAAAGGAATGACCAAAATGCCAGCTGCTGGCAAATTAATGTTGAGGGAGTAAATAAGGTTATTGAACAATGTGCCAAAACACAGAGGAAATTAATATTTATCTCTACGGATTTTGTCTTCGATGGCCAGAATGCGCCGTACAGTGAAAACGCAAATAGGGGAGGCGATTTAGGAAAAATTCCATGGTACGCTATTACCAAAATTAACGCCGAAGAAGAAATAGAAAAAAGCCTTAGTGACCACCTAATTATCCGTATAGCTTATCCGTATAGGGCAAATTTTCCGGCAAAAGCCGATTTTGCAAGACAAATACTTGAAAAATACCGCAATAACTCGCTGTACCCTATGTTTGCCGACCAAATATTTACACCCACCTTCATAGACGACCTTGCTCCTGCTTTTGAAATCCTTATAAAAAGTAACTCGTCGGGAATATTTCATATAACAAGCCCTACACCATCAACTCCTTATGATTTTGCAAAAGAACTCCTGACTGTTTTTGGAATGGGGACTTCAGAACTGAAAAAAGGTTCGCTTATTGAATTTTTAAAAGATAAAACAAAAACACCAAGACCTATAAATTCATCTCTTTTGACACAAAAAGTTGAAAGTATCGGGTTTCGGCCAACCGATTGGCAAAGTGGGATTAAGGCAATTTATTCTCAAAGCCACAAAAATTGATTTAAAGGCTTGTTTTTGGCTAAAATAAACCAACACCGCTGAAAAAGGCTGTGGTTTTTATATAAACTTATGACAATAACTGTAATAGGCGCAGGTTATGTAGGATTAGTTACGGCATCCATTTTTGCAGAGCTGGGCAATAAAGTATTTTGCATAGACATTGACCAGGAGAAAGTTGACCGCCTGAACAGGGGCATTGTCCCCTTTTATGAACCATCACTTGCCGAGTACATAAATAGGAACGCAAAAGAAAAGCGGTTACAATTCACGACATCATACAGCCAATCTGTCCCAAAATCACAAGTGGTTTTCATTTGCGTCGGCACACCCCCAAGACAAAACGGGGAAGCCGACTTAAGCTTTTTATTTTCGGCAGTTGAAGAAACCGCAAAAAATTTGGCCGGCTATACGTTAATTACCATAAAAAGCACTATCCCAATCGGCTACGAAGACGACCTCGAGGCAGCTGTCAAAAAATATGCCAGGGCAAAATACGAATTTGCATCGTCCCCGGAATTTTTACGGGAAGGAACGGCAATTGAAGACTCACTTCACCCGGATAGGATTGTAATAGGCACAAGCAGTCAAAAAGCGCAAAAGATACTTCTCGAACTTCATGCCCCCTTGCCCGGAGAAAGAATCGTCTGTGATCTAAGAAGCGCCCAGCTTATCAAATACGCGGCAAATGCTTTTCTGGCCACAAAAATATCTTTCTCAAACGCACTTTCTTGTATTTGCGAACGCACTGGAGCGGATGTTTCAAAAGTAGTCCAGGGTGTTGGGGCAGACAAAAGGATAGGCCATTCTTATCTCTACCCCGGTGTGGGCTATGGCGGCTCCTGCCTGCCAAAAGACGTCCTTGCCTTTATTGCACAGGCCAGAAATTTCGACTACGACTTTGAACTTTTGAGGGCAGTTGACGCAATCAATACAGGCCAGATTGCCAATTTTATCAATAAAATCAGGGTGGCACTAAACCTAACTGAAAAACAAGGCAAAAACCTAAACGGCGTAAAAATTGCAATCCTGGGTCTTGCTTTTAAACCAAATACTGATGACATGAGAGACGCCCCTTCGGTCAAAATAGTCCAGGCTATTTTGGATTTGGGCGGCAAAGTTACGGCCTTTGACCCTAAAGCGAATGAAATTGCAAAGAAAGTTTTACCGGATATTGAATACGCAAACGATGTCTATCTGGCCTTAAAAGACAAAGATGCTATGGTTGTCGTAACAGAGTGGCCGGAGTTCGTCCAGATGGATCTTGAAAAGGCAAAAAAATTGCTAAAAAAGCCAATAATAGTAGATGGACGCAATATTTTTGACCCCAAAAAAGTTAAGGAGCTTGGCTTTTCATATACAGGCATCGGGCGATGAAAAGAGCATTAATTACCGGAGCAGCAGGTTTTGTCGGAAGCCACCTAAGCCAACACTTAACCGCAAGCGGAATAGAAGTCTATGGATTAATTCATCCCGGACATTCTCCTCAACATACAAAATCACTTGAGAAAAAAATCAAAATCATAAAATGCGACATTCTAAGGAAAAAGGATTTGGAAAATATTTTAAAAAACCAGGATTTTGAATACATTTTTCATCTGGCCGCTTTTTCATCTCCCCCGCAAAGCTTTTTAAACCCAAAAGAAACCCTGGAAAACAATATAATTGGAGAGCTAAATTTGCTGGAAATATTATCTCAAATTAAATCTAATGCAAAAATTTTAATTGTAGGATCGGCAGATGAATATGGTGCAGTACAAAGAAAATATTTGCCGATCAAAGAAAATACCCCCCTTGCGCCCCGGTCCCCGTATGCAGTTTCAAAAGTCGCACAGGACTTATTGGGTTTACAGTATTATTTGCGTTATAAATTGAATACAATTCGTGTGAGGCCCTTTAACCACATCGGCCCCGGCCAATCGAAAGTATTTGTGGTTCCTGCGTTTGCTTCACAAATTGCCAAATTGGAAAAAGCTGGAGGAGGCGAAATTTTAGTTGGGAATCTTGACTCTTGGCGCGATTTTACGGACGTGCGCGACATGGTCAAGGCATATCTTTTGGCTCTGGAAAAAGGCAACCCGGGTGATGTATATAATATTGGTTCTGGCAAAGCCTACAAAATTGCTGATATATTAAAGGAATTAATTTCATTTTCAAAGGTAGAAATTAAAGTCAAACTTGACCCTAAACTTATGAGAGACATGGATATAGAGAAAATTAGTTGTGACTTTTCAAAATTCCAAAAGCAAACGGGTTGGTATCCGCAAATACCAATCGCTAAAACACTTTTTGATACAATTGAATACGAAAGGGATATGGTTAAATAAATGTCGCAAAAAAGGGCACTGATAACAGGAATAACCGGCCAGGACGGCTCCTACCTTGCAGAATTTTTGCTCTCAAAAAATTACAAGGTTTTTGGCTTGACAAGGAGGACTTCAACCCCCAATTACGAAAGAATTAAGCATATTGAGGATAAAATTGAATTAATACCCGGCGATTTACTGGATCAGCAGTCATTAACAACTGCGGTTGAGGTTTCCAATCCTGACGAAATCTACAACCTTGCTGCCCAAAGCTTTGTTGCTACATCCTGGTCGCAGCCGGTTTTAACCGGGGAATTTACGGCACTTGGTGTCACCCGAATGCTGGAAGCAACCAGGCAGCTTGCCCCCAAGGCAAAATTTTATCAGGCATCATCGTCTGAAATGTTCGGCCAGGTTGTAGAGTCTCCACAAACCGAAACTACGCCCTTCCACCCAAGAAGCCCTTACGGGGTTGCGAAAATTTATGGACACTGGATAACAATAAACTACAGGGAGTCATATAATATTTTTGCAGTTTCAGGCATATTGTTTAACCACGAGTCTCCACGCAGAGGCTTGGAATTTGTCACACGTAAAATATCACACCAGGTTGCCAGAATCCGATTAGGGCTAACCGATCACCTCATTCTTGGCAATTTGGCAGCAAGAAGGGATTGGGGCTTTGCCGGAGATTATGTGCAGGCAATGTGGCTTATGCTTCAACACGACAAACCTGACGATTATGTTATTGCAACGGGCGAAAACCATTCAGTAGAAGATTTTGTTAAAGAGGCATTTAAGGTAATCGGTATTGGCAATTGGAAAAAATATGTAAAAACTTCCAAGGAATTCATGCGGCCCGCAGAAGTTGATTTCCTAATTGGTGATTCATCAAAAGCAAGAAAAGTTTTGGGCTGGAAACCACAAGTATCTTTTAAAGAGCTTGTTAAAATGATGGTCGAAAACGATATTAAACTTCTTAAGAAAAATTCCAAATGAGACTGGTTGTAAACATACCGACTTACAACGAAGAAGATAACATTAGGGAGGTAATAAAAAGGGTACTTGCAAGCGGCAGCAAAATGCCGGAACTGGATCTGCACGTATTGGTCTCCGATAGCCATTCGCCTGACAAAACTTCCCAAATTGTCAAAGAAGTTTCAAAAACAAATCCAAAAGTACATTATCTGGATGTTAAAGAGCGCGGACTGGGAATAGGTATTGTCAAAGGGCACCGTTTTGCAATTGATAAATTAAAAGCGGACATTTTAGCCCAAATGGATGGTGACCTGTCTCATGATCCGGCAACTCTGCCTCATATGGTCAAATATATAATAGAGGATGGTTTTGACCTTGTGGTCGGTTCAAGGTTAATGAAGGGCGGTAAAAATTTATTAGGCTGGCACAGAAGACTTTTTACCCGTGGTTCCGCTTTTTATTGCAAATTTGCTTGGGGCACTTTTTCGATTTCAGAATATACTAATTCTTACAGGGTGTTTACAAAGGAGCTTTTTGAGAGCATCAACTTCAAAAAAGTACCCTGGAAATCAAAAACCTACATTATTCAGCCCGCCTTTTTATATGCAGCACTACTGGCTGGGGCAAGAGTTAAAGAAATACCTATTACTTTTGAAGATCGCAAAAAAGGTTATTCCAAAGCAAAAATCACCTCCTACACCCTGGATGTGTTAAGGTTTGGGGTAAAAGTTCGCATTGAAAGGTCAAAGACATTTTTCAAATTTTTGTCGGTAGGCACGCTTACTTATTTTATAAATGCAGTCCTATTAGGGCTTTTATACCGTGGAAATATTTATTCCACAAAAATTCTGCCGGGCCCAATCTTATCATTTATACCGGTCAGCCATCCGGCTACAAAACTTTTTTCCATTTATTTTGATAGATTGTTTGTAGCATCAATAATTTCGATTGAAGCCTCAATAATAGTTAATTTTATTTTTCACGAAAATTGGACTTTTAAACATCGTAACCGGGAAGGGGCTAAATTGAAAAGGTTTCTTAAATTTAACCTGTCGTCAGCAGGAAGTCCAGTAATCCAGCTTGCCAGTATCCTGATGTTTGCACAAGTACTTCATGTTAACGAACAAATCGGCCTAGCGGTTGGAGTTCTTATTGGCTTGTTTGTAAACTACACAGTTAATCTCCTCTGGATCTGGAAAGAACACCCCGAAGCAACGAATAATCTCTTGTCTAATTCGGCAGACGGAAAGTAATTTACAATTATGCCCAAAATTTCTTATGACCGTGTAAAAATGCTTTCCCTGATTGCGGTTGTCCTGGTTACAATATTTTTCAGGTTTTGGCAGATTCGCGATTATATGGTTTTTCTTGGCGATGAAGGCCGTGACATGATTGTTATAAGGGACATTTTCGTAAAACACCATATCCCGTTTCTTGGACCAACAGCATCAGTGGGCGGATTTTATTTGGGCCCCATTTATTACTGGATGGCCGCGCCCTTTTTATTTCTGTGGCGTTTTGATCCGGTGGGGCCGTCATATATGGTTGCTACTGTCGGTTTTCTGACTGTCCTTTTACTCTATAAATTCTTAAAAGAAACAGCCGGTTTCTGGCCGGCAATAATGGCAAGCCTTCTTTATGCAACAGCCCCTCTTATTGTGAGGTACTCTAGGTCGTCATGGAACCCTAACCCTTTGCCGTTTTTTTCCCTGCTTCTTGTATATGCAACTTATCAGGCAATCAAACGCAATAAAAGCCTCTGGTTTCTCCTAGCAGGAGCCTCTTTTGGTATAGCAATCCAACTCCACTACTTGGCTTTATTACTCAGCTTAGTATTTTTGGGTATTATCTGCGCAAGCCTCAACTGGAAAAGATGGTTTACAGCTGTCGGGCTTTATGCGCTTGGGGCACTTGTAACATTTTCCCCATTTTTAATATTCGAGGCCGCCCATAATTTTCCAAATTTTAGGACAATCTCGGAGTTTGTTGCACGCGGAACAAATATTGGATATAAAAACTTCAATTTTCTTTGGCTTTTAACCAGCTCAGGGAATATTTTTTTGGAAAACATTTCTCATTTATACGGCACTATTTATACAAGAATCATCGTATGGTCCCTTTTACTCTTATGTGTGGTAGGCCTTTATAACTCATGGAAAGAAAAAGGAAAAAGGATTGAGTGGATAATCGGCACTGTTTGGTTTTTTGGCGGGCTACTGTTCCTGCGTCTTTATACCGGCACCCTTAATGATTATTATTTCGGCTTTCTATTTCCTGCTCCCTTTTTCTTATTAGGACTGGTTTTTTCCCTACTCTGGCAGAACAAATTTCTTAGGGTTCTCCCACTTACCTTAACAGTATTGGCTTTAATATGGTTTGCCAATAACGCTTTTTATAAAGGTGAGCCGAACCGGCTTATTAACCAAACTGAAGATATCGCAGGCCAGATTATCCAAAGAACAGACGGCAAGCCTTATAATTTCGCACTTATATCCGACCATAACAGCGATCATGCTTATCGTTATTTCCTTGATATTCGCGGTAAACCGCCAACAGGGTTGGAAACATTAGTAACAGATCAACTTATTGTGTTGTGCGAATCAAAAACCTGCTCGCCACTTGGCAACCCCTCATGGGAAGTAGCCGGCTTTGGTAGGGGAGAAGTGGTAGGCGAATGGGATTTGCCCAAATACGGCTTCAAGCTATTCCGCTTAACCCATTGGCCGGGTGTTCCTTCCCCGGCTGGAAAACCGGCAGTCAAAGGTGGATAATATAGGCAATAAAAAATGATAAAGAATATTATCTCTGCAAAACAATTTGATAAGCTTTCAATTGAGGAAATTTTTCGTATTGTTAACTTGGTTAAGTCCGGAAAGTATGACAATAATGCTATGTCCGGGAAAATAATGTCTACGTTGTTCTATGAGCCCTCCACAAGAACAAGGCTATCATTTGAATCTTCGATGTTAAGGCTTGGCGGAGGTGTTATTTCTACAGAAAGTGCGGCCGAATTTTCTTCAGCATCCAAAGGGGAAACCCTGGAAGATACGATAAGGGTTGTAAATGCGTTTAGCGATGTTATAGTCCTCAGGCATTTCGCGGCTGGCGCCTCCATAATTGCCCAAAAATATTCGAGGGTACCGATTATAAATGCGGGGGATGGTAATGGCGAGCACCCATCGCAGGCACTCCTTGATCTTTACACAATCTTTTCAAAATTCTCAGGCAAAGATATGACAGTTGCGATGGTTGGTGATTTGCTAAACGGCAGGACAATCCATTCTTTGAGTGTTTTGTTGTCACTGTACCCCCAAATTAAACTAATCTATGTGTCACCTCAAGCACTGGCAATACCAAAAAGCTTGAAAACCTTCTTAAAAGGTAAAAAAATTAAGTATAGCGAAACTTTGAACCTGGATACAGCGCTTAAAAACGCAGATGTTATTTATCAGACTAGAATTCAAAAAGAGCGCTTTAAAAATGAAACAGATTATATAAAGTTCAAAGGGCTCTACATTCTGGACAAAAATAGCTTAAAACGTCTCAAGAAAAAAGCAATTATAATGCATCCACTGCCAAGGGTAAATGAAATTACTCCGGATGTAGATGATGATCCCCGCGCAGTTTACTTCGAACAGGTTCAAAACGGATTATATGTAAGGATGGCTCTTTTGCTTTACCTCTTTGACAAACCCTCGGCAAAAACTCGATAATTAATTTATGGCCCAAGGCCCACACTTATCAGTTATCATCCCGGCTTACAACGAAGAGCCAAACTTTAAGAAAGGAACCGTCAATGAGGTGCCCGAGTTTCTAAAAAAACAGGGTTACACATACGAAATTCTAATTGTCGATGACGGGTCAAGTGATAACACGGCATCGCTAGCCCAAGATTTTGCCAATAAACACGACCATGTCCGCGTTATAAAAAATTCGCACGAGGGCAAAGCGGCTACCGTTAAAACCGGTGTCAAAGAGGCAAAAGGGGACTACATCCTTTTTACCGATTTTGATCAGGCAACACCTATCAGCGAGGTTGAAAAGCTTTTGCCATATTTTTCCCAATACGATATTGTTATAGGTTCCAGACAGCTTCCGGGTGCAAAAAGAGAAAAAGAGCCTATCCATAGGCATATCATGGGTTTGGTCTTTAATATTATAGTCCAGATAATCGCCATACGCGGCATCTGGGACACTCAAGCCGGCTTTAAGTGTTTTAAAGCACAAATTGCAAAAGAACTCTTTGGCCAGCTCAAGGTTTATGGAAAGGCAAAAAAAGTTCAAGGAGCGCTGGTTACGGCATTTGATGTTGAACTCCTATTTATTGCCAAAAAAAGAGGCTTCAAGATTAAGGAAGTACCCATAATTTGGCATCATGTGAGCACCAGTCGAGTAAGTCCAATAAAAGATTCATTAAGGATGCTAAGAGATGTTATCAAAATTCGCCTCAACGATCTTCGTGGAGTGTATAATTAGTCAAACTCTTCTTTGTTTTCGCAAATTTTAAATGTAAAATAAATGGTGTGTCACACCTAGAGAAAATCCTTATAACCATAAATTCGGTAATTTACCTTTTGCTTGCAGTTTTCTCGTATGCATATGTCGACTTGAATTTAACTTTAAGCCAAAATCCTCTCCTACTTCATTTCGTGGGAGCAATGCAACGGTTGGGTTATTACCATAGGCCGGAAGCAACTATCATTTTTATATTTATAGTCCTATTTGCTTATTCGTTTTTCGGCGTAAATTTACTCTTGCTTCAGAAAAAGAAGATTGGAAAAAAGTTTGTTTTAATCTCTACTGTGTTTAATACTTTAGTTTTGGTTTTTGCCTACCCCTTACTGTCCTATGATATTTTTAACTATATATTTGACACAAAAATTATAGCCTACTACCACTTAAACCCTTATACGCATAGTGCTTTGGATTTCCCTTCGGATACATGGATCCGCTTTATGCGCTGGACCCATCGTTATTCCCCATATGGCCCTTTCTGGTTAACCTTAAGTCTATTTCCGTATATTTTGGGCTTCGGCAAATTTATTCTAACGCTTTTTGCATTCAAGATTTTCATTGGAACATTCCACTTGTTAAACACTTACATAATTTATAATATTCTGCAAAGAACCAAGCCCAGCATAACCTTAATTGGAACTGCAACCTATTCCTTAAACCCTCTATTTTTAATGGAGGGGGTTACCAATGCCCATAACGATATAGTCCTTGCCACCTTCCTTTTGATGTCTGTATTTTTCCTGGTCTGCCGCAAAACTCTTCACAGCTTTGGATCTTTGGTTTTGGGAATACTGGTAAAATATATCCCCTTATTGGTTTTGCCATGGAACATTTTATATTTTTACAATCCAAAAACTTTTTCAATCTCAAGACTAATTGCCCTAAATCTAATAACCATGGCAATTTTTACCTATTTGTTTTCTTCGTTTAAAATTTCCGTGCCTTTTGTATCTTCAGGCGCAACCCAAATTCAATTCCAGCCCTGGTATCTTTTTTGGACTCTACCCCTCGTTGCACTGATCCCCGGCTTTTGGCTTATATTGGTAAGTATAGCCCTCTCGGTGGGTGCCTCTTTACGGTATTTGCCGTATCTCTATTACGGAGACTGGAGCCACCAGGGTGTTACTACTTTTATGACTTTAGTTACGGTTATTCCCCCAGCCTTGGTTATAACTGCTGCCGCATTTTTAAAAGTAACAAGTTATAGTAGAAATCATGGAAAATAAAAAAGAAATACAAAAAGTACCCGGTTTATTGGAATCAGGGTATCCTGTCATAATCGTAGCGCTTGTAACTCTTCTGATATTTTTCAAAATTTTTACAAAAGGCTTATATCCTATTCCCGCAGATCTTCTGGTATCCTTTTATTTTCCTTGGTATTCAGGCGGCTGGCCGGGTTATGACCCGTGGACTACCCATAAGGAGATGCTGGCAGCCGATACAATAAGACAAATATATCTTTGGAAAGAATTTGCAGCAGAGCAGTTTGCGAGTGGCAATTTTCCTCTTTGGAACCCGTACACGTTTTCAGGACAACCTTTGGCTGCTAATTTTCAGTCAAGTGTTTATTATCCGTTGAACGTATTTTATTTTTTAACGGATTCAAGAAATGCGTGGATACTTCTGGTTACGATTCAACCATTTTTGGCCGGGATTTTTATGTATATGGCCATAAAAAGTTTCAAACTCCCCAATGTCCCTGCACTTTTTGGGTCAATTGCCTTTATGTTTTCAAGCTATTTTATAACGTGGCTTGAAAACGGCAATGTAAGTCAAAGTTATCTTTGGTTACCTTTAACTATCTTTGCAATAAATAAGTTCTTTGAAAAATTTAAAATCCGTTATTTATTAACGTTAACAATAGTAATTGCCCTTTCAATTTTAGCCGGCCATCCCCAAACGGTAATATACATTGCCATTGCCACATTTTTATTTTTTACGTATAAAACCCTTGAAAACAAGCTGAGCTTAAAATACCTAATTTACTATTTTGTATCTCTTATATCTGCCCTGCTCTTATGTTCTATACAATTACTGCCGACTTATTCTTTTTATCAAACGTCCCCAATACACCTGCCTTTTGCAAAAGATGTATTCGACAGATCAATATTACCGATTCCAAACCTCATAACATTTTTTGCCAGCGACTTCTTTGGCCATCCGGCAACGAATAATTTTTGGAATGTAAGTTATGGCGATTTCTCACCATACTTCGGAGTAATTCCCCTTATATTCTCTTTATGGGGTGTCTATAAGCTATTCAAAAATAGATTTATAAAATTTGCAACACTCACAAGCGCTTTTTTTGTCTTGGCAGCTATCAAAGGGCCGGTTACTTTCTTAATAAAGCAATTTCAAATACCGCTTCTAGATGCAACTTCACCGTCCCGTTTTTTATCAATAACCTTTCTTTTCTTAATCATAATCTCTGCATTTGGGATATCCGATTTTCTTGAAAATTTAAAGTCGGACAAATATTTAAAAAGTTTTCTTAAATTTCTGGGTGCTTTGTCGTCAGTTTACATTTTAATGTGGGGATTTACGTTTTTAGGCAAACTTATGCTGCAACCTCAGAGCACTTGGCTGGTTAACTTATCGGTTACCCAACACAATTTAATTTTACCAACTGCCATGTTTCTAGTTGTTCCATTTTCGCTAATGGCATTTTTAATTTTTAAAAAATTAAAAATCTTCAATGGACCTTCGATGAAATATGGAATTATTCTAATGATCTTCGTAGTTACACTTATAGGCGGTGTTTATTACAGTAATAAATTTTTGCCGGTTGCACCAAAAAAATTCATTTTCCCAGATCATCCAATTTTAACTTGGTTAAATAATAATGGAGGTATTAACAGGTTTTATGGGGGCGGCACTGCCCATATCGATTATAATTTCCCGGCCCATTATAAAATCTTCGGCGTAGAAGGGTATGATACTCTAAGGCTGGAAAGATATGCGCAGCTTCTGGCATCAAGTTTTACCGGGAAAGTACCACAGACATATTTTCGCTCGGATGCCGTAGTTCCGGACAGTAACAATGGTTACAGGAAGAGGTTATTTGACCTATTGGGGGTAAAATATTTGCTTGATAAGGAGGACAACCCAAGAACAGGTGCCGACTGGCATTATGAAAGGTTTCCAGGAGAAAATATAAAAGGCATAATTCAATATAATAGGCCTCAAATATACCTTCGTGAAGACGCCATGCCCAGAGTATTTACTTCAAATAACTTTGTTGTAGCGAAAAATGATGATGAAATAATAGATAATATTTATAATCCTGATTTCGATTTAAAAACGATAATTTTAGAAGAGCCACCAAACTTAGAAATAACAAATTCTCAAGAACCTATCAAAACCCCAGAGATAATAAGTTATCTTCCAAATACGGCGGTTTTCAAAACTAATAACGATTCAAATTCAATCCTATTTTTATCAGATGTTTACTCAAAAGGCTGGAGAGCATATATTGACAATCACCGGGCGCCTATCTTGAGGGCAGATTACGCTTTTAGGGCGGTAGCCGTACCCGCAGGGGAACATTTAATTAAATTTGAGTATTTCCCGGATTCTTTCAGGTATGGTCTTTATCTAACGATATTTTCATCAATAACAATAATTTTATTATCAGCTTGGTCAATTTTTAAGAATAAATTTTAATGAAGAGACACATTTTGATATTGGTTGTTATCTCGCTTATTGCAATTTGGCCCTTTTTTAAAAAAGGTTTTTACCAAAGCCATGACGGTGAATGGATGGTTATCAGGTTCACCGCCTTTCATCAAACCATAAGAGCCGGCAATATTCCCGTTAGGTTCACAGACCGTCTAAATAATAACTACGGTTATCCCGTTTTAAATTTTTTGTACCCTCTGCCGTTTTACTTATCCGAACTTCCAAAAGTATTGGGCTTCAGTTTTGTTGATAGCATAAAAATTCTCTTTGCGCTTTCGGCAGTTTTTTCTGCATTGGCTATGTTTTGGGCGCTTTCCCGAAAGTTTACAAAAGAAGCAAGCTTAGCAGGTGCTATTTTATATTTGTTCACTCCTTACCGGTTTGTCGACATCTATGTCCGGGGATCTGTCGGTGAGAGCCTCTCATTTGCAATCTTGCCTTTGGTTTTAGGTTCGGTATTTTGTATTTCCCAAGGTAAAAAAATATATTACCCACTGCTTGCATTTTTCACCGGTCTTTTGATTATGTCTCATAACGTAATAGCGGCTGTCTTTTTGCCTATCTTTTTAATCCTCTCATTTCTTTTAATTAAAAAAAATATAAAGAAAATATTATTGGCCTTTTTTTTAGGATTAATGTCGAGTGCATTTTTTTGGCTGCCTGCCCTTTATGATCTGCAGTACGTTAAACTCTCCCAAATTAGCGTTTCAAATATAAAAGACCATTTGGTTCCTTTCTCCAGATTATTTATTCCCGATTGGGGTTATGGCCCAACTCCCATAGGCACGGGAGCATTTTCACCTCAAGTGGGAATGGTGACAATAGCCGCCATCTTAGCTGCTATTTTCCTAAGGTTTAAGTTTAAAAATAAAAATTTAATCGTTGATTTCTTTTTAGTTATTTCTGTTATCTCTATCTTTTTAATGTCACGGCCTTCATCACCCTTTTGGAAAGTAATTCCTTTTATAAGTGTTATTCAATTTCCATGGAGACTATTGTCTGTTACCGTATTTACTGCTCCGTATCTAATTACATTTGTAATAGATATAAGTAAACAAAAACGGATATTAGCAGCACTCATTATTTTAGCCTCAATAACATCTACAGTTTTATACACCAGACCAGCAAGTTTTATAGATAGGCCTGATTCTTATTACTCTACAAACGAAGATTCAACAACCGTGAGAGATGAATACTTGCCTCTTTGGATACAAGAAAAACCCACAGGCAGGGCAGAGCAGAAAGTTGCTGTTACAAATGGCAACTATTCATTATTGAACCTGAAAATAACCCCAAATAATTACACATTTTCCATTGACGCCAAAGGTAATGTTGACGTTAGGGTGAATACAATATACTTTCCCGGCTGGCAGGTTAAGGCAAACAGTAAAAAAATAAATATTGATTACAAAAACGCGTTGGGATTGATTACATTCAAATTGCCAAAGGGTACCTACGACGTTATAATCCAATATACAAGAACGCCGGTGCATTTACTTTCAGAAATAATTTCAATGTTTGCATTGTCGGTGATACTTGTTTACTTTTTAATTTTAAAATGGCAAAAACAAAATTTTTAGTTACCGGAGGGGCTGGATTTATCGGCTCCGAAATAGTCAGGCAGCTAATAGCTCGGGGTTTTTTTGTAAGGGTTGCAGATAATTTGTCAAAGAAGGATGCACAAGTAGACAAGAGGGCGCAGTTTGTTAATGTTGATTTAACTAACCCACAGCAAACCGAAAAGGTTTTTGAAGAAATTGATGTTTGCATCAACGCTGCAGCAAAAATTGGCGGAATAGGTTACTTTCACAAATTTCCGGCTACTATTCTATCTGAAAATAATAAAATTTACTCATCAACATTTGAAGCGGCAGTAAAAAATAAAATTAAAAGAATGGTATACATTTCATCATCAATGGTGTTTGAATCAGCGTCAATATTCCCGTCAAAGGAAGAGGATATTTTTAAAATCCCACCCCCTGTGTCCTCCTATGGTTTTTCAAAACTCTCAGGAGAATGGTATTGCCGGTCTTTTTGGGATGAATACAAGCTCCCTTTTGCAATATGTAGGCCCTTCAATGCCTATGGAATAAATGAATTTCCGGAAAGGGAAGTAGGTTATGCCCACGTGATCCCCGATCTGATTAGAAAGATATTAAGCGGCCAATACCCCTTGGAATTATTAGGTGACGGTCAGCAGACGAGGTGTTTTACTCACGTTTTTGATATTGCCAACGGAGTGATTACCGTGGCCTTACATAAAAAAGCAGTGAATCAAGATTTTAATATTGGGACGGATAAGGAAATAAAGATGATAGATCTTGCTCAAAAAATTTGGCAGATTATGAAAATCCAAAAACCGTTCGAGGTAAAATACAAAAAAGGTTTCAAGTTTGATATAAAAAGAAGAGTACCAAATGTAAAAAAAGCAAAAATTTTACTGGACTGGGAACCTCAAGTAAAATTTGAAGACGGTTTAAAGGAGGTAGTAAATTGGCTAAAGGATCAAAAGAGCCAAGGGAAATTCAAAATCGGCAAGTAGTAGCAGTGGTAGGCTCAGGACGTGTTGGTCTGCCCCTCGCTTTGTTTATTGCTGAAAAGGGCCATACTGTTTATGGCCTAGACATTGACCAGAATAAAATCAATCTTGTTTCAAAAGGTAAAATGCCGTTTTTGGAAGAAGGCGCACCGGAGCTCTTAAAAAAACACCTCAACAAGAAATTTATTCCAAGTACTGATTTTTCAAACATAGCCAAGGCGAAAGTCATAATACTAACCCTTGGTACACCGGTTGATGAGAATATGAACCCTTCACTGGTTCAAATTGATAAAGCCCTGGAAACAGCAAGCCAGTATTTCAAAAATAACCAACTACTTGTTCTAAGGTCAACCGTTTCGCCGGGAACCACCAGTTACGTCAAATCATTTATTAATGGCTTAAGTAAATTTAAAGTCGGAACAAATTTTTACCTTGCTTTTTGCCCGGAAAGAATAGCAGAAGGGAAATCACTCAAAGAAATGGCAGAAATACCACAAATCGTAGGTGGGGTAGACAGGCAGAGTACCCAGAAAGCAGCGGATTTCTTCCTGGGTCTTGGCATCAAAGTCAATCGGTCCGATGATGTTTCGGCGGAACTCGCAAAGCTCTTTACCAATATGTACCGTTATATAAATTTTGGAATTTCCAACGAGTTTATGATATTGGCCGGAAATTATAACAGGGATATTTACAAAATTGTGGATTTAGTAAACAAAGACTATAAAAGAGGCGGACTTGCACTTCCGGGCCTAACGGGCGGCCCATGTTTGTTTAAAGACGGATTCTTTTTAATAAGCGACGTACCTTTTGCCGACTTAATTGCAACAAGCTGGAAGATCAATGAGTCGATACCGTTATTTTTAATAAATAAGGTAAGGCAAAGAAGAAAATTGGAAGGTAAAAAAGCGGTAGTACTTGGCTTGGCATTCAAGGCAGATATAGACGACATACGTGAATCTCTTGCATTTAAGGTTAAAAAAGCACTTGAACGTGAAAGGGCGGCAGTTTACTTACATGATCCCTACATCTCCGGTTATCAAAGTAACTTAGACGAAGTTCTAAAAGATGCCGATTTCGTGTTTGTTGCAACTAATCATTCCTATTATAAAAAACTTGATATGGAAAGTTTAAAGAAGTTGGTTTCTAAAAATTGCGTAATTTGCGATGTATGGAACATATTTAAGACTAATCGGATAATTTTTACGATTAAATCCCTGGAAAACATGACGGGCAAGAAATCAAAAACTGAATTAATGGAAGATTTCAAACACCCCGGTTTGATCTGATATCAGCCTTTGACACCCTGTTCAAGTTAACGTTAAAATTTACAAAGTGCAATTATCTGTTGTTATACCTGTATATAACGAGGGCGGGGTAATTGAAAAAACCTTGCTGGACTTGGAGTCTTCCTTGAAAATTTCTCATGAGGTTTTAGTCGTCTTTGATATGGATGAAGATACAACTGTTCCACCCGTAAAAAACTTACAGAAAAAATTTCCAGATATTAAATTAGTGAAAAACACCTACGGTAGAGGAGCCCTAAATGCCCTGAAGACTGGCCTTAAAAAAGCAAAGAGCCAAGCTGTTTGCGTAATGATGGCAGATTTAACGGACGACCCTAATGTAATCAATAATATGTACAACAAGTTTCAGCATGGTTTCGATGTTGTTGCGGCGTCAAGGTACATGAAGGGTGGACACCAAATTGGGGGACCAAAATTTAAGCAATTTTTATCCCGAAGCGCCGGTCTTAGCTTACATTATTTTGCAGGTATACCAACACACGACGCTACCAATTCATTTAAAATTTATTCAAAAAAATTTCTGGACAAGGTAACAATTGAATCTGATGGCGGGTTCGAGCTTGGTATAGAACTTACGGTAAAGGCATATTTTGGTGGCTACAAGATAGCTGAGGTACCGACTACATGGAAATATTTATCTAAAGAATCACGTTTTTACCTAAAAAAATGGCTACCCAAATACCTTAAATGGTATTTCTGGGCAATAAGAAAGCGGTTACCTGTTTAGTAATTATTTCTTTGAAAGAATATAATCTTCCTTGTTTGAACTGTTTATTTTGAATCTAGAATCAATAATTTGAAAATAGTCATCCCTCCATGACTTAGTGTGCTTATCATTAAAATTATTCCACTCACGTTTACTAACGATGAGATAGCTTCCGTCATATGATTCCAGGTCCCCAATGAAAGTATTTCTAAGCCTTTCCGATTCACTATACCAGGAGAAAAAATTCGTGAAGTAGCCATAAGGCTCCTTGCCACTTTCATAATAGTAACTTGCGGAAAAATCCCTGAACACCAATATCTTCTCGCTAGCACCTGACATTTTTAGCAATTGAAGAGTTTGGGCATTCACTTTTGGGAAAGAATTGAATGCTGTTTGGCTAAAGTTGTACCAATGTTTGGTAATAAACAAGCATGTTAGCAGAATCCAAGCCAAGCAAAATAAAATATTCATTGGTAAATGCTTCTTTTTGATTATTTCGCCAATCGAAAATGTGAGTGATAATGCAGCCAGCCAGTAGGAAAAAAAATAGAAAGGTGCCAAATGGGTATTTGTATCTATCCTTAGTCTAAGTGGCAATAAAAACATCAACAAAAAAATTACATAATCCAACCGCTTATTCAGGTAAAATCTTACAACTCCGCAAAGGTAAAAAAGGGTAATTATCATTTCAATACTAAAAAAGTTATTGTATAAGTCCTCAAATATTATTTTTGCGTAAGCAACATAGCCGGTATGAAGATTAAATGGCAAGATTAAAAACTTAGCAGATTTTAAAAAAATTACCAAAGCAAGACCTTCATTTTTAACCAAAAGGAAATAGTGAATATAGATTTCATGGATAGCATTTAAATATACGTCTAAAGGTTTTATTCCAGTTACAAGCTTTGAGGTGTGGGAAAAATATACATTTGAATTAAAAGAAAAGGCGTTCTCCAGAAATCCATTGAGAGACTTTGAAGATACTAAATATGTTGAGAAGAGCACGAACATGATTAACGTCACAATCACAGAAAGTTTTGCATTTTCAACATTTAATTTAAACTTGACGGTCCGCTTTTTGCGAAACTGGAGCCAAAGGTGAAATAAAAGTAAAATTGGTAATGCGACTAAGTGGATTGGCGATGTGAGAAATAACAAAATAAAAAGAATCGTAAATAAAACAGCGCCGTTTTTGCTGAAAGGATAGCCATCATGCTTTAGTACTAAAAAGAAAGCGGCAGTCAAAATAAATGCCCATATTGGCCCATCAGCAAATTGTTGTCCACCATAAAGACTTATTCCGAACGAAGCTAGCAAAATAAAAGGTAAAATCGTGTATTTATACACACCATCAAGAAGCCGAAAGAACAAAATAAAAGAACCGAATGTAAAAATAAACATAAGTAGCCTATACAAAAATTTTGAGTGGTTTAAAAATTCTAGGGGAGCACCAATAAAAAACAAAAGGGGAAAGTGGTGGCTAAAAAAGTCCCTGTATGGTACAAGACCTTTTGCCATTAGCCATGAAGCCACAAAATTATCGTATTCATCGCCGAAGTCAAGCTTATTAAAATAGAGAGAGTAGATTCTAGCAGACACCACAAAAGTCAGAATCACAAGAGAGCCTAAAAACAATCTTTTTAAAGGGAATTTAATTTTTTTGCGGATAAGGTACATTAGTCTTTAATTTTATACACTATATTTAAGTAGATTTAAACGGCTTACTTAAATATCAATTGATTAATAAATAACCCAAAAAGGGGTAAAATGAATTATTGCTGTTAGAGTAAATTTATATTTTTACATTTTTCATGAACAAAAACTTAATTGCACTTGTAATCATCATAGCTGCTTCTATTGTTGTCTCTCACCCGCTCCTAAAACCGGGGTTATTCATGATGCATGACGACCAGCAAGTTGCAAGACTGTTTGTTTTCGACCAGGCGCTAAAAGCCGGCCAATTCCCTGTCAGATGGGTGGGCGGACTTGGGTTTGGTTTTGGATATCCACTTTTTATTTTTTACCCGCCATTAGTCTATGTGGTAGGGGAGATTTTTCACCTGATAGGTTTTGGTTATATCAACAGCACTAAATTGGTTTTTTTTACGGGCATCTTATTTTCAGGTGTTGCAATGTATGTACTTGTCAAAGATTTATGGGGGAAATACGCAGCCTTAATAGGTGCATTATTTTATATTATTGTGCCGTATCGCGCTCTGGACGTATACGTTAGGGGGGCTCTGGCCGAATCATATGCATTTGTTTGGCTGCCGCTGGTATTATGGTCACTTTATAAACTCTCGGTAACAAAAAATGTAAATTATGCTTATTTTTCGGCAGTATTTCTAGCGCTTTTAATGGTAACCCACAACCTAATCTTCTTACCATTCATGCTTATTTTTAGTATGTTTTGCATTTTTCTGATTAACAATTCACCGAATCAGGTACTGCTTATAAAACACCTTATCTTGTCAGGATTAGTGGGTGCAGCACTGTCGGCTTATTTTTGGATGCCTGCATTGTTTGAAAAACAATATACAATTGTAGACAGTTTGCTTCTGGTAAATTTAGCAAACTACAAAATCCATTTTGTTTATCCTCAACAGCTTTGGAACTGGCAATGGGGGTTTGGCGGGTCATCAGCAGGCCTGGCAGATGGTATTTCATTCAAAATCGGCAAATTGCACATAATAATTGCCATGTTAGCCGTCATTATCGCTTTTCTAGGAAAATATTTAACCCACCCTAAATCTAAAGTAAATAGTAAAACGGATAATCTTGTCATAATTTTTTTCTTTCTATTTATCTTTTCTGCGTTTATGGCGACCTTTTATTCGAAGGTAATATGGGAGGCAATACCACCACTTGCTTACTTACAATTCCCATGGAGATTTCTAACATTTACTGCTTTATTTAGCTCAATTTTAGCGGGGGCTTTTGTTTATTATTTAAAGTTGCCGGTTGTAAAAATTGCTAGCGGCTTTTTCCTAATTGTTCTACTGTTGATTCCAAATTTGAAATTATTTCAGCCTCAATTTTATAGGAATGATTTAACGGATGCCCAAGCCACGTCAAAAGAGGTTATAAACTGGGACGTATCACTATCTTCTTTCGAATATGCGCCCAAAGGTGTTGAACTTTATAGAAATGATTTAGGGACTAACCAAATCAAGATTGCTAAATTTCAAATTCCAACGCAACAAATCGAACCAATTAGTGGAAATCCACAGATAACTTTACAAAAAACAACTCCAACTCAAACCCAATTCCAAGTTGATAGTCCTACCGCTAGTAAGATTAGAACTAATATATTTAATTTTCCAGGATGGCATTTAAAAATTGACGGTGGCCAAGCTATTATTGATGATAATAATACACTGAAGTTAATCACTTTCAACGTGCCAAAGGGTAACCATTCGGTTAGAATAGAATTTGGCAATACACCGGTAAGATTATTAGCTAATTTTATTAGCCTGTTGGGAATTGCCTACTTATTTATTATTGCAATCAAAAAATGGAAGACCCTGAATATTCACTAGATATTGAGCTAATAAAAAAGAAAGCTATCTCCGGTGTAGTAACCTTTACATTGCGGACATTTTTTATTCAAGCCTTCACTTTTTTTGCAACTTTTATTCTAACAATCCTCCTTGCCCCGTCTGTCTTTGGCATTTTCTTCGTCGTTTCCGCGCTCCTTAACTTTTTCGTATATTTTTCTGACGTTGGCTTGGCTGCGGCATTAATCCAAAAAAAGGAGGAGCCGACCAGAAAAGATTTAGTTTCTACATTTACAATACAACAAGTAATTATTTTTACTTTGGTAATACTAGGCTTAGTGCTGTCTCCAAAGATCGCGTCATTTTATAACCTTGATAGCAACGGCCTTCTTCTACTAAGGGTCCTGATTGTCTCTTTGATATTTTCATCCCTAAAAACTGTACCTTCAATACTCTTAGAAAGGCACCTATCTTTTTCAAAATTAGTTATTCCACAAATTGCTGAAAATATTGTTTTCTACGCAACCGCAGTAATTTTGGCATATAATAAATTTCAAATTGCAAGCTTCACATGGGCAGTGTTTTTTCGCGGTATTACCGGTTTAGTCCTCATATACTTACTTTCCCCATGGAAACCCGGAATCGGAATAGACAAAGAAAGCGCCAAAAAATTAACGTCATTTGGTGTACCATTTCAGGTAAACAGCATTTTGGCACTATTTAAAGATGATATGTTGACAGTCTTCCTCGGCAAGATCCTTACATTTACCCAGATTGGGTATATCGGCTGGGCCCAAAAGTGGGCCTTTACCCCTCTCAGGTTTTTTATGGACAATGTAAACAAAGTCACTTTCCCCGCTTATTCCAGGCTTCAGGATCACAAAGCTGAACTGGCAAAAGCCATAGAAAAGTCTATCTTTTTTGTAACATTCCTTGTTTACCCGTCTGTTTTTGGAATGGTAGCAATAGCTCCACGGATTGTAAGCTTAGTTCCAAATTACGGAAAATGGGAGCCGGCATTGCCACTACTGTATCTATTTGCAGTAAATGCGTTATTTTCAGCAGTTTCCACAACCTTTACAAATACGCTTTTCGCAATCGGCAGGCCTAAAATCGTTTTAAAATTTATGGCATTTTGGACAGCGGCAACTTGGCTTTTGACGGTTCCCCTCGTGTTAAGATTTGGTTACGTAGGTGTCGCAATGGCATCTGCAATGGTTGCTGTAACATCGCTTGCAACCGTCTACTTTGTTAAAAAAGAAATACCAGTCACAATAGCTAGGAATATTTTTGGTCCTCTTGTAGTCTCCTTAATCATGTTTTTTGTGGTAAAAACACTAATAATAACTTTCCCAAACAATGTTTTTGGAATGCTGCTTTCCGTAATTTTAGGTGCCGGAACATACCTTGTTATATCACTGGCCATCTTTAGGCGGCATTTAGTTGAGGATGCGACAATAATTGCCAAATCTATTATATTAAAAGGGTAGCTATGAAAAATATCAGTATCGTAATTTCTGCCTATAACGAAGAAGAGAAGATAGAAGATTGTTTAAAATCAGCGAAATTTCTGGCCGATGAAATAATATTTATTGACAATTCGTCGTCGGATAAGACTGCCCAAATTGCTAAAAAGTATACGGACAAAATATATACCTTACCCAACGATCCGGTTATGCTCAATCGCAATAAAAATTACGGTTTTGCAAAAGCTAGCTGTAAATGGATTATTTCTTTGGACGCGGATGAAAGAATCACAACTGAGTTATCTTCTGAAATAAAAAAAGCTGTGACAGGTGGTATTTATAGCGGGTTTGAAATACCAAGGAAAAATATAATTTTTGGCAAGTGGATAAAACATTCTATTTGGTGGCCGGATTATAATCTAAGGCTTTTTAAAAAAGGCGCTGGCATATTTCCCTTAAAACATGTACATGAAAAGCTCGAAGTGAATGGAAAAGTGGGGAAACTGCAAAACCCAATGGTTCATTATAATTACCAGACGATTTCACAATTTATAAAAAAATTGGATAACACATACACCGAATCAGAGACACAAAATTTTATCCAAAGCGGCAAAGACATCCATTGGTTCGATGCTATCCGCTGGCCTATTGGCGATTTTGTAAAGACTTACTTTTTTCAAGAAGGGTACAAAGACGGTTTACACGGCCTGGTCCTTTCCCAGTTGCAAGCTTTTTACTCGCTTGTGTTTTTTGCAAAAGTTTGGGAAAGAAAAGAAAATTTTAAAGACCTAACACCGCCTGATTTTTTAAATCAGTCCTCAAAAGAGCTTAAAAGGGCATTTTCGGAAATATGGTATTGGGTTTACACAGCAAAAATGGAAACAAATATTGCAAAGAAACTTTACTATAAGGTTAGAAGACGATTAAGGTAATTATTGGGCAATTACTACCTTCATAGTAACCGGTTTGATGGGCTTATCATTTCCGTCAACTTCAGAATTTGCAATTGAGTCTACTACATCCATGCCCGAAACAACCTCACCAAAGATTGTATAGTTGTGAGGCAACTGGTTATCTTGGTGCATAATAAAAAATTGGCTTCCATTTGTATTTGGCCCGGAGTTTGCCATTGCTAAGGCACCACGCACATACCCCTTTTTGTATGAAGCTGACGCGGGATCCAACTCGTCTTTAAATTTATAGCCGGGATCCCCCGTGCCGTTACCCTTAGGATCACCGCCTTGGATCATGAAGCCTTTAATGACCCGATGGAAAATAAGCCCGTCATAAAATTTTTTATTGGCAAGGGATATGAAGTTAGAAGCGGCGATTGGTGCATCGCCAAACAAATGGATTTCAATATTTCCCTGATCTGTTTCAATAGTTATCCTCGTCTCTTCTATTTGTACGGCAGGAAGTACAGGAAACGGTAAAGTTGCAGCCTGGGAAGATGATTCGTTATTAAACATTAATTTTGGCGTTTCAGATGATAACGGCAATTGTGACGGAATTACCAAATCGCTAGTGCCAAACTTATGCTTGGCCGTAAACACAAATACCGCGACAAGTACAATTATAAGCCCAACTATTGCAATAACAAAACTCTTCATAAACAAGTCTCTAGTTTAAGATTAAAAATCTTGGCTGTCAAATGTCTACCCCTACCTTATATTGCTATAATTATTCGATGAATCCACAAAAAGTCATTAAAAAACATTGGCCATTACTCGTAATATTATTCACCGCAGCGGTCTTAAGGTTTTGGCGATTGGAAGAACTGACAACCTTCGGAGGTGACCAGGGTTACGATTTCTTAATTATTAAGGCTTTAACAGAGGGCAATTTTACCCTATTAGGCCCTAAAATTGGACCATACAACAATATCGGAAATCTGTATCTGGGGCCGGCCTATTACTACCTACTCGCCCCATGGTTGGTGTTATTCAAACTCGACCCAGTAGGCCCTGCCGTTTTTACAGTACTATCATCACTCGCGACTATATTATTAATATATATTATTGCCACAAAATACCTGTCGAAAAATATAGCAATTTTGGCATCGTCATTTTATGGGTTCAATGCTTTACTTATCCAACAATCACGTGCCACCTCAAATCCACATTTAATACCATTATTTGCTTCAATTTCAATTTTTTCATATCTAAAAATCACTGAAGACAAAGCAAAATCATATTTTTGGCCCTTACTAGCCGGTGTAAGCATGGGTATAGCATTCCAGCTTCATTATTTGGCTTTTTCACTTCTTTTAACTTATGCCGTTTTTTTGTTCATAAGTAAGAAACTCAAAGCAATATCATTATCAATCATTAGTTTTATTTTGTGCTTATCCGGGGAAATTTTCTTTGAGCTCCGTCATGATTTTTTTATAACAAATATTTTTCTCGCACAACTTAAAAGTGGCCATGTTTTCTCCTCCGGATATTTCAGCTATGTCAAAAGCAGAATTAAGGAAT
>CAZEDQ010000007.1:25335-31191 GCA_964511055.1 uncultured Gammaproteobacteria bacterium
AATATTTTTCTTGCACAACTTAAAGGTGGTCACGTTTTTTCTTCCGGCGAAACCATAGACCATATCCACGATTCTCTCAGCCTAATAAATAGCACTTTTTTCCTTGGTACAAATCCCATAATAGGTTTAGTTATTTTTGCGCTCCTATATTTTGCCGCACAAAAAAAACTTATCCACAATAAAGTATTCCAATTTTTATTGGTATCGGTATTTATTGGAATAATATGTGTAATTATTTACCCCGGACAAGCGATTATCCATTACTTTGCGACAACCTACGTTAGTATTATTTTGATAATTTCAACCGTAATTATTCACAATTTAAACCAAAAGAAAAACATTCCATTAAAAGCCCTAGCAGTAACAGTTATGGTCCTCTTTTTCGTTATGAATATCAAAGCATATAACCTGACAAGCAAAAACGGATATACAATGCCCAATGGTTGGAATTTAAGGGGAATTAAACTTGCATCCAAAGTCGTTGCAGATGATGTTGAGCCTAAAAAGACTTTTAATATAGCAGCAACTCTAGATGGTGATACCAGGGCAATGCCGTATAGATACTTACTATCTGTTTACGGTAAAAATCCTTTGAATGTCGAGCAATACCCTCAAGCCAACGTCTTATATTTAGTGTCAAGAGATAATTTAGAAGAGATAAAAAAATATACGGTATGGGAAGTAGCTAGTCTTTGGCCTTATAATATTATTAAATTAGCTGAGGTCCAAAACGGCATCAGCGTTTATAAACTAACGAAAATATAAGCAAAATTTCATGAAAATTGGAATTGTAGTCTTAAATTACAATGGTTGGGAAAATACTCTTGAATGTGTCGAGTCACTGAAACGCTGCCGGAAATACCATAAAGAAGTAGAAATAATTGTAGTAGACAACAACTCAAGTGATAATTCCCAATCCCACCTTGCCTCCTTAAAGGAAGTGTCATTAATTTTCAATAACAAAAATTTCGGCTATTCAGGAGGCAACAATATCGGCATAAGGTCTGCCTTACAAAGTAATTGTGACCACATTTTAATTATTAACAATGACACGTATGTTGATGAATTACTCCTAAAAAACTTTTTTAAAGATCGGGAAATAGGAGAAATTATCTCACCCAAAATATATTTTGCGCCCGGTTTTGAATTTCATAAAGAAAGGTATTCAAAAACAGATTTGGGTAAGGTTATCTGGTATGCAGGAGGGCAAATTGACTGGTCAAACATAATCGGAATGCATACAGGGGTAGACGAGGTTGACATGGGACAATTCCAAAAGAAGAGGGATGTAGATTTCGCGACAGGTGCCTGTATGTTTGTACAAAGAGAAGTTTTCGAAAAAATTGGGCTGTTTGACGAAAAATACTTTCTTTATCTAGAGGACATGGATTTTTGTGTCAGGGCAAAAAGGGCTGGCTTTAAGATCGTATTTATTCCCCAAGCTAAAATCTGGCACAAAAACGCCGCAGCAAGCGGGGGATCAGGCTCACAGCTCCAAGATTACTATATTTCTAGAAACAGATTGCTTTTTGCCTTTAAATTTGCCAAATTGAAAACTAAATTAGCAGTATTTAAACAAATAATTTTGGGATCAGGCAATCCCACGAAAAGAGCGGCCGTAATTGATTTTTTAACACTTAAATTCGGCAGAAGCGCCAGATCATTTTAAACAAATGAAATTATCGGCTCTGGTATTGGCAAAAAATGAAGAGGAGATGATTGAAGGTTGCCTAAAGCAGCTAAATTTTGTTGATGAGATAATTGTTCTGGACAATAATTCTAATGACAAAACAACCAAGATTGCAAAGAAATATGCAAACAAAATAATCACTTCTTCAAATGATAACTTCGATTATAACAGGAACTTATTAGTCCAAGAGGCAAAGGGGGACTGGCTTTTATTTCTTGATTGTGACGAAAGGCTTTCTGGTGAAAACATTCAAGAAATTAAATCAGCATTAGATAATCCTAAATGTTCGGCATATTATTTTCCCAGAAGAAATTTTATTTTGGGCAAATGGTTAAGACACGGCGGATGGTGGCCGGATTTCGTGCCAAGGCTATTTAGGAAAAAGGACTTTATTTCATGGAAAGGTGAAGTCCACGAAAGCCCGCTCATAAAAGGACAAATCAATTACATGAAATATCCCTTAACTCATAATACTGCCAGGTCAGTTGGGGCTATGCTGGAAAAGACCGCAAAATGGGCCCAAACAGAAGCCAAGTTACGTTACATTGCAGGCCAGCGAAAAGTAACAATTGCAAGTATTGTAAAAGCTATGGCAAGAGAGTTTATTTCAAGATATTTTATAAAATTTGGTGCTCTCGATGGCAATATCGGGTTGGTCCAATCATTATTTCAATCGTTGCACCAAGCAATTGTACTAGTATACTTATGGGAGCTACAAAATAACCGGAAACCTGAATGAACAAATTATTTCTCCCGTACGATATTTATGAGCGGCACAAGACAATTGGCAGCCTAATCGGCAAGAACCAAACTGTTTTAGATGTTGGAGGCGAACTTAATCATTTAAACCAGTTTTGTGATCCCAAAAAAATTATTGTTGCAAATCTGGATACGGGAGACGTTATTATAAAAAAAAACAATTTGCCTTTTGGAAAAAATTCATTTGATATAGTTTGTGCAATAGATGTCTTAGAGCATATCCCCCAAAACGATCGAAAGCAATTTGTACAAAGGTTAATCAATGTTGCGTCAAAAAAAGTAATACTCTCGTTTCCAATTTACACAGATCGGCATACAGAATATGAGAAAGAAATGCTTCAATGGCTCAAAAATCACGGTCAAAATAGTGATTACCTAAAAGAACATGTGCGATTTGGCTTACCCACAATAGAAGAAGTAAAAACGATAACTAAGACCTATGATAACAACATATCTTTTTCCGGAAACATAGCAATAAACAGAATAATCTTCAAATTTTACGTGCTTGACCCAAAATTAAAAGGTCTGAGGAAATTAACGTATTATTTTAAACAATTATTCTATTTATTAACCAATCAAATTTTATATATCGGACTAGCACATAAACAATTTTCAGAAAATGTTAACAGGGCGTACGTAACTATCTATAAAAAACAATGAAGGCAGGTTTCTTCAGTCCCTATTTGGATACATTTGGAGGAGGGGAAAGGTATATGGTGCAACTTGCTTCTTACCTTTCGCAAAAAAGTGACAACCAAATAGACATATTTTGGAACGATGGTGCAATTAAAGCTCCACTGGCAAAATTTTTAAAAATTGATTTAACAAAAACCAGGTTCAAGGATAATATTTTTAGCCAAAATTCATTATTAAAAAAAATTCTCAAAACACGCCAATATGACCTGCTTTTTGTGCTCTCGGATGGCAGTATTCCACTGACATTTGCCAAGAAAAGCATACTTCATTTCCAGGTCCCATTTCATTTTCCAAAGCCCGATTTTAGAACAAAATCTAAACTCGCAAGATATAAATCGGTAGTATGTAATTCGTATTTTACAAAGAGCTTTATTGACGAGAGCTTTCAAATTCAATCGAAGGTTATTTATCCTCCCGTTGACATTGATTCCATTAGACCTCTTCAAAAAGAAAACATAATTTTGTCAGTAGGCAGATTCGGCCCGCGGCAACTTCATCCAAAAAAGCAAGAAACACTAATTGAGGTTTTCAAAGAACTTTATAAAAAAGCCCCTTCATGGAAACTCGTATTAGTTGGCCAGGCAAAAAAGGAGGACTCAAAATATATAAGAAACTTGAAAAATATTACCAGAGGGTACGCGATTAAAATAGTCGAAAATTCCCCAATAGAAAAATTAAGAAATCTCTATGGACACGCCTCTATCTATTGGCACGCTACAGGGTTCGGTGAGGACGAATATAAAAATCCGGAGAGGATGGAGCACTTTGGGATTTCAACAGTAGAGGCTTCAGCAGGCGGTGCAGTGCCGGTTGTTATCAAAAAAGGTGGACAGAAGGAGATAGTTGAAGAAGGCAAAAACGGGCTTCTCTGGACTACAAAGACTCAATTGCTTGAAAAAACCTTGACCTTAATTAACAATCCAGGGCAAATGGAAACATTATCAAAAAACGCTATTAAAAACAGTAAGAGATTTAGCACACACAAATTTTTCCAGGAATATGAAAAAATTATTTACTAAACTGAACGGCAAAATAATTCCGCTTACAATCGTAATCTTGTTTTTTGCACCATTCTTGCTTCAAGGAAGAATACCAATTCCGGCCGATTCTTTGATTGGCCTGTATCACCCATTTCGCGATAATGCTTACTTGGGTTTTTCGGCAGAGCATTTTCCAACAAAAAATCCACTTATTACAGACCCGGTTTTACAAACATACCCATGGCGTTTTTTAGCCTTTGATAATATAAAAAAGGGTGCAATACCTCTTTGGGATCCTTATAGCTTTTCTGGCCAACCGCTGCTTGCAAATATACAGTCAGCTTCATTGCAATTTATAAATGTTTTATACCTTGCACTTCCATTTAACCTGGTTTGGACACTCGGCATAATAATAGCTCCCATTCTAACAAGCCTTTTTATGTATTTACTATTAAGATCTTTTAAAATTTCCCAAATAGCTTCAGCTTACGGTGCATTTGTATTGCCGTTCACGGGCTACTTCATTTCTTGGCTTACATGGGGGACGATAATTTCAACAGCCATGTGGCTCCCCTTAATTTTATATTGCATTAATAAAATTTCCGAAAAAGTATCAGCAAAATATTTCTTTATACTTGTATTTTCAACTTTTCAAACATTAGTATCCGGTCACTGGCAAACGGCTTTTTACGTTCTTATTGCTAGTTTAATCTACCTACTTTTCAAAACTTACGAATTAAAGTCCCTAAAACTGTTTTTGTTTGTTTCCCTTAGTTTTATCTTGGGCGGGCTTTTAAGTTCAGTTCAAGTTTTTCCATCATTTGAGTTTATCAACCTCTCAAATAGGGCTGCAGACCAAGCTTTTTTGCCTGGGAGGCAAGACTGGTTTTTGCCACCGCAAAACCTAATTCAACTTGTATCACCGGATTTCTTCGGCAATCCAACTACATATAACTATTGGGGAATTTGGAATTATGCTGAGTTTGTAAGTTACGTTGGTATAATCCCGTTATTTTTAGCCCTTCTTTCTTTGTTTAAAAGAAACAGGGTAGTTAATTTTTTTTGGTTTTTGGCTATCACATCTTTAATCTTTGCACTTCAAAATCCAATCTCAAAAATACCGTATCTTCTAAATTTTCCATTTGTATCATCAATGCAGCCCTCGAGAGTCATTTTTATTTTAGGATTCACGCTGTCAGCTTTATGTGCATTTGGCTTAGACCTCCTATTAAAGGATAATTTCAAGAAAAAGTTTATTGCTCCTGCCCTATTTTTGTTTCTGGTCATAATTAGTTTAATTTTTATTTCAAAATTTCATAAAAATACATTCCCAATCGTGGTGAATTTGGAACCTGCTTATATTGCCTTTAGAAATTTTCTGTTTCCCGCCGTTATAACTGCCTTTTTATTTTTAGCGATACTTCTCAAGATGGCAAAAGCGCCGAAAATAATTTTGGTTGGCTTTTTATTTCTTGCAACAACCGTCGAACTATTTAGGTTCGCTTATAAATTTACCCCATTTTCAAGTTTTTCAATAATATATCCAAGTACCGGTGCAACAAGTTTTTTAAAAAACCAACAGAGGCCGTTTAGAATTTTGGCAACAGACAGAAGAATTTTAAATGGCAATATCTCAAGCGTATATAAAATTGAACAAGTTAGCGGATACAATCCGCTTTATCTAAAATCATACGCACAGCTGGTTTCTTCATGGAATTCGGAAAAATTTTC
>CAZEDQ010000008.1:0-11286 GCA_964511055.1 uncultured Gammaproteobacteria bacterium
TAATATTCGGCATTTATATCTTTATTCTTAATACCTAAAAACACTTCCTTTCTATATGAAGCTGACCTTACATTTTAACTTTTTATGGGACTTTTGGCAAGAAAAAATCGCTTTAACCCGATGCGAGATCCCTGAAAGCAGCAACAACGAAATATTCGGATTTACCCCATTCCGACTTACGCTCACTCAAACTTAATTTTTCCGCAACATCAGCAACCGGAGTGCCTAAATTAACAGGTTCAACAGATCTTCTTATTTCATATTGCGAGTGTCGCAACACATGCGAAAATGCTACTGCGACTTGTTGCCTTTTAGCTGAGGCCAGACTTTCCATAAAAGTTACCCATTCATCAGGCGCATCAGACAACTCTTTTAAAACCTCAACAAACCGTTCAGGATACCCCCTGTTTATTTCTTCTCTTCTTTTGGCCTTATTCCAATACCTCAAGGCACCAAACGGTAAATCAAGAGGCAGCCGTAAAAGTACACCTCTTACACTTTCAGCAAATTCAGGGTTTAAAACCTCACCATGCTGAGGGATAAACGAATCAACTCCAGGAAGTACCTTACCAGCAGGAGGTTTTGTGTCTTTCGGGCCGGGATCAACTACGCCAGCAGACCTAAGAAGCCTTTTTGCCTCCTTTATCGCAAACTGTTGTATAGGCTCTTGATTGTCGGGATGCTTGCCAGCTGCATCCAACCTTTCCATTACCATGGCGGCAATAATAACAAACAAGCAACAAAAAATCAACAACTATGGGGTAATAATTAAGCAGTTACGCTGCCGCCACTGTCTTTTTAACCAAAGCCAAAGTCTTGGCCTGGAAAAGCGAGACAGCGATATATTGCTGAAGATCCACCTTTTGCTGCTCGGAAAGCTTCGACTCGTCTACACCCTTAAATGCATTTTCCAGTTCTTCTTTTGAAATCTGAACCTTTTCCTGCTTACCAATCTCATCCATTATAAGAGTAGTCTTAACGTTTTTCTCGGCCTGCGGCCTCCATTTGGCCCGAAGTGCATCCATGGTTGTATTTTCTTCACGCAAAAAATCCTCTGTCTTTTTCCCCTGTCGCTCCAGTTCTTGGTTCAGACGCATCATAATCCTATTCAGTTCATCATCAACTAAAATATCCGGCACATCTATTTCCCCCATTTCAAGCATCTTGTCAAAAAGCTCTTCCTCTAATTTATTTTCGGCCTGGTCGATAACCAAATTCTCCAGATCCCGCCTGACCAGGTCTTTTAAATGCGCAAGGTCGTTTGCCCCAACTGCTTTAGCAAACTCGTCGTCTATTTTTGACTCATCACTTTCATCCTCATTCTTCTTATCCTGTTTTATAGGTATCTTGTTCCCATGCGCATCATAAATAAACTTTCCACTTGATGCCTGATCATCCTCTTCTTTTTTGCCTTGTCCTTCCGTAGCCTTGGCGGAGGAGGATTTTTGCCAAGCCTCATAAATATTCTTAATGGATTGCTCAACATCCGCATCGCCTACAGGCTTAACAGCAACTTTTTTAATGCTAATTTTTTTCCAGTCCCCCAACTTAACTTTTGGCCTTTGGACTAATGTTGCAGTAAAAGAAAATGGGGAGTCCAAAGACAATGTTTCAACTGCAATCTTAGGACTGGTTATAGGCACAATATTTTCTTTTTCAAATATTTCGCCAAGGTGTTTGGAAACGAGGGAATTTGCGGCTTCATTTAGAATCCGCCCGGTGCCAATTTGTCCTTCTACAACATCGCGCGGCACATGCCCCGGCCTGAAACCCGAAACTTTAACATCTTTTGATAAAGTTTCAACAGCCTTGTCGTATGCCTCTGAAAAAGCCAATTTAGGTACATCGACCTTAACATCAACTTTCCCTTTATCTCCACGTGTGACCGTATATTGCATATTAGCTTGTGATTATAACAAAGAAGAGGCGATGTCTCCAGTTTTTATTTGAGTGATTTTACAGCTTCCTCCAGCGTAATCACCCTCGATGCTTCTTTGTCTCTTTCTTTTAATTCAACTTTACCCTCTCCAACTTTTTTGGAAACAACCAAGCGAACCGGAATTCCGATTAAATCGCAATCAGCAAATTTTTCGCCAGCAGAAACATTTTCCCTGTCATCCCACAAAACATCAATTCCCGCTTCTTTTAGCTTTTCATAAGTTTCCCTTGCCCAAGATTCGGTTCCAGCATCCTCAATATGGACTAAGTGCGCATCAAAGGGACTAACAGCTCGGGGCCAAATTATTCCCCGATCATCATGAAAAGCTTCAACAATTACACCAATTAAACGAGTAGTACCGATTCCGTAGCTCCCAAGATAAACAAATTTTTTCTTTCCATCTTCATCGGTATACGCTACATTCATCTTCTCACTGTACGTCGTTCCAAACCGAAAAATATTCCCGACCTCAATGGAGCGAACTTTTTTCAAAGGACCATGCCCTAAATCGCATTGTTTTCCTTCGCGGACCGTTGCAATTTCCGTATTTTGGGCAAAATCACCGCCGGGACAGTAAATAATCTCATCCTCTCCTGTTTCACAAATTAACTGAAACTCGTGTGTGTGTTCATCTGTAAAAACCCCTCCACCCGCTTCAGTTTGAATGACACTAAGTCCCATCCGCTTAAAAATTGTCTTATACGTGTCTGCCACTTTAAAGTAAAAATCGTCCAGCTCTTTCTTTGTTGCATGCATGCTATACATGTCTTTCATCAAAAACTCGCGCCCTCTAAGAACCCCAGATTTTGCTCTCAATTCATTTCGAAATTTGGTAGAGAAATGATAGATTTTAACCGGTAAATCTTTGTAACTTGAGACATGTTTTTTAAGTAGATCAAGAGCAATTTCCTCGTGTGTAAAAGAGAGTCCAAATTCACGGTCATGGATATCTTTAAATTGATACATAATCTCTTTGACATCCTTATTGGACCACCTTCCGGTTTGATCCCATATTTCCTTAGGATGCAATAGGGGCATTAAAAGTTCTTGGGCCCCAATTTTATTAAGCTCCTCACGAATAATGTCGTTAATTCTCAAAAGTACTCGAAAACCTAGTGGTAATAATGTCCAGGAGCCAGCCATCAATTGGTCTACATATCCAGCTCGAACCAAAAGCTTGTGGTTAACTGACTCTGCACCGGCTGGTGCACTCTTTTTAGTTTTAGGAAATAAAGTAGAAAGTCTCACAGAGAAAGTATAGCCAATAGCTAGTGCTGAAACAACTTTAAAACATCATTGTACGTGATAAGCACAATCAGCCCTATCAAAAACGCAAACCCGACCGTATGCACCCACTTTTCAAAAGTCGCATTAGCTCTTTTCCTGGTTACCAGTTCAAAGACAATAAATGCAAACCTGCCGCCGTCTAAAGCCGGAATCGGCAATATATTTAAAACTGCCAAGTTCAAAGATAGAAGCCCCACAAGCTGCAAAACGGAAACCGGCCCAAGCGAAACTGCTTGTGAAGTAATCTGCACGATTCCCACCGGCCCCGAAACATTCTCCGAAACAGGGGCAAAATCACGCTCCTTAAAAGAATACGCAATTAGTTTGCCAAAAACCGCGACCGAATAATCAAACGTGTTGTAGCTATGAATAAAACCCGAAAAGAGCTTTTGCCCGAAAGTATCGTACTTTAATGCCACAATTTCCCCAAGCTCAACTCCCAAAGCGGGCGCCTTAACGTCGTTATTATAAACAGGCGTTGCGGTAACAGACCTTCGGCTGTTGTTTACCGGGTTTTCCAATACCAAATCGATCGGCTTGTTGTCCTGTGCTCTGATAATGCCTTGAAGCTGCGAGATAGAGGAGATTTCCTGACCTCCGGCAACAACTATGGCACTACCCGGCTCAATTCCCGCCTTTTTTGCCGGCGAATCAGCTCCAACATCGGCAACCAATACCTCGGTAGACTGGTTAACAAAAGCAAATTTATGATCAACAATAAGCGGCAAATTAACTTTAAATCCTAGCGCAAAAACTACTATATAAAAAACCAAAATAGCAACCACAAAATTCATAAACACGCCGGCTACAACAACCCTCATTCTCTGCCCAATGCTTTTCGTGTAAAAACTGTTTTTGGCATCTTTTCGCTTGTCGGTTACGTCTTCTCCAACAAGCCTCACAAAACCACCAAAAGGAAGCCAATTCACAGAATAAATTGTGCCGCCGATTTTTTTACCCCATGCCCTTGGAGGTAAACCGAATCCAAACTCCTCAACACCAATTCCGGATCGCTTCGCGGCAATAAAATGCCCAAGTTCATGGATCATTACTAAAAATGAAAGGATAAGAATAAAGATTATGACTGATAACATTGTTTTATTGTTGAATTGCTAGATTGTTAAATTGAAAAGGAGACACTCAACAAGTTAGCAATTTCGTCTATATTTCCCTCAGCTGCTCTTCCTTGGTTTTCCCGACAACTTCTATCGCCTCAATATACTCATCATGAAGTTTTTGGAGTTCCCCTTCCAACCTTTTTTCTTCGTCTTCCGAAATACTACCAGCATCCTTTTGGTCCTTTAAGGATTCCCTCGCCTCGTGCCTGACTTGCCTAACCTGGACCCTGTATTTTTCAAGCATTGTGTGCATTTGTTTGATAAACTCCTCACGCCTTTCGGCGGTTAGTGGAGGAATCACAATCCTAATTAAGTCTCCATCGACAACCGGGTTTAAACCCACGTTAGATTTAGCTATCCCACCGACTATATTTGTAATTATGGATTTGTCCCAAGGGGAAATTAGAATTACGGCAGCCTCGGGGGTAGAAATGTTAGCAAGCTCCTTGACCATCAACTTACTGTCGTAGGCATCGCAGACAATGTCCGAAACCAAAGCCGAATTTGCCCTGCCCGTCCGAATCTGGGCAAGTTCCGTCTTAAGATGTGCTACCACATCTTGCATTTTTAATTGGGCACTATTTAAATCCATTAATTTCCTAGTTCAAATCGGATGAATCTCTTTACAACTATATTTTCTCCGACTTTTGCTATAGTTTCTTTTACCAAATCGGAGACTTTTTTGGAAGAGTCGCGTATATAGTCTTGTGCTTCGAATTCACGGACGTCCTTTGGGTCCATCGCCGCAATTTGCATTGCCAGCTCGTGGGCAAGGTTTTTAAACTCGTCTGTTCTGGCCACAAAATCCGTCTCACAATTAACTTCCACCATCGCCCCGACTTTCCCACTGCCGTGGATATACGTTTCAACCAAACCTGAGCCCGCAACCCTGTCGGATTTACTTGCGGCTTTCTCAATTCCCCAGCTTTTAACCAACTCTTCTGCCTTTTTAAAATCGCCATTGGCTTCCTCAAGTGCTTTTCGGCTGTCGGCAACACCAGCTCCGGTCTTTTCCCTTAATTTTTTAATATCTTCAATTTTGATATTCATAATCCCCTTTGATACTTATGTATTTCGACCTGTCGAAACGTTTTCTACCTTTGAGACTTTTGATACTTCTTCTCTGGCTATCTCCTTCGCTTTTTCCCCTGCGAGCGCAATCTTTTCTTTTACATTCTTTTTCTCAAATTTTTCGCGTCCTTCGCGGTAAGCATCCGCAATTGCCGCAGTAATAATCTGAATTGCCTTTATAGCATCGTCATTGCCGGGAATTGGGTAATCAACCAAAAACAGGTCCGCATTTGTATCTGCAATCGCCACAATCGGCACGCCCTTTTTCTTCGCCTCACGGCAGGCATTTTCTTCTCGGTTAACATCGATTACAAAAAGCGCATCCGGAAGTTTTTTAAGCTCTTCTACACCACCGTAAAATCGGGTGAGCTTGTCGATTTCGCGGTCTATCATAAGCTGTTCTTTTTTAGTCCTGTCCTTAAATTCCCCTGCTTCCCTTTTTTCTTTTAAATCCTTAAGTTTTTTAAGGCTTTTACTGGTTTGCTCAAAGTTTGTAAGAAGTCCTCCAACCCAACGCTCGGTAATATGCATCGCGCCGGCTTTTTGGGCTTCTTCCAAAACTATTCCTCTTGCTTGTTTTTTGGAACCTAGAAAAATGATGATTCCACCGGCTTCGCCGACTTTTTCAACGAAATCTATTGCTTCCTCTAGCTTCGGTACTGTTTTTCCAAGGTCTATAACGTGTACCCCATCACGTGCAGTAAAAATGAATTGCTTCATTTTTGGATTCCACCTTCTAACCTGATGCCCAAAGTGGACACCGGCCTCGAGTAGATCCTGCATTGACGGTATGTTAGACATGCTTAATTTTTACTTGTTTTTGGAAACGAAACTATAGTCATTTAGTCAACAGACCTTTGACATATACTCGTCCCCTTTTTGCCTCCGCAGGGCATATGTGGTCAAGGAGACTTAAACCCTGCGTGTGTATTAAAGGGAAATATAGCACAAGAAATGCAAAGAATCAATTAGTGGTGACCGGGCTTAGCTACTCTTGGCATGGCTCGAACTATTGAGTGAGATCTTGGATAAATACCTTCTCTTCCCAAACGGGCTTTTCCTAAATCTATCCAAACACCTTTTGGGGCATCAGAATCTTTCTTCGACTGCTCCTTGGCCGGTTCACCATAATATCGGCGCATTTGATGAGCGTCAAAAGCTTTTACCAATTGTCTTTCTATTACCTCGTGTGCAACAGGGTCGCAAAGCCCAAATTCCCTTGCTTCGTTTCTCATTATTGCCTTTCCGGACTACCACCTTGCGGCTGCTCTAAAATAACATTTGCCGATGAATCAATTCCGGAAGGTGAGGTTTCATTCCCGACAGCACCTTCAACCGCACGCGTCTCAACACCTTGTGACCCTAAACCAAGAGGTCCGATTACACCTTCTACAGGTCTAAAAAATCTTCTTCTTACTAAACTTTTCATCTTGAATTAAATATTTTTCCAAAAAAAAGCGGCATGGAAATCCATACCAACTATTTGGGTAATTTTATTAAATACAAAAGAGTCTGTCAAGAAACCAGGCAAAAATTACTTCTGTCTTTCACCTAGCCCAGGTCTAATAAAAGAACCTTCTACTGGGGGTAAACCCGAACTCACTTCAATACCTAATGGTTTAGGATTAAGAGCTCTGTAGTTTCTTACCCATTCGCCCAAAGGACCTCTTCTTTCTTCTGGAATCCTATCATCAGCAAGCAATTCAGCCTTTGCGTCCATCAAAACGATAAGCCTATCATCCAAATATCGTTGCACTATTGCCTTCTCTCTAGGAGTAGGTTCAAAAACAGGATGCTTATCGTTTCCTTTTCCCCTTCTACCGATACCAAACACCAATTATTTCACCTCCTTTTTCACAACTATAATTTTATACCCGCCAGTCAAAAAATTCTAAAAAACTTCACTTTATCGCCGCAAGCTTGCGGTCTATTCGCATCTCACTCTCGCGTCTTGCTAAATCATATTTATTAAAATCCACAAACTTTAAAACATTAACCAATGTCGGATGAATCTTTTTAACTGCCTCCACCTTTAAATGTTCAATCCGCCTGTAATCCGGATGCCCCTGCGGCCCGGTCCTAAGCTCCGCTTCCCACGCCAGTTCCCGCAAATTTTCCCATTGGTACCAACGGATTTTGTTTCCCATCATTACCACATATTGCGCCTGGTTTGGATAGCGCTTTTTGATTTTTTTATAAAATCTGTCGATTTTCCCCGCTGCATCAATATACGGTTTTTCAAGTTTTGCCGCGGCTAAATCCGGCGGCACGTCAAACCCTAATTCCGTTGTGAACCTCTGCCTTTCCTGCGTCAACATCCTGTGCCTGTGCAAATCCCGGTAACATCCGAAGTTACCGATAACGTCAAATTTATAATAGGTATTTTCAAAAGCGCGCACTAACCTATGTTGTCTCACTTGGCGCGCGGCAACCGCTTTTTTGATGATTGACGTCTTTTGCTTTTCACTCATTTTAGATACCTGTTCTTTAATCTGCCGATACGAAACGGTAGCATATTTATACAAAAGGCTCGCAACAATCCTGTCCTCCGCATCGACGTCCCATTCCACAAGCTCAACATCCTCCCCCTTTGATACGTTTGATACCTTTGATACAAGCTGCTCCAAAGCCTTCTCCGTCTTTGCCACATACTTCTGGTAAATTTTCCCCCGCGGCGAACTTGCCCTCTCAACCATTGAAGGTATAACTTTCATAAGCTCCGTCTGCACTGCCTTCCCCAATTCACGCATTTCGTAAATTGGCGATGCCAGACATTTGGTAATCACATATTCAAACGCCTGCCCAACACCAAAAAACCCGACATTGGTTAATGTCCCCGCCGGCAAATATGCACGCAAAACATCGTAGCTCTTTGCATTTATCGTTTCGCGGTAAGCCCGGTCGGTTTGGCCTTCTTCCTGCTTGAATTTTCTCCTTAAATATTTAGAGAGTGGTTCTATTGAATCCGAGTATCTGCGAAATAGCATATTCATCATTTTTTTGTATTCCGCACCGTAAGAAGATTTCGCCAAATCAGGGTCAATAAAACATTGCCAATTCCCGGCGATTTTTGTATTGAAAGCAACATACCTGGTCGATTTCTCCAGAGGCGCAAAACCAATCCTAAAATCCTCCAAAGTTTTTGTTGCAATTTGCGAAACGCCTTCCAAAAACAAATGCGCGCCGGCCATTTGGGCAATCGAATCATCTCCGTATGCTGCCAGCCATCTTGCAAAAAAGTTACGGGCCCGTTTACTGTTTACAACCGACTCCCAACCACCATGCGTATGTAAAAAATCAACAAAGGCAGCAAGTTCTGTTTTCATTGTCTCCGCCTCCTTTAATTCCCTTTTGAAAGCACCCCCGCCTCGACTCGCATTCGCTCCTCGATGCGAGGCGGGCTCAAGATTCGGCTCCAAAATCGGCTTTATATACTCATCGAAAAACAGACGGCGCACACCTTTTGTGGACCGGCTATAACGCGATGCCAAAGCTCCTAAAACTTCACTTGGAAGATATTTTGCCGCGAAAACATTTTTATCTAAATTTGTAAAAAAAGGGGAAATATACCAAGCCTCTTCTTTTGAAAATTTCTCAACCGGGAAACTATTCATATCATATAAGCTTTTTCTTCTTTAGAGCCTCCAAAACCTTCTTGTGCACAGCATCAACTGGAAGCAATTTTCCACTCTGAACGTTATCCACTTTTACCCAATACGGCCTTTTTGAAATCCTATTGTAAACAGCGTGGGCATTTATTAAATGTTTTTTGTCACTTTCGTGGATATCGAGCTTTTTTCTTTTGCTCATAAACTTCAAGGAAACATCAAGAGGCAAATTCAAAAAAATCACCAAATCCTCTCTTGGGATGTTATTTTCCCCGTATTCCAAATTCTCTAACCACTTAATGAACTTATTTTGGTCCTCAAGCTTTTCGAACTTTCCTGCCTGGTGGCCAATATTGGAAGCAATATATCTGTCGGCAACAACCAATTTCCCCTCACTCAACCATTTTCTGATTTGCCCGGCCGCCGAAAACCTATCACCTGCATAGAGCATAGACGCTAAATAACCGTCTAATTTGCCAAAATCCCCGTTTAAATATCGCCTTACCATTTCACCCCACATCGAAGCCTCATATCTTGGAAAGGAAATATACGCGGCGGGAATTTTAGTTTTTTGCAGATATTGAAAAAGGAGTTTCGCCTGGGTTGTTTTACCTACCCCATCCGGACCTTCAAAAACTATAAATTTACCCTTGTTTCTTTTTGACATTGCGTTCAATTCTGGAAGCAACAGCTTTTCTTGAACCCGAATATCTGTCCGATCTCGAACCTTCGTATTTCATCTTCACAGGTGCCGACAATTTTTCAAAAGTAAAGGCACAAATGGCCATGCCGCAGTAAAGGATGGCAGGCTTTGGCCCTAAATTACCAAGTTCCAGAACCGGCGCGCCGTTCCAGCCCGGATCAAAACGTGCAGCAGTTGAATGGACTAAAATCCCAAGCCTGGCAAGCGAACTTTTGCCCTCCAGCCTTCCTAAAATATCCGCGGGCAATTTTAAAACCTCCGAAGTCGAAGCGATTGCAAACGCACCCGGCTCCAGAATAAAAGGGTCTCCGCCCTGAAGGTTGATCTCCTCCATCGCGTCTTCCGGCAAACCGCGTTTTGTGTCTATAAACCTGTAAGCCCCGGCGCGGAAAAGTTTGATGTTTGTCCCGAGGTGGAAATCCATTGAAACCTGGTCAATCTGCTGTTTCCACCCGGAAGGCAGCGGGTCGATTTGAATTAAACCCTTTTCAATAGACTCCTCGATCTGCCAATCTGCCAATATACCGGTTAAATTTTTACCGCCTTGTGAAAATTTTGGTGCTTTTTCCTTCTCGGGTTTTTTACTCTTCATTTGTGCCAGGTAATCATAAATGATCTGGCTCCATGTTTCCATATTTTTATAAGCACGTCCAAGCTCATCAATAGAAACTAATTCTCCGGATTTATGCTCGTCCTTTACTTTAATTTTGTCGCTGTCACCAACCAAATGGATAACTAAACCAACATGAACCAACCCTACATCATTTGAATCGTCATTGATAAGTCCCAGAAAATTGGCTTTGTAGTTGCCTTCATATTCAATTTCTTCGGCAAATTCCCGCCTTGCCCAACCTATTAACCCCTGGCCGTTCATGTCACGCTTGTTAATGTGTCCTCCAATACCGATAGAGTACTTGTTGGCCAAACGCTTGTCCGTATGGTCACCTTTTCGGCGCATCAGAAATATTTTGCCCTTGTGCTGGAAAATCAAATATGGAATTACCTGCTGCCATCGGGCATCAACTTCAACCTCGCCACGCGCCAAAAACTTGTGCTTGGAATTTATAGTGTTTACAAATTTCTGAAGATTATCGCTTTTTAGTCCGTGCCAGATTCCGCCACCAAACATATCGCCCCGGGCAACAACCATTACCCGTTCTTCGTGTTTTTGCGCAATCGGAGACTTTTGAGATTTTTTAGGCATCAATTTTTGGGGCAGGAGATTTTAACCAGATATGAGTATATCCAAACACTAACCTATTTGTCACTAGCCGGCTCTTCGAGTTCCTCGACCGCATCTTGAGCCTTCTCTTCATTCGGCGCTTTCTCAACTTTCAACTGTGGTTTTGTCCAGCTTGCAAACTTACACTTTGGCCAATTTGAACATCCCCAAAAAGTCTTACCGCGTTTTGTTTTGCGGGTTACAACATCGCCGTCTTTACAATCCGGACACTTCATTCCCGTATCCGCATTCAAAGCTTTGGTGTTTTTACAATCCGGGAACCCGCTGCATGCCAAAAACTTACCAAACCGGCCGTAGCGAACGACCATAGGTTTGCC
>CAZEDQ010000008.1:11296-23776 GCA_964511055.1 uncultured Gammaproteobacteria bacterium
TTCTACTTCAACTTTCATCTTGTCCGCCTCCTCCGTTACCTTTTCCACCTTCTTCTCAAAAGGTCCCCAAAACTTTTCCATCACAGCCGGCATTTCGCGCTCCCCTTGGGCAATACTGTCCAAGTCGTCTTCCATTTCGGCCGTAAAAGAATAATCGAAAATATCCGAAAAATATTTCATCAAAAAATCAACAGTTGTTTTACCAATTGGGGTCGGTGCAATCTTTTTGCCTTCCATTTTTTCAATGTACAAGCGGTCATACAAAGTCGAAATTGTCGGAGCATATGTTGAAGGCCTGCCGATTCCGTTTTTCTCCAAATCGCGAATTAGTGTTGCCTCCGTATACCTTGGCGGCGGTTCCGTAAATTTCTGCTGGGGATCGACTTTGCGCTTGTCCAGAGAATCACCCGCAGCAACTGCTGGCAAAATCTGCTCGGTTATCGGCGCTTTTTGATAAACCTTGTACCATCCGTCAAACTTTATCTGCTGGCCGTTTGCCCGCAAAGCATAAGTTTTGTTACCCGCAGCTTCTATATCAACCGTAGTTTCCGCAACAATTGCCTCCGCCATTTGGCAAACCACCATCCTCTTCCAAATCAAATCATATAATTTCCTCATATCCTCGCTGACTGCCGGCAACTTGTCGCTTGTAACTTGTACATTAGTCGGCCTTATTGCCTCGTGTGCCTCTTGGGCCAATTTAGAACTCGCCTTATAGTGGCGTTCTTTAACCGGCAGGTATTTACTGCCATAAGTATCTTCAATGAATTTCCTGGTTGCCTTCACTGCCTGGTCGGAAAGGTTTACCGAATCCGTTCGCATATAAGTGATAAAACCCTGCTCATAAAGGCTTTGGGCCACACTCATTGTGCGTTTCGGTACAAACCCCAAACGGTTGGCAGCAGTCTGCTGCAAAGTCGAAGTAGTAAACGGTGGGTTGGGATATTTTTTGGCATCTTTTGTTGCAACCGCCGAAATACTGTACTTTGCACTTTCCAAATCCCCGACAACTACATCCGCTTGCTCTTTATTTTTAATGTCAACTTTGGCAGTGCCGACTTTCTGCAATGTTGCGATAAATACCTGGCCGTCGGATTTTTCGGAGAGTTCAACCTCAATTACCCAGTACTCATCACTTTTAAACGCTTCTATTTCCCTTTCTCTTTCGACAACCAGGCGCAAAGCTACTGACTGCACTCTTCCTGCAGAAAGTTTACTTTTGACTTTTTTCCACAATAAGGGAGAAAGTTTGTAACCGACTAACCTGTCCAAAACACGCCTTGCCTGCTGGGCCTCAACCAAATTGCGGTCAATTTCGCGAGGATGCGAAAAAGCATCCATCACAGCGTCTTTGGTTATTTCATGAAAAACGACCCGCTGGTATTTTTGCCCGCCGAGTTTTGCTTTAGACTTCTGCTCAATTACCCGAAGCAGGTTCCAAGCAATTGCTTCTCCTTCGCGATCAGGATCGGTCGCCAGATACAAATTTTTGGCGCCTTCTGTTGATTTAACCAACTGGTTAACCATCTTCATTTTATTTTTGGGAATTACATATTTCGGCTCAAAATTATGTTCGACGTCAACCCCAAATTCTCCTTTAGGTAAATCCCGAACATGGCCCATTGAAGCCACGATCTCATAGTCACTTCCCAAGAATTGGGTCAGCGTTCTCGCCTTAGTTGGACTTTCTACGATTACAAAATTTTTCATTTTCCTAGTTTTCTACTCTCTACATTTTTATCATCAATGTCAAGTACGAAACCCGTTGACAAACAAACTTTCAGTCTAGTAATCTAGATTATTAGACTAAGATCATGCCACTCGTTTCAAAAAGAATTCTGGATAAAAAAACCGAGGAAAGGATGAACCGCACCCTACTCGAAGCGATATCCAAATTAAAATCAAAAGAAGAAATAACGCTCTTTATAAATGACCTTTTATCTCCTGTAGAAAGAGTTATGCTTGCCAAGCGCCTTGCCGTTGCGGTGCTTCTCACGAAGGGATATGATTACAAAACAATAAAAGATACAGTCAAAGTTTCACAAGAAACAATTTCGAAAGTATCTATAACGTTAAATGCAAATATAGGCTACAAGCTAACAATTGCAAAAATCGCAAAAAGCGAAGCAAACCGTGAATTCTGGGAAGAAATATTCCGTCTTCATCATCGAATGGCAACCAGGGACACGTTTGCCCCGGAACCATTGTTAAAAAAGAAGCTTGGACATAAAAAACAAACCCTAGTCTAGTAATCTAGATTACCGAACTAAAATGGCAGACATTAATGATTTTAACAAGCTCTCTATAAAAATAGGGACTATCCGAAAAGCCGAAAAAGTAGAAAGTTCCAGCAAACTTTTGAAGTTGGAAATAGATCTGGGCCATGAACGCCGCCAAATCTTAGCCGGCATCGGTGAAAAATACGACCCTGCCGATCTAAAAGGTAAGCAAGTCCCGGTTATTGCTAATCTTGAACCAAGAATGCTGATGGGCCTGGAATCGCAAGGAATGATACTTTGTGCAGATATAAACGGTGCACCGGTTCTAATTCACCCGGACGAAAAAGTCGCCAACGGAACCCAAGTTAGATAATGGCAAATAGCCCCAAACACTGGTCAAAGGAATATAAACAAAAAGGTATACCCTCTTCATTTCGTCAAAAACCTTCAGGTGCAATGAAATTACTGGATCTTTCAAACATAAAAGGTAAAGTTGCTGCAGACCTCGGCTGCGGAAAAGGAAGAAATACTTTCTACCTCGCAGAAAAAGTCGCATCAAAAATCTACGCTTTAGATTTCGTACCTGAAGCAATCAAAGAAATCAAAAAAGCCAACAATCCAATAATAGATGTAGTCTGCCAAGATCTTACAAAGCCATGGCCAATACCAACCAACGAGCTTGACTTAATAATTGACATATTCTGCTTCAAACACCAGGCGACAGTCACCAAGCAAAATTTCTATAAATCCGAAATTGACAGAGTATTAAAAAGCGGAGGATTGATATTAATCGACCTTGCAGACATCAATGATGGTTTCTATGGACTACAACCAAAAACAAAGCTTAAAAAAGATGTAGTAAAAATCACTGACCCGATAACCCACGTAAACTCGCTCCTATACACAAAAAGTAGTTTACTCAACGAATTTCCCAACTTTAAACTATTAAAATTCGTAAACGAGAAGAAAAAAGGCAAAATGCACGGCAAAAATTGCATGAGATCTACTCTAAAATTTTTGCTCCAAAAGATGTAAACTTTACAAATGCACTGGCAAGACTGGGTTATAACCATCGGACAAATAATTTTTATAGTCTCATTAATTCCGACTTTAAAAGGTAAAGATAAACCACCTGTTTCAACAAGTGTCCCAACCGGCATTGTCCTTTTGGTTTTTGGCATAACTCAATATTCACTGGGCCTTGTAGCAAGCACTTTTACTTCCGCAATTCTCGGAACACTCTGGATTGCAGTCGGAGCACAAAAATATTTTCTGGATAAAAAATGATCAAACTCGTCGCCTTCGACTGGAACGGAACACTCCTTGCCGACACTCAAACTGTAGTTAATGCAACAAGCATTGAACTTAATGAACTTTACGGAAGAAAAATAGGACTCCAGGAATATCGCCGGGAATTTGTAATCCCAGTCAGGATTTTTTTTATTAACCTTGGTATTGGCGAAAAGGAACTAGACAAAAACTATAAAAAATCGGCAGCGATCTTCGAACGTGAATACGAAAAACGCGCCCTGAGATGCAGAACAAGGTCTGGTAGCCGAAAACTTTTAGAATGGCTAAAAAGCCAAAATATAAAATCGGCAATTTTTTCAAACCATGAAATAAATGGCGTGCTTCGCCAAACTGAAAGGCTCAATATCACCAACTTCTTTGATAAGATCTTGGCAAACAATCATATGAGAGATGCATATTCCATAAAAGGCAAGGAGAAACGTTTAATCGAATACCTTAAAAATCAAAAAATACCACATAGTGAAGTTTTGGTAATCGGCGATACGGACGAAGAAATAATAATCGGCCACGACATGGGTTCAAAAACCGTCGCTATAACAAACGGCCATTCAACAACAATACGTTTACGCGCCGCCCATCCGGATTTCTTAATCAATAATTTAGTGGAAGTAATTGGAATTGTAAAAAAGCTAAATTCTTAAGCCGCTATCTGGCTTGGCGAAGTTTCAGTTTTTCCTTTTGTCAAAATTACTGCTCCGTTTCTGGAACGAAGAACAAAATAATAACCGCTATTGTCACCAGTCGTGTCAAACTCGTCTCTAGCCCGACTCAAAGAATCAAATACCTCTTTATCTGCCCCATTTTCGCTATTGTTACCCAAAAAAACGTGTGCGGCCTCATGCCGGGTTGTCTCACCCGGCGTAAGATCGCGTAAAGTATAAACGTCTTGGGCTTTATTAATATAAGATAGTGGGGAAAAATCACCAGGCCCCGGATAGGCTTGTAATTCAGGAGGCGTTACATTGTTGCCTTCTGCGTAATTTACAAAATTGTCAACAACCGTTTCTCCCTTTGCATTAAAGTAAATCCTCAAGTAATCCCTGCTTCTTGGCGGCTCGCCCATCGCAACAAAAATCACAGCCGTACTTTCCTGGCCACTATTATCTAATTTATACCATCCACCTACAAATGCATGGTCTTTACCTTTGAGCTGGGCCGATTTAATGCTAACATCCAAGAGATCTTGGGCACTCATCAAATGTTGCAAGCGGTAAAGGTAGGTTTTTAATTCTAAAGTTGAATGAGCACCTTCTTCCTGACCATGTTCTTTTCTGCTCCTGCGGTTAGAGGCAATTTGAGAATTATACCCGTCAATCATTTTCTCCTTAAGTCCCACAACACCAACATCTTCATAGTCAGGAGCATATTCCCTTACAGAATTAAATTTTGCGTCTTTTAAATAATGCCTGGAAACAACATCCGTATCAAGCATTACAAACTTAAGCTTGCGCTTGCCATCGGGAGTATATCCGGATAACAATTCACCCTCCCTAAAAGCTCCTTGACGAATGTGTAGCTCCGTATAATCCGACTGAATAATTTCTATTCCACATTTTCTAAGTTCTGCATCCGTTAAGGTATCCTTCGGTAAATAAGCTTCGACTGGGTGTTTCTCGATGTAATCAGAAGGCACAACAATGGCGTTTAGATGCTGGACTTCAACCCTAAACATCTTAAAGACTTCCTCTTCCCCCATAATCCTTGCTGTTTCACGCGCTTTTCTCGCCTCCTCAATGTCAAAATCCACTCGCACACCGTCTTGTCCGACATAAGCTTCGGGCAAATTATCGGAATTCAAATAAACCTGCGCACCGTCTAAATCAATTACCCTGGTTTTTTCCGGGGTTAAATCAACAGGCGTTGGCAATTCGGAAGGTAAAGTCGCGCTCGGAACTGCCTTATTTTTACCCATCGCTACTCCTCCACAAGCTGAACTTGCAGCAGCAAGAGCACCCAATTTCGCTCCCCATCCTAAAAGTGCTCTTCGGGATACGGTTTTTCCTAAAAAAGCAGAACCAACTTGTGGTTCCTTTTCTTGTGGCATATTAGGTTCAAATTATACCTAATAAATAACCTATAGTCAAGTGGCTATTTCCCCCAAACACCTAAGAGCTAATTTTTCAAAAGTTGCAAATTTTCCCTAGAAAGCTATAATTTCGCTCGTGATACCTGAACACCAGGATGGTTCAAGCCCCCAAGAGTCCGGGCATGCTCCAGACTTTACCTTTTACAAACTCACATATGCATTCCTGCGATCCGACCGATTCGCTGCTTATAAACCAAATACTCAAAATCGATACAAACAAGAACTGATAAGATTTTTAAGGCGCGCGCCCAATAGCGGCCATATAGACTTGCCGACTGCAATAGCGGCGGTGCAAGATGCAAAACAGCAAGGTCCAAAACCGGTATTCGTAAATACACTATACGCAATAAAAGCAGCAATTACCTGGGGTATAGAAAGAGATATTGTCGACAGTGAAATTGGCGGGCTTGCAAATCAATTAGTAGACCATAGAAAACAGGTACACGAACCCATAACCCCGCTAAGCGAGCCAGAACTTCAACGTCTCTTTGCTGCTGCTTCAGGGAACCTGCGGGACCGGGCGCTGATTACAACTGTTGTGATTGCACAACCGACAAACGAGGAGTTAGAGTTACTCAAAAAAGATAGTGTTTATAAAGGTGCTGATGGCCAAACCGTAATTAAAATTGGAGACAAAGAAGTCCCGGTACAGGAAGGTATTGCACCTTTTATCCTGGATTACGCCAAAACCCTCAAACAGGAAAGTGCACTTTTCCCAAGAACACTAGGGAAAGACAAAACAGTAGCAATGACAAGGGCAGGAGTATATGTAATTCTAAGTAAATATAAAAAACAGGCCGAACTACCGTCTTTAAGCCATAAGGTCCTTGCTAAAACCGGTCAACAATTATTCGGAAAAACTCGCAGAATACAAACTCAAACTCCCCAAATCCCGCTTCCGTAATTTTTAACAAAACCCGAAAGCTCCATCATCGACAAAGCGGCAGAGACTTGCTCTATCGGCAATTTAACTTCCTTGGCAATTGCGTCCACATGCTTTGTCCCCCCGTCTAAAATCGCCAAAATCGCTGCCTGATTTTTATCCTTAGGCCCCTGGTCTCTGGCAACTGGTAACTGAACCCTTTTTCGCTCTATGTCCAACACCTCCAAAATATCCTCGGCCGAAGTCGCCACATGCACCCCGTCTTTTATTAAATTATTGGCTCCTTCCGAAGTTTTAGATGTCACCGGCCCGGGAACGGCAAACACTTCCCGCCCCTGCTCTGCCGCATAACCTGCGGTTATCAAAGATCCGCTATCCACGGCAGCCTCGGTGACCAACACACCTAGCGATAAACCGCTGATTATTCTGTTTCGGGCCGTAAAGTTGTTCGGCAGTGCCGGGAATCCAAGCGGAAATTCACTAACGATTGCTCCGTTTTTTACAACCTCCTCGGCCAATCTTCTGTTTTCCGGTGGATAAATATTGTCCAAGCCCGACCCCAAAACCGCGATTGTCCGGCCGCCGCTATCAATCGCCATCCTATGCGCCACCGAATCTATTCCCCGCGCCAAACCGCTGACAATCGTCAATCCGTTTTTTGCTAAATCAAACACCAGCTTTTCCGTTATCTGCCTGCCGTAAATCGTCGCGTTGCGGGATCCCACAACCGCAACCGCCAAATCGTCTTGCGGCAATAAGTTCCCGCGGAAATACAAAACTGCAGGGCAGGCTTCCAATTGCCGCAAATTCGCAGGATAATCGCGGTCTATCCTTGCAACAACTTTTATCCCTGCCGAATAAACTTTCTCCAGATAAATTTTGGGGTCAACCTTATTTCGGAAATCTATAATCGATGCCTTAGTCTTAACATCAATCTTAAGCGTTTGAATCTCACTATCCCTAGCCTCCCAAAATTTTTTCAGGGATTTGAATTTTTTATGAAGATAAGAAAATGTCGCACTCCCAACTCCCGGAATCGCACTTGTCGCCACCCAATAAGCCAATTCTTTGTTCATGGATTTACTTTATCTCTTCGCGAATATTATACTTAAATAAACATGCCTTTTATTACCCCAGGGATAAGTAAAACAAGAGAAAGTTATCCACTGAGCCCAAAGAAAGTAATTAAAAAAACTCTAAGTTCTTTGATCATTATATTCATCCTTCTTCTTGTAATATATATTTTTGTGGCAATATTCGTCGCAACAACCGCAGCTGGTATTTTTGGTTCTGCCATGGCCGGCATTATAATCTCCTTTTTTGTCTTCCTCATTATATTTTTATTAATATTGATCCCAACTTATGTATATCAAAAATGGTACTACACTGTTTATTTCTACGATTTAACGGAACACTTCATTGTTATTAAAAAAGGAGTATTTACTCCAAAAGAAATAAGCGTTCCCTATGAACGGGTCCAAGACATTTATATGGATCAGGATCTTCTTGACAGAATGTTCGGATTGTATGACGTCCATATTTCAAGCGCTACGATTTCATCTGGTTTCGAGGCACATATCGATGGGGTTGAAAAAACTGCAGCTGAAGGTCTAAAAAACCTTCTTCTTACAACCGTTCAAACAAAAATAAAGAGGACTAACGGAAATAAAGCAGAGGCTGTGCAAGATGGATCCCCAACAACCAGTTGACGAAAAAAAATACCCTATACAACCAAGATGGCTGCTTTCATCCACAATCGGAGGCCTAAGCTTCTTGACCGTTTTAATTGCAATCTACATGATCAACATATATTTAGCGTCACTTTCTCCGCAATCAAAACCAGATTACGGATATTTAATTTGGATTTTAGTTTATATTATTGCAATACCAATTACCTTTTTTTATAAAATACTCTCAAGAGCAAATTTTCATTACACACTTAATCAATCCTACCTGATGGTGAAAAGCGGTGTTTTATACAAAAAACTGAGAAATACACCGTATGGAATTATCCAAAACATTATCCTAAAACAAGGTATTATTGATCGCCTATTCGGTCTGGCAACATTAAAAATAGAGAATGCTGCCCAAGCTGGAGGTTTAGCCACCATAGCCGGGCAAAATACGCCAGATGCAATAATATCTAATGGTAATGCTGTAATGATTCCAGGTCTTAACTTTGCTGATGCCCAAACTCTTAAGGCGACACTTCAAGACCTTATGAGAAAAAATCCAACAATTGAACAGGGATTATGAACGTACAACCACAAAAAACCCCATCTATACTACCCGTAGTAGTAATTTTTATTATCATTTTTTCACTACTCACAGCAGCAGTCGGTGCTATTTATTACTTTTTTCTGCTGCCAAAAATCACAAATAACACATCATCTATTGAAGTAAGCAATCTTTTTAGGGAAGCAAGTAAAAATTTCGCAGAAGGAAAATATTCCCTACAATTGGAATCTGCAAATAAGGCATTAAATAAGTCAACGACAGACAAAGAGCGGGCTATAGCTTATTACTGGAAAGGGCTTGCCGAATACAAGTTAGCAAGCAGTGATAAAACCCAGGCCCAACAAGATCTCACTGAGGCAACACGCTTAGATTCAACTTATGCGGCCCCCTACGTAACGCTTTCTGCAATAGAAATGGATTCAGGCAATTTCCAGGGAGGTTTAACACTAGCCCAAAAATGCGCAACTCTTGACCCAAAATATGCATGGTGCGAAAACAACATTGGTCTTGCTTTGTTTTACTTAGGGCAAAAGCAAGAAGGAATCAAACACTTAGAAAAAGCCGTCCAAATATCGCCAGACACTCTTGTTTTTAGAGACAATTTAAATAGGGCCAGGCAAAATTAACGAATAAACCAGAAGATTTTAAAAGTAGATGTCAAACGCCTTGCTCTTTTTCGCGTTGGCTTTTTAATTCCACGGCGGTTTCCATAACTTCCCCCAAGCGTTTAGTAGCCTTGAGCCTCAAATCGAGCCCCTCTAAGTGGGTTCCAACAGGTTTAAACCGTTTGCTAAATTGATAATATTCCAACCTATTTCTAGTACGGACATTACCGCCCCTTAAACGCTCCCTTTCAACTTTATAAATTCCTTTCCTGTCTGTCGTAACAATCGAAAAACCTCCTTCTTCTGATGGAATTAGAAGTGCATGACCTTTTCCGTTAGCCAACCCCAAATATAGGGCCTTCGCCGCTGTTACTTCTACTCTTTTTAACCCTAATTGGCTAGGCTCCACAAAATGCTCTATCGGGAAGCAACCCAATTCATTCGCTTTGGCGATCATCTCACTAATCAACTGATCGGCTTTTAGTGTCGGCTCCGACAGACTAAACAAAAGCCCTCTTCTGCGCACCTCGAATTGTTGTAGTTTGGGATCTCGTTCCATTCTGTTAATTCATGAAAAATTTAGCAGCAAATCAATCTGCTAAAAGCAGGCTTGTGGGATGTATTATGCTGGTACAATCGTTAATTGTATGTGTTATCTGATCAGGGTTCATGCCGCGTTCGGCTAGTATCGAAACAAGCGCTGTAATTTCTGAAACTTCCTTTCCTCCATTTTGGGAAGCCAACAATTCTTGTCTTGCTACAACTGCTTCCGCCAGTTTAGTGGTAGGCACAATATCACCGGCATGTTTTTCCCAGCGTTTCGCAACTTCGGAAAGAAAAGCACTTGGTTCAGACTCCATCATAAAAGTTGTGTGATTATAACCAGATCAGGAGACTTTTTCAAACATTTCCGGCACTAAACTACATTGGCAACTCGAAATTATACACTGTATCTTCAACAGATTTCCCCGAACGGTAATCGGATATTGACACATGATCCGCGTCCCCCTTTAATGATGCAAAAATATCGGCAACAGGATAACGATTGGCAACCGTTGTCGAAAAAATATAACTGCCCATGGGCGTTTCGTGCTCATGTCTTTGCAGAATAACTGAGCTAAAATCCAAACCATTCCCCACACCTAATAATCTATCAGGGTCTCTCACAAGCCAATTTTCGGTCTGCCCCCCTTCGTCGCGCCATCCTTCGTTCTCTATTGTTTTTTCTATAGATTGGGCGAACAAATCTTCAATTGCCTGTGCAACCCTTTTACCGTAGCTTTCATCTTGTGGAAACCTTCTTCTATAAATCTTGTAACCTTCCCGTAACCCGTTTTTCGTAATGGGAGTATCAAGAGTCCACGCGTGAGGAACCGCCAATCCCGCTTCCTCGAAAACCGCCTGGCAAATACCGGTGGCGGAAGATGTTAGATAAGCATCAAGTGTTTTTATAGCTGCTTTTGCCTCCCTCATCGCTCTAAGGACCAACTCGCTTTGAGGAGGCAATCCTACTAATTGAAGGTGGTAAGCTAGTTCCTCAATTGTGTAAGCGCGCTCACTATACATTGGAGGATTCGGATTTATCACAAAACATCCTTTGCTTAAATCACACGCAACAAGGCTTCTAAGCTGCTTGTCTTTTCCGCTTTCACCGGTTCCTTCATCAGAAGATTTACCCCTCTGCAAATATTTAAACTCAGGCACAACATTACCGTCCCCATTAAAACGAAGTTCAAAATTCCACCCCAACTTAGGTTCGTATTCACCACGTCTTTCAAGCATAATTTTGGATTATATATTAACCGGAGACTTTTTCAAACATTTCCGCCTCGAGTTTAGTGCGCCCGGCAATAAATTTGGCAGCCGCTTTTGCCTGCTGGCGGCGGAATGCCAAAGACGTCATTAGGGCATTTTTGTTAAGCTCCAAGATAAGCTTTTCAATGCTTTCTTCGTCAAACGCCAAAGCAACGCTATTGAAGTTTTTAATTGCAGACCTAATCAGGGACTGGCCACCGATATCCATTGATTCGGGAAAAATCGAAGGGTCAGGCGCATACAAATCGACAACCACCAAGTCTATTGGCTCCAAGCCTTCGCTTTTCAAATGGGCCGTATGCTCGGCATTTTTGCGGTCTGCCAGAATCCGCACAAAGTTAGCCCGGTCCAGGCTTTTAACCCGCCCGCCGTAATCAAACCCGCGGATAACAGACTGCGCATTAAACCCTTTGGCTTTGACATAATCCACCGTCCCGCCAGTTCCCCAAAACTTTGTCCTTTGTGTGTCCAAAACTCCCAAAAGACCATCGAGAATTTTCTTTTCGAAAACTGCAACAAAAACGTTATTTACTTCGATTAAATCCATAAAATTAATTCAAAATGCAAAATTCAAAAATCAAAATTACAATTCAAAAGCATTAAATTTTAACTTTTTACTTGAACTTTTGACTTTTGCCTTCTAACTTTTAACTTAATGCTTAAAGTGCCTGATTCCCGTAAACACCATCGTTATTCCGTGTTTCCTGGCAGCGGCAATTACTTCCGCATCGTTAATTGACCCTCCGGGCTGGACAATTACGGAAATCCCCGCTTTTGCCGCCAATTCAACGTTATCGGCAAACGGGAAAAACGCGTCGGAAGCCATAACCGCCCCAACGGTATTTTTGTGTTTTGTTACAGCCCACTTTTGTTCGTCCGGCAAGCCGCCCTGCGCTTGTCTTAGGGCAAGCATGGTGGAATTCACCCTGTTCGGCTGACCAGTCCCCATCCCAAGCATATTTTCGTCTTTTGCAATAACAATCGCGTTGCTTTTAACGTGCTTTACAACCTTCCAGACAAATTCAAGATCCTGCCAGGTTTTAGGAGATGTTATTTCCCCGCACACCACTTTCCACTTGGAAGTCGACTCATCCACTTCGTCCGAAGTCTGTACTAAATAGCCGCCGAATGCGCGCGTAAACTCCATAAGTTTAGCAGGCTTATCAGCTTTGACAACCCGCATTTTGGCACTTCGCTTTTTCAGCCTTTCTAAAATTTTCACTGAATACTTTGGTGCAACCATAAGTTCGAAAAACTTGCCGCGCATGGCCTCGATCATGTCTAAAGTCGGCTCGCGGTTTATGGCAACAATCCCGCCGAATG
>CAZEDQ010000009.1:0-22514 GCA_964511055.1 uncultured Gammaproteobacteria bacterium
TTTAAAATTACGATGTGGAAAATTGCTTGTCAAGTAAAATTTTGAGGCTGTTTTCAGGCTGGGATTTTGGTGAAGCCTGTGTATTTTTGAAGGGCTTTGGGGACTAGGATTGATCCGTCTTTTTGCTGATAATTTTCCATAATGGCAATTAGCGTCCTGCCGATTGCAAAAGCCGTACCGTTAAGGATTGATACATAATTTGTGTGATCCCCTTCTTTATACTTAATGTTTAAGCGGCGGGCTTGGAAATCGCCTGTCGTGGAAACAGAATGGGTTTCGCGATACTGGTTTTGCGAAGGAAGCCAGGTTTCAATATCGAATTTGCGCGATGCTGGAAAGCCTAAATCTCCTGAGGCAATGTTGACAACCTGATAGACGAGTCCTAAGTCGCTGACGAATTTTTCTTCAAGAGATAGCAGAAATTGATGTTCTTTGTCTTCTTTGTCGGGCGTGGTAAATGAAACCATTTCAACTTTATCGAACTGGTGGACACGAAAAATCCCTTTGGTGTCCTTGCCATAAGAACCGGCTTCCCTGCGGAAAGCTGTTGAAAATGCCGCATATCTTTTTGGTAAGTCGGAAAGATTGAAAGTTTCATCCATATGCATGGGAACGATGGAATGTTCGGCCGTACCGACTAAATATTGGTCGTCGACTTTATAGCCTTCGCCGTTCTCGTATTCGGGGTAACCTAAACCATTGACAGCTTTTTTATTCACTAGAACGGGGGGGACCACTGGAATAAATTCCTCTCCGTTTAATTTTTCAAAAACGTAGGATACTAAGGCAAATTCTAAACTGACCAGTTCGTTTTTCAAAAATGCAAAACGGGTTCCGGAAATTTTGGATGCGCGCTCAACATCTATTAGATCCAATGACAAGCCTAGCGATAGATGGTCTTTTGGCTCAAAACCAAACTTCGGTTTTTCTCCAACTTGCCTGACAACTACTTTTTTGGATTCGTCGCCAATTGGCACATCGTCTTTGGCAGGATTGGGGATTTGACGGATAAGTTGATAGTATTCTTCCTGCAATTTTTCAAGTTTATCTTCTTTCGATTTTAATTCCGTTTTTATTTGTGACCCTTTTTTTTCGTCTCGAGCATCTGCGGCTTTTTTGCGGGATGATCTGAGCTGATCAACCTCTTCTATTAATTTGCGGCGGTCTTCGTCGACTTTTAAAAGTTTATCGACGTCGACGTCGTAACCTTTTTGTTTGGATTTTTCTTTGACTAATTTTGCGTTCTCGCGGATGAATTTTATATCAAGCATATTAGTGATTATTTTTTTGCCAATTCCTTTCAGGTTCGACTTGGTCTTTTAAAATCATTTCCACTGCCTGTTTGTGCCAGGGGATTTTGGTAATATGATAAACCTCCTTAAAGTATTTTAACGCGTCACGGGCACCGGGTACACCTTTGGCTTGAGCAAGAGCATCGAGATTGTCGGCAACTTTGCAAAGACGGGCTTCCAAAGTTTTCCTTTCCATATATTCCTGGACAAGTTCGATAATTTCGCTGTTAGACGGAAGGTCTTTAACTAGCCACTTGAGGCCTTCTTCTTCGATCGGCGCAAAAGCGCCTTTGGCCATACCTTTCACAAATGTGCCAACGTCGCCCACTATGGTTTCTGCCATGTCGTGGAACATGGCCATTTTGACAGCGCGGTCGACATTAATTTTGACGCCGTTCTTTTTCATTTCTCCGGCTAAAAAATACACCAGCATGGCAGTTGTCCAGGAATGGGCAGCAACAGAATCTGCTTCCTGTCTTTTAAAACCCATGGCAATAAAACCCTGGCGGGGCAGTTCTTTCGCCCACTGCAAAGTCAAAAAAACTTTTAGAATTTTTTTGAGAGTCGATGCTTTCACAAACCCAGATCCTCCGATTGTTCCTGCATTGATTTTAGCGTAAGTGAAGTGAATTCATCGAGAGGTATATTAAGTTCTGCTTCACAGGTTTTAATTTGGTCGCGGTTGGCACCCGCTGCGAAAGATTTCTCTTTGAATTTTCTTAGGACCGATCCTAAGGTAACTGATTTTAATTTTTTGTCCGGTTGGACCAATGCGCAGGCAACAATCAGACCCGTCAGTTCATCGACAGCGTAAATAGATTTGGCAACTAAAGTGTTTCTTGGTTCTTTGTCGCAGTGTCCGCGGATGGCGTTAGTGATTATTTGATCGGCGTTGATTTGATTTAAAAGTTTAGTAGTTTCTTCTGTATGCAAATCTAAGGATTTATTGGTTTTTTCGTAATCGGCATCGTGAAGCAGACCGACAATTTCCCAATCATTTTTTGATAGTTCCGGATTTTGGTTTTTGGATTTAAAAAAATCGTAAAGTGCTACCATTGCAAAGCCGGCAGCTTTGCCGTGGTTTGCCATGTTTCTGGAATTTTCCAGTTTGTCCAAGATCTTAAGTGCATCATCTTTTGTCATTTTTCGGGGCGCAGGGCAGGAAAGAAAACTGTTTCGCGGATGGGTTTATCTACTAAAACGGAAAAAAACCTTTGTGACATTCCAAAACCTGCAGCAGGCGGCATTCCGTACTCCAATGCCTCCACAAAATCGCGGTCGTACATTTGGGCTTCTGTGTCCCCTTCTTTTCTTAGCTTTTGCTGCTCCTCAAAGCGCTCTTGTTGATCGATTGGGTTATTAAGTTCGGACCAGCCGTTTCCGATTTCCGTTCCCGCTGCCAATACCTGGACCCTTTCAACTTTTTGCGGATCGTCTTCTTTTCTCTTTGCCAAAGGTGATACCAAAACCGGGTGGTTTATTAATAATGAAGGTTGGATAATTTTTGGCCTGATTGTTTTTTTGTAAATCATATCGATAAGCCGGCCGGCACCAAGTTTTTTGTTCGGTTTAGCCCCGACTTTTTCGGCAAGTTTAAAAAGGTCGTTGATTTTCGGATCTTTTGCAAGATCTGTACCGGTTGCATCTTTAAAAGAATCGAAATAGTCGATTTTCGGCCAATCATTTTTCCAGTTAATTTGGGTGTCACCGTTTTTTGATGTCTCTTCGCCTAATGTTTGTTTTATGATAAACCTGTAATATTTTTCAATAAAATCAATAAGATCTTCAAAGCTTGCGTATGCCCAGTAAAATTCCATCTGCAAATAATCCTGCAAATGTTCTGCATCGATTCCCTCATTTCTAAAAATTTTGCCGATTTCAAAAGTCTTTTCAAAACCGCCAACTAACAGGCGTTTTTGGTAAAGTTCAAGTGATATCCTTAAATAATAATCAACATCCAAAGCATTGTGATGGGTAGTAAACGGGGTTGCATCGGCACCACCGGGGATTGCTTCCAAGGCTGGAGTTTCAACTTCCAAAAAGTTATTATCTATTAAAAAATTCCTGGCGGCAGTCCAAAATTTGGCTTTTTTTACGAACAAATCCTGGGCTTCGGGATTGGTGATTAAGTCGATATACCTTCGGCGTAAACGGGTTTCAATGTCTTTTAGCCCATAGAATGAAGAGGGGATTGGACGGATTGATTTTGCGAGTAGCTTAAAATTGTTTACAAAAATTGTGATTTGGCCAGCCTGGGTTTTATCAACAGATCCGGAGACTTCGACAAAATCCCCTATATCAAGGAGATCCAACAATTGACAATTGACCTTTGACAATTGACTTTTAGAAAAAAATAGTTGGATTTGGCTTGATTCGTCTTTTAAATCTGCAAAAGTCGAACCGCCGTGGCCGCGAAGGCCGACCAGACGACCGGCAGTCTGTACATTTTTTCCAATTGATTTGACACACTCCTCTACTGTTTGCTTTTTGGAGGCTTTTGCAGGAAAAGGATCAATTTTGAGTTTTTTGATTTTTTCCAGCTTTTGAAGGCGGATTTTCCTGAGGTTATCTATAGGCTCCATGGCCTACAGTATACGAGAAGGCAATTAATTAATCAACGAATTAAGCTGCGGGTTTTAATAGTTCTATTGTCGGAAATTCAATTACACTTTTACCGTCTTTATCTCTAAATGGTACTCTACCGCTACCGTATCTATTATCCGGATCATTGACTAAATTCATAACGAACTCGTATTCTTGCTGAGGCGTTGTTGGTCTACTGAATATGTACCTTAATAATTCTCTTTTTCCTTCTGTATTAAGGCAAAGTGCATATTCCTTATGCAAATAAAAACCATAGCCATACGACATCCGGTACGAGCTTTTAGCTTCGTCAACTGTCCTGTCGTGGATTTCCCTCTTGATATCTTCGAGGCTTTCAGCGGGTAAATATTTTCTGACATATCCAACTACCGACTCCTCAGGCAGATCGATTGTGTTAAGCCAGACCTGCACGTTGTGGTAAACCATTTGCCGCAAACCGTACTGCTCAATTTCTATCTCTGTTTCGACTACTTCCCTACCATCTAAATCATTTAAAATCCCAGGCACAAAATAATTGATAGTCTGGGCCATACCTTCTGAGGTTATTTGTTCAGGATCTGTAACGGATGTTATGCCAAGCGCGTCAATTAGGTTGCCGCTGTCAATAGCCTTTTGCCAACCATACATTTGGCCAAAATGACCAGTAATTTCATGAAGGCCTAAAACGGAGTTCCTGCCTCCGGTAAATTCAGTAATATGATTTTCGTGTGTATTGACTCTTAACCTGAAGCTATTTCTTGTGCCGTCTGCCCAATTTATCCACCATTCATTTTCCTGCACCTCTTCAACTTGGTAATTTGGATTAATTTCTTCTCCAATGAAATCCGAGGCCCTCTTTAGAAATTTGTCCCCGCGCTCTTTGATCTGTGTCCCGATTTCATCTTTTGGCACTAGGTGGTCTTGTCTGTACTTTGATATTGACTCTGCAGAATAATTCTGTACACCACCTTCTTTGTAGAGCGCTTTTACTACTTCCAGTTGGGCTTCCAGCGCATCTTCCGCTATAAGTTCCGGTGTAATTCCCTGTGTAAGCTCAATATAATTATGGAAATCTATAATCGCACCATTGCGTCTTTGCATCACTGTGTCCAGTGCTAACAATTTTCTTTCTAAAAAATCATATTGCTGAGCTTCGTCTGGATCATTTGGCCTTTGTGTCTTTGCTAAATCACTTCTAACAATCCTTATTTCGTCAAACTGTATTCTTCGTTCATCTTTTGTCGGGTTTGAGGTGAACATCCTTTGTAATCTTGCGCTCCTCGGATCCATTGGAGCTAAGTCAAAATCAACCAATCCACGTCTTTTGCCTCCCGCTGCATGAAGGTCGCGGAAGAAAGCCGTAAGAATTTCCGAGCTGTTTACGAGTTCAGATGGCTCTTGGGGTTCTAACGTAGCCTGTCCCAAATCCCGCTCTCCTAAATTAATAGTCTGAGCTTTTCTTGCTTGTCTATTTCCAAAAATTCGGTTAAATACCATGTTTGTTGAAAAGTAAACGCGTATTATATCTTTTCAAAGGAGTTCCTTCAAGTTTGGTAAGAACCTCTCGAAGATATCCAGCGAGGCATGTTTTTCGATGAATTGTTCGGCGTCCTCGTAGGACCCAACTGCAAGGATCCTTTCCAGGGCGTCCGAAAGCTCGTTTATTGAGACAAATAGCTTTGTAAAGTTGGGCCAGGAAAAACCGCCGGATTCGCGGATCGCACCGCTTTCGACGAAAAAATTAAGGGCAACGGCAAAACCCTGGGCATAATGGACAACTCCGGGTTCACGAAGGTAAGTAAGCCACCACGAAAAAGCCCGTGCTATGAACATGACCATAATAGCTTCAAGTTCTTTCTGGCTGATTGCGTCTTTTAAAAGTAATGCGCCACAACTTTTTACACCAAAAACGGATGAGGAGATCTCATCGAAAATAGGGAAATATTCCTTTAACCTGGTCTCGGCGTCCCTGTACCTCAGCACACTATGGCCAATTTCATTAAGGTAGGAGTTTCTGAGTGACCCTAATCTTAATACATCGACCGGATAGTTTTCCTGAAATTTCTCTTCAAAAACCGCATGGAAAATTGGATGGTGTTCGGTTTCAAATTTCCTTTCAAACGAGGGTTTGAAGATTGAAACCCTCGATCCGTACCTTTCCATTATATTTACATCGTTTGGTAAGTTCGTGCTGGTAAACATAAAGCGGGAAATTAGGCCGGAAAAAATAAGTGTGTTATCTACCCGGATTTGGATTTTATCCAAAAAGTCGACTTTTTCGGAAGGGGCAAGTACACGCCTGCGGGATCCGATTATAAAATCTTTAAACCTTATTGCATCTTCCGTCAGTTTTTCGTCCATTACACCTACCCAGGCTTGGCAGGCGCATTTTGTAAAAAATAATTTGTCCAGGTACCTTTCTACCGGACCAATGACGAAGCTGATTTTATAAGGCTTCATAGAAAGCCAGTAAATGTCACTTGCTTCGTAATTACCGTCCAACAGGGCATTGGCTTGAACTTCCAGCCTTTTGGCAAAATCCTTATTGTCTGTTAACTTAGCCGCTTCCCGTATAAAACCGGCAGTCTTTTTAAGCTGGCTTTTGAATTTAACGTGGTAGGGAATTGCAATAAGTTTCCCTTTTTTGTCCCTTTCAACAATTGTAAATGGGGAGAGGATTTCAGGATCCTTTTTTGCAGCTTCCAGAATTTGAATTCTGGTTGCGTCACGCGGGTAAAAATTTGCACCGTTGTTTCTATTATTCTCCTGCTTTAGGTATATTGGGGCAATCGACTCTGCGGCTTTAACCAATTTTCGGACAACCTTTTTTTCGGAAGTTGATAATTTTATTCCTTTTGAAGGGAATTTAACGATTGGAATTTTGGTTGGGGTCATTTTATCTCAAGAACTTTGAGTTTACTGGTAACAGGACCTATGCCGACTTCAATGGTCTCGCCTGCTTTGAGGCCAAGCAGTGATTTGCCAACAGGAGATTCGTTGGATATTTTATTTTTGGCAGGGTCCGCTTCCATTGAACCGACAATTGAAAATTCGTGGATTTCGTCGTTCATTGCAACTACAACCGTTGAACCAATAACAACTATATCGGCTCCTTTTGCCTGTTGGATCAGTTGGGCTTTTGGTAGTACTTCTTCTATTTGGGCAATCCTGGCTTCTATTAATGACTGCTCTTCTTTTGCGGCATCGTATTCGGTGTTTTCGGCAAGGTCGCCAAATTCACGGGCTGTCTGGATCCGTTGGGCAATTTGCGGGCGAATTACTTTTGTGAGTTTTTCGTGCTCTAACTTAAGGTGTTCTAAACCTTCTTTCGTGAGGATAAACTTTTTGCTACCCTGCTGAGCGTTCATAGAAAAATCATTCTATTGCAAAAGGGGCAAATAGTCAAGAAAAATTATCCGCGTTCAGGGCTGCCTGGATGAGGAGAGACTCGGGATTCATAAGCTCCGGTTCCGTTTGAACGGTATTGGCCACCTTCGACTGCAGAATGTAAGGCCATTTGTTCAGGATTTAATGAGGGTGCTTCTGTTTCACGATAGACTCTGTAGTATGCCTCGCGCAACGCCGTGTGCATTCTCATTATTTCCGGTCCTTTTTGGGAATTCCGAAGTGCCTCAGGGTCTGCAATCAGTAAGGTGTCAGCATCTGCAATCCAGCTCATAACTTTTAAGCGATAATCATCTCTAGTGTAACCATTTTCGCTAACCATAGCTCCGTATCCGGCGTTTGTTTTAACCAAAGGGCCTATTCCCCCATGAACTATTCTTATTCCCATAAAACCATGTTCTCTGCAGAAAGCTCTGAATTCTTTGGGGTTTTTAGGTGCGCCGTTTTCCCCTTTTATTACTACTCTTCCATCCCAGCCGTTTTCCTCTAAAAGTTTTTTAATGAGAAATCTTTGTTCGCCCAATACTACGTCCGGTTCGAGGTCTCTGATTGAATTAGCAGGATTGTCATCTCTGGCTAGAAATTGTAATTGGGGTCTTTTGTTAGACTTCCTCCCATAAATAAAGGCGTCCAAGACAACAAGGTCTGCTCTTGTATCCTGACGGGGTTCCCAGTCGATTCTAAGGTTGTCTGAGAGTTTTGCTTCTTCCACCCAATCTCTTCCACAGAAGCCAATATCACGTGTATCAATAACCTCTCCGGGAATATCTCCAGTCCTGATGCGGATTACCTCAGTTAATGTTCCGTCTTTTTGAAACGCTGCACCATCATCCAATGGTTTCCCAGCAGTGCCTATAGGGAATAAAATTGGCATACCGGCCTCTTTAAAATGATCCGGAATTATTTCCATATTTTTTGCGATGACTAGCTTAAGCATGATATTTATTTTTTATAAAAATGGAGTCTAGATAATATCATAAAACTAACTAAATTTCTAGTGAATATGTCACAGTTTTTTGTTGATTGGCTGCTTGGCTTCAGTTATAATTGGCAATGCTTTGGCTCCATCGTCTAGTGGCCTAGGACTCCAGATTCTCAATCTGGCAACATGGGTTCGATTCCCATTGGAGCTACTTGGGTGAATTTATACCAGAGCGCTTTCAAAGCTTAGTATATCTGATATATAATTCATCGCCAGACGTTTTATCATGCGATTTATTTCAGCTTGCCTTGTAGTTATCCTATTGTTTTTTACCAGCATTGCCCCTGCTTTTGGCCAAAGTGATTACAATTTCCCAAAAATAACCAGCGGCGAGATACAGGGGGCTTTACAGAAAACAGTGCCTGTAAGGTTTCTGCCAGGCCATCCGCTTTATTTTCTAATTTCAACAAAAGAAGCCGTTAATAGATTTTTCAAACCTTCTGCGGTTGAAAGATCTCAGTTTGACTTAACGCTTTCCGGAAAAAGGCTAAAGGAAACTTATATGCTTATGGTAAAAAGCGACTATAAAAGGGCCGGGGGCAACCTAACAAGGTACGCAAAACAGAACGAAAGTGTAATAAGGCAGCTTGAGAAGGCAAGGTCCCAAAACCAGGCAGTTGAACCGGCCATTTCCCAAATGGCAGATAGCCTTCGTTTTCATGAGGAATTATTAATCGCAATCTACGATATGAAACCTGCTTCGGCCGATACTTATAATTTTGACGGCAGTTTTTCTCAGGCTATTGATGGTTTTAGAGCGTTGGTTGGAAAAATCGATAATATTAATCCAGGAATTAAAAACCGTTTTAAGATCAGTAAGGCTAATGACGCAAGCGAAAGTGCAATTGTGAACCCAAGCCCTCAACCTTCAGCCACTCCGGTTGAAGCAACTCCTACATACAAACCCAGAAGGATAATATATTAATTGTTAGATTGTTATATTGTTAAATTGTTCGACTGGACAATTTTGACGAGGTTAGACCAGGAACGGGATTAGAAGCAGGGCAATAATATTTATAATCTTGATCATGGGGTTTATTGCAGGACCGGCTGTGTCTTTGTAGGGGTCGCCAACAGTATCCCCTGTAACTGCCGCCTTATGGGCTGCAGAGCCTTTTCCTCCAAACTGGCCCGACTCAATATATTTTTTGGCGTTATCCCACGCAGCCCCGCCTGTGGTCATTGAAATTGCCACAAAAATTCCCGAAACAACCGACCCAATTAACAATCCGCCAAGGGCTTTTGGGCCAAGCAATAAACCGATTGCAATAGGGGCAATTAAGGGAATAATAGCCGGGGCAATCATTAGCTTTAAAGCTTTGGTTGTTACAATGTCTACCGCTTTGTCGTACTGGGGTTTAGTTGTCCCTTTCAAAATTCCCGGGATTTCCTTAAATTGCCTTCTGACTTCTTCAACAACTGCTCCCCCTGCCGCTTGAACAGCTTCAAGCGCAAACGAGGCAAACAAAAATGGTAGTGATGCGCCAATAAAGAGGCCGATTAAAACTTTTGGATCGGAAAGAGAAAATTCGACTGCAACCCCTTTTGCGACCAATTCCTGGGAAAAGGCAGAAAAAAGCACCAGTGCAGCCAATCCCGCAGAGCCGATCGCATATCCTTTGGTTATTGCTTTGGTAGTATTGCCGACAGCGTCCAGTGGATCCGTTACATCACGGACTTCTTTGGGCAAATCCGCCATTTCCGCAATACCGCCGGCATTGTCTGTGATTGGCCCGTAAGCGTCAATTGCCACGACTATGCCGGTTAAGGAAAGCAGTGAGACTGCCGCAACCGCGATACCATAAAGTCCCGCCAGAGAATAAGCTGCCATGATTCCGCCGCAGATTATGACGATAGGCCAAAAAGTGGACCGCATTCCAACCGCAAGGCCACTAATAATATTTGTTGCGTGACCGGTTGTTGAGGCTTTGGCAATACTTTGGACCGGGCCGAATTTGGTTGCGGTGTAATATTCGGTAATCAGAACGATAAAAATGGTAACCAGAATTCCAATCAGTGATGCAAAATAAAGGTTCATTGGGTCGTAGATGCCGTTTGCGTTCATCATGATGACGGCAACTGGATAAAACCCGAGTGCCGAAAGTGCTGCCGCTACAATGAGCCCGACATATAAGGCGCCCATTATGCTTTTGTTTTTTGGCAGTTTCACAAAGAAGGTTGCAACAATAGATGCGATAATGGCTACTGCCCCAAGTGCTATGGGGTACAAAATAGCGCTAATTGAGTTTGGGAAAATCAGGGAGCCCAGAAGCATTGCTGCAACTACCGTTACGGCATAAGTTTCAAACAAGTCGGCCGCCATACCGGCACAGTCGCCGACATTATCACCGACGTTGTCTGCTATAACTGCGGGGTTTCGGGGGTCATCTTCGGGGATTCCGGCTTCGGTTTTTCCAACTAAATCTGCCCCCACATCTGCTCCTTTGGTATAGATTCCGCCACCAAGCCTTGCAAAGATTGAAATAAGCGACCCTCCAAAACCAAGACCAACGAGTCCCTGAACGTCGCCAGTTGCACCAAAATAGCCGGCAACGGAAAGCAAGGCAAGACCGACAACCAGCATGCCGGTTACTGCTCCTCCCGAGAACGCAACGGAAAGAGCTCTGGCAAGACCATGTCTTGCTGCCTCGGTTGTTCTGACATTCGCCCTGACGGAAATGTTCATTCCAATAAAACCTGAAGCAGCCGACGCTATTGCGCCTATCGCAAAACCTATGGCGGTTTGTAGTGACAAGAGGAACGTTATCAGTGCAAAAATTACAATAGCAACAGCGGCAATAACCGAGTATTGCCGAGTCAGGTAAGCAGACGCCCCTTCGGCAATTGCGTCTGCGATCTTGCGCATCTTGGGTGTGCCTGAGTCAAGGGAAATGATCCTAAATGATGTTATAACGCCATACAGAATAGCAGCAACAGATGCTGCGAGGGCGAAAGGCAGTGCCAGTTCGGGATTAAGATTTGCAATGTTCACAGTGATAGCCTGAAATCATACAAACTTTTTTTGAAATTTGCAACAGGTGCGCCGGTTAGCTCGCCGGTTGTGGCAGGGGGAATGCTTTCGGAGCTTTTTTATCTTTGGTAGACACTTCGGCCGTTTTCTTTTCCTTTGGAAGGGGTTTTGTGAGTGCGACTTTTAAGACTTCGTCCATATGCTCTGCAAGGATAAATTGAAGGTCGCGTCTTACATTTTTTGGTATATCGTCTAAGTCTTTTGCGTTTGCTTTTGGTAATATGATTGTTGTTAAACCTGCCCTGTGGGCTGCCAATGTTTTTTCTTTAAGGCCTCCAATTTCTAAAACCCTACCCCTTAATGTAACTTCCCCGGTCATGCCAACTCCACGCCTGATTGGAATTTTGGTAAGGGCAGATACAAGTGCGGTTGTTATGGCAATTCCGGCGGATGGGCCCTCTTTGGGAACTGCCCCTTCCGGTACATGGATATGGACGTCCATTTTGGATGCGAAAGTTTCAGGAAGCCCCAATACACTTGCGCGCGACTTAACATAAGAAAGTGCGGCTTGGGCGGATTCTTTCATAACATCACCTAATTGCCCGGTTAAAATAAGTTGTCCCTTGCCGGCCATTAAGGTTACCTCCACGAAGAGTATTTCGCCCCCGGCTGCCGTGACCGAAAGGCCGGTGGACATGCCTATTTCGTCCTGCTTTTCGGCTATAGCCTTTGTAAATTTAGTCGGCCCAAGGTAGGACGTGATCTGCTTAGGGGTGATTTTTATTTTCTTTTGTTTTTTCCCTGTCGCTACTTTTTTGGCAACTTTTCTCAGAACCGCTGCCAGTTCCCTTTCCAGTTCCCTAACGCCCGCTTCCCTTGTGTACTTTGAGACCACTTCCTTGACTGTGGCATCGGATATTTCGACATTATTTTTGGAAAGGCCGTGCGACTTCACCTGCTTTGGGACTAGAAACTTTTTAGCTATCTGGAATTTTTCCTCCTCTGTGTACCCTGGGAAGTTGATTATCTCGAGCCTGTCACGCAAGGCCGGCGGGATAGTATCAAGGATATTTGCCGTTGTTATGAACATGACATCGGAAAGGTCATACGGCACTTCGAGATAATGGTCCGAAAAGGAATTATTCTGTTCGGGGTCGAGCGCCTCAAGTAGGGCAGACGAAGGGTCACCACGGAAATCAGTGCCGACCTTATCTATTTCGTCGAGCATAAATACCGGGTTTTTTGTACCGGCATTTTTTATACCCTGAATTATTCTACCGGGCAGGGCACCAACGTAAGTCCTTCTGTGGCCACGAATTTCCGCTTCGTCGTGGATTCCACCCAAGGACACTCTAATAAATTTCCTGTCAAGGGCACGGGCGATTGACTTACCAATCGAGGTTTTCCCGACGCCGGGCGGGCCATAAAAGCAAAGTATCGGCCCACGGATTTTACCAACAAGCTTGTGGACAGCCAGATATTCAAGAATCCTTTCTTTTGCCTTGGCAAGGCCGTAATGGTCTTCGTCGAGGACTTTGGCAGCAAATTCTATATCTGCCTGCTTTTTGTCCGTGATTTTCCATGGCAAATCAACAAGCCATTCCAGATATGTCCTTATATAAGAAGACTCGGGGTTATATGAGGACATTTTTGCAAGGCGTGATAGTTCGCGGTCAGCTTTTTCCCTGACTTCATCGGGCATACCCGCCTCTTTTATTTTCTTGCGGAATTCGCCGATTTCCCTGGTGTCGTCATCTTCGCCCAATTCTTTTTCTATTGATTTCATTTTCTCCCTTAAGATTGCTTCTTTTGTGACTTTGCCGACCCGCTCCTGGGTTTCCGTATCAATTTTTGATGAAATTTCCAAGATCCTTATTTCGCGGGTTAAAAGTTCAGAAAGCCTCCCAAGCCTTGCTTTTGTATCGACCATTTCCAAAATTTGCTGTTTATCAACGGTTTTAAGATCAATTGAGGCCGCGACAATATTAACCAGCTGGTTAGGGTCATCGGTTGAGAAAATATGGATTGAAGATTCAAGGGTTAACACTCCACCTAGTTCCCCATATTTTTTGATTTTTGTGAGGGTATTTCTGAATAAGGCTTCAGTTTCTTCTGTTTTTTGGGAAAGTTCGGGGATTTCTTCTACTTTTACGGCAAGATAGGGGTCTATTTGGCTAAATTCCTTAAGATAAACACGCGTTAAACCTTCTACGGCAAGATTATATTCGTTGTCTACTTTCCAGAGTCTTCTTATAAGGCCCACCGTCCCAACAGAATAGATATCATTGGGAGCTGGATTTTCGACCCTGGGGTTTTTCTGGGCTACAAAAACCGCCAGCCTGTCGCCCGCCCAGGCACTGTCCAAACCTAATTTTACCTTTGGCCTGCCAACGGTAATCGGCACCATTGAAGACGGGAAAACTACAGTGTCCCTTAGGGGTACGATTGGTAATTCGTTTCTAAGCCTTGGTTTTTGCTGGTCCAAAAATATAGCCATCCTTTCCTCCCATCATTATACTTCTCTGTGTGAAGCCGTGGGCTAGGTAATTTGTAGATTAGCAGACAGAATACCATGAGTGCTAATTTATGTCAAGGCTTTCTTTTTGAGAACATAGAACAAATACAAACCTAAAAATAGGGTCATTATTGCCAAAAACTGTGCTATTTTTATTGTTCCAATAGTCCAAGTGTCTATTCTGTAAAATTCAATGAAAAAGCGGCTTAGTGGATAAAGAACCAGATAGAGGGCAAACACGTGTCCCGGGATTTTTGATTTTTTTGCAAAATAAATTAGGATGCCAAAGACGACCAGGTCCAGAATAGCTTCATAAAAAAAAGTCGGGTGAAAGAATTTAAATTCGATGTATTCAAAGGGTCGTTTTTGTGGACTAATAAAGACTCCCCAAGGCATAGATGTGGGCGGACCGAACCCTTCCTGGTTTATGTAGTTGCCTATTCTGCCAATTGCTTGACCCAAAGCCAGGTATGGAACTGTTAAGTCCAGTACACCCAAAATAGGAAGCTTTTTGACCCTTGTCACAAAATATGCCCCTAATAAGCCTCCCAATAATCCTCCCCAAATCCCCAATCCTCCATTTTGTATATAGAATACTAAAAGGAAGTTTTGGCTGTAGTAATCCCAATAATCCAAAACGTGATAAAGCCTTGCCCCTGTTAGGGCAAGAGCTAGTATTACAAAAAGAATAGGGTCATCGAATATTTTTTCCGGAATCCTATATTTGGAGGCCCGCTTTTTTGCAAGAGTCCAGCCGATAAAAACGGCTACTGCAATAATCAGGCCATAATAATGGACTGTAAAGGGACCAATATTAAATGTGGGGCTTATCATTGATTTTTCTTATAATGGTTGCCGACAAAATCAGTACTAGCGACGTAATAATTATATTCCCTATAAGAACATAGGAAAAATACATAAAAAATCTTTCAGGAAACATTTTTATCAGGTTATCACTTTCGTCAAACAACCAGTAATTATTTCTAAAAAAGATTTTATGAAAATCTATAAAAAAACCCTGAAAGTTAAATATCAGAAAAGCCGAAATAATTATTGTAAGAATAATGGTAGCTAAACCACCTTTAACCAGACTTCCGGTTAATCTTTTTAACTCTTTCTTATAAACAAAAAGGCCATTCAAAAAAAACACTGTAGTGATGACGATTAGTGAAGTTATAGAAACTATATTGAGTAAATATTTTACGTCTTTAAGATGAATTTGCGCTTGTCCTGAATAATAATTTTGATCGAGTATATTTTTATTTCTAAAATAATCTATGAGGTTTTTAGTTGCCGAATCGAGAATAGATTCGTTTGGAAAATTGTTATAAATGTTTTGGGTTTTATAGATTGTTAAGTAAAAATTATAATTTTTTGCCAAAATAGATATGTTTATAAGAATAATTGTTACCGGAATTAGTACTATAATTAAAATTGAGAGATATTTCATAATTTAAGTTTATCAGTATTCAATGAAACTAAGTTCACTATCGGTAGTACTCATTGTAATCATTGCAGTGAGTGCATATGCACTTTCCAATTGGCAAAAATACGGGTCATTTTTCGGCAGGCACGGGTATAAAAACGTAAAATTAGTCGATTTGGTTGGTTTTGCCAATCTGTATAACGGTAAAGACGTTTGCACAAATGGTTATATTATAGAGGGAAATAATACTCTGTTCATAAAAGACAGTGTTTTGGGGAGCAAGTTTGAAGGTTCTGCGTGGGTTGTAAATAATACAGGTTCCGGTTTTCTCTTCAACACTTCAAACACGGTGACGAAGGCTACTATGGCCAGAGCCTGTGGACATTTTGTAAGCAAAGGTGAAAGTGAATTTGGCAATCCCCCTTTCTGGAAACACCAACTTACGATAAACGAGTTTAGCGCGCTAGAAGAATCTTTTGCCGTAGATTACTAAGGAAACATCCTGCATTTTTTGCAATAGACGGGATAGCAGCTTAGCTATTTAAAATCTACTGCGTCTTGATTTCCTCAGTTTTAAATAGTATTATATCCCCACTGGGGGGATATATGGCTTATAGACCGAAAGATACACAAGAAAGAATTATACATAGATTAAAGATTGCACAAGGCCATTTGAAAAAGGTGATAAAAATGGTTGAAGCGGATGATTACTGTATTGATATTCTTCATCAGTCGCAAGCAGTCCAAAAAGCTATCAAGGAAACGGATAATTTAATGCTGGAAAATCATTTGAAATGCTGTGTTGCCGATGCAATACGGGCCGGTAATAAAGATGAAGCTTTGGCGGAAATTATGCAGGTTTTTAAGAAAAATGAATAGGAAAATAATTTATTATTTTGTTATTCCAGCGGCTTATTTACTTATAGTGATTAGTACTTTTTTGATTTCAAAAAGTTTGTTTTTACCTTTTAAAACGCATTACCATGCGGGGTTTGTAGTTTTTCAAGATAATAGAAAGTTAGACTTCTCAGATAATAAATACATGTATATTAAGCCGTGTTTATTAAACCCAAATCACAATGATGCGGTTGAGGATAAGCAGCTTGAAAAAGCACACTTGCATGAAAATGTTGGAGACTTGGTCCATGTCGAGGAATCTGGTGCTTATTGGAAAGATTTATTCATAAACATTGGTTATCCTGTTGATGATGCTAAATCAACTGGATATATTAATGGAAAGCAAGTATTTAATTTTCAAATGCGGCCGATACATCCCTATGAGAGTCTTGTAGTTATTACTGGTGATAATAATCCGGAATTTCTTAAGCAGGCTGTCACGAAGGACTACATTTTGAAAATGGAAAAAAAGAGTTCAGCTTGTGGAGATTAAAATGACACCGGATAAAATATTTATAATATTATTGAGTTTAATCGGAATTGGATTTACTTATTGGTTCTTTCTCATGAAAAAAGATAATGCGGTGATAGTTAAAGACTCTGTTGATATTAAAGTTGATGGCGGTTACTCTCCAAGTGTTATCTCTGTTCCCAAAAATAAAAAAATTACACTTAGTTTCCTTCGTAGTGATCCGAATAACTGTCTTGAGGAAGTACTGCTCCCTGAATTTAAAATCCGTAAATTCCTTCCATTGAATAAAAAGGTTGATATAACTATCACGCCAAAACGGGCGGGTGAATATGAAATTGTTTGCGGAATGAATATGTTCCACGGAAAGATTTTGGTGAGGTGATGGCTAAAATCAAAAAAACATATCCCATTCGCGGTATGCACTGCGCTTCATGTGTAGGTGTCATTGAAAAATCCCTAAAAAGGACACATGGTGTAGAAGACGCCAATGTTAATCTTGCGACAGAAAAAGCAACTGTAACTTATGACCCTGATATCTTGAGTGAAGAGCAAATTGAATCTGCTGTTGCCGGCGTCGGGTACAAGTTAATCACCAATGATGATGCTACTCCCTCGGACCAGGAAAAAGAGGAAAAGGTAAAAGAGTTAAAGGATTTAAGAAATAAAGTTGGTCTAAGCTTGTTTTTTGGGGCGTTAATTTTATGGGGAAGTTTTCCGGGACTTTCCAATACGTCTCCCGTTATATTAAAAAACTTCTGGGTTCAACTTTTGCTTGCCTCCCCTGTCCAGTTTTGGGCAGGCTGGATATTCTATAGGGCAACAATTCCCGCACTAAAACATAGGACTGCGAATATGGACACCTTGGTTGCCATTGGGACAACCGTTGCTTACCTTTATTCGGCATTCGTGACGGTATTTCCCAAAATAGTTATGGATTTAGGGATTGAAGTAATGCCTTACTTTGATGTTGCAACAATTGTCATCGGGCTAATTTTATTAGGCCGTTATTTTGAGGCAAGAGCTAAAGGACAAACATCGGAGGCCATAAAAAAGCTAATTGGAATGCAAGCCAAAACAGCCAGGGTCTTAGTTGGCGGCAAAGAAATCGACATGCCAATAGAGCAAGTTGTTATTGGATCTGTAATCAGGGTGAGGCCGGGTGAAAAAATTCCGGTTGACGGGCAAATATTAGACGGAGAATCTTCTATTGACGAGTCGATGATAACAGGCGAAAGCATTCCGATTGATAAAGCAAATGGCGATATGGTTGTAGGGGCAACTCTTAATAAATCCGGTACATTTACGTACAAAGCAACTAAGGTTGGCCAGGATACAATGCTCGCCCAAATTATAAAGTTGGTCCAGGAAGCACAAGGCAGTAAAGCACCAATCCAGCGGATTGCAGATTTAATATCTTCGTACTTTGTCCCAATTGTGATAATGCTTGCGATCTTTACTTTTAGTGTCTGGTATGTTGCGGGACCTGCTCCAAGTTTGGCCTTTGCCATGTTAAATATGGTTGCGGTCCTTATTATCGCCTGTCCTTGTGCAATGGGACTTGCGACACCCACTGCCATTATGGTGGGCACAGGAAAAGGCGCTGAGCAGGGAATTTTAATAAAAGATGCGGAGAGCTTAGAGATTGCCCATAAGGTAAACACTATTATTTTTGATAAAACCGGAACTTTGACACAAGGTAAACCTGAGGTAACAGATATTGTTCCGACAGGCAACTTTTCGGAAAATGAGGTTTTGAAATTAGCAGCATCTCTTGAGAAAGGTTCGGAACATTCGCTTGCCGAAGCAATCACCAAAAGTGCAGATAGCAAAAAAATAAAGGTTGGGAAGGTTAGTAAATTTAGGGCCGTCTCCGGTTTTGGTGTCGAAGGTGTTGTGTCTAAAAAGCAACTTTTTTTTGGGAATAGAAAGCTGATGGATCGGGAAAAAATCAAATTTCAAATTTACGTCAAACAAATCGAAAAGTTGGAACTTGAAGGTAAGACGGTCATGCTGCTTGCATCCCGTAGAGAATTGATAGGCTTGGTCGCTGTTGCTGATACACCAAAAGAAAGCGCAAAAGCGGGTGTTGAGGCACTGAGAGGTAAGGGCATTGAGGTTGTAATGATTACAGGAGATAACAAGCGGACAGCCGAGGCAATTGCCAAGAAACTCGGTATAGAAAGGGTTCTTGCCGAGGTTTTACCGGACCAGAAGGAGGCAGAAGTTAGGAAGATTCAAGCGGAGGGTAAAGTAGTTGCGATGGTTGGTGATGGAATTAACGACGCGCCGGCATTGGCACAGGCAAATGTTGGGATTGCGATGGGAAGCGGGACGGATGTTGCCATAGAGGCTGCCGATATTACACTAATAAACCGCGACTTAAAATCTGTTGCTGCGGCAATTGAACTTTCCAGAAAAACCATGAGGACCATCAAAATGAATTTGTTCTGGGCTTTTGGATACAACATTCTTTTGATTCCTGTTGCTATGGGGGCTCTTTACCCGTTTTTTCATATACTTTTAAATCCCATTTTTGCATCTCTTGCCATGGCAAGTAGTTCAATTTCTGTAGTATCAAATTCCCTTTTGTTAAAAAGGTACAAAGTATGATCAGGTTTAGAAATTTAGAAAAAGGTAGTGAGTTTGACAAAATTTTTAAAAAAACACTAAAATGTAAGGTGAAAAATGAATTTTAAGAAAATATTCAAAATTTTTATAATTTTTGCTATTCTTGGGTTGTCATTTTCTTCTTTTTTGTCGTTAGATCATAATATGGGAGGCAAGTACAGCGGAAAGATGTCTAGTTGTCTTTTTGTAGCCGCAAATTCAACTACATGTCAAATGAGTGTTGGTGAACACCTTTTAGAGTGGCAAGAAACATTTGTAGCCAGTATTAGTTCTAATTTTATTTATATTCTTAGCTTATTGGCTATTTTGTTACCTGTCACTTTTATAAAATTTGGAGGGAATGACCCCCCGCCACTACTTCCAAAAAGACATGATAAAGAGAACAGTGCATTAAATATTTTTAATTATCTTCTCTGTGCCTTATCAAAAGGCCTCGTTCACCCGGAAATTTACGCCTAAATTCCAATAGCCCGATATTCTCTTGTTAAGTAAACTTTGCGGTTTACAGAATTTTATGAAATTGAATACAAATACTTAAAAAATGAAAAGGATAATATTTAACCCATTGATAATGATCACGGTTGCAACTTTTGCAATTATAGTTTTGGGAGTTTTACTATTCTCAAAAACTTCTACCGAAAGCTCCACAACCAGTAAAAAAGTGGCGGTTGGCACTATTGCACCCAATTTTTCATTACCCTCGACCGACAATCAAACCGTTACACTTTCGTCATTTAGAGATAAACGGAATGTTTTAATCTTTTTTCATGAGGGTTTATCTTGTGATCCCTGCATGCAGCAGATGCCTGAGCTGGAAAAGGTGTCCGGTAATTTCGAAGAAATGAATGTTGAGTTGTTGTATGTAACGTTTGATCCTATTGACCAGTCAAGAGAGGCTTTAAAACGTTTTGGGATAAAAAAGCCTATCCTTTCATATAACTCGGCCCAAACAGAGGTTGATTATGATCTTACGAATTACTCAATGGATATGGGCAGACGTGCGGGCCATACTTTCATATTAGTTGACACAAATGGCCGGATCATATGGCGAAAGGATTACTGGCCGGGCAGGGGTCACATGGTTTCAGGGGGAACTATGTTTGTCAGCTCGAATGAAATTGTTGAGGAGGTAAAAAAAGTTCTTAATAAACAAATATGACGCCGATAACCAATGTCGCATTTACGTCTTTGTTTACCAACGCATCGCTAATTGTTGCTTTCTTTGGGGGTATGGTGATGCTTTTTGCGCCTTGCTGCATAACTTTGATGCTACCTGCATATTTAGGAACAGTATTCAAATCCAGATCAAGAGTTATGCTTATGACTTTAGTATTTGCTGCCGGGGTGGCAACAATTATACTTCCCCTAGTACTTGGTGCCCGTTTTCTGGCTTCCTTTTTTAATGATTATCATATTTTTGTTTTTGCTGGTGGTAGTTTACTAATGATAGTTATTGGAATGATGTCGCTTTTTAATAAAACCGTTGAGCTCCCCTTTGTTTCAAAAATCCAAGCGCCAAAAATAACAAACGCGGGTACAGCTTATTTATTGGGGGTTGTCTCAGGTATCTCCAGTACTTGTTGCGCACCCGTGCTTTTTGGTGCTCTGTCTCTTGCTGCTTTATCCCCAACAATGTTAATGGCTGCGGGTGTGGGTCTTGCATATACTTTTGGCATAGTTTTCCCGCTTTTTTTGTTATCGCTTTTTTTCGAGAAAGGCGTACAAAAAAGAATGATGAGCCTACGGACAAAAGCCTTGAAAATTGGTGATTACCAAATTCCTTTTTCCAATTTTATTTCATTTTTAATTTTTACGGGAACGGGGATAATTTTTCTTGTCTTAGCCCTCACGGACCGTTTGCAAATGAATGAGCAGGCTGTCAACCTTTCCATTAAATTTAAGGCTTGGGTTGATACAGTTACGGCGCCAATTAAAAATATCCCTTATAGTGAACCTTTGTTTGCAATTTTGCTACTTGGAATTTTTATTTATTTTATTTATCTGGGGACAAAAAGGGGTAAAGATAAAAATTGAGAGGAGGTGAATTATTATGTGTAGTCCTAAAACAATGATTAAATACGGTGCTGTAATTGCCGTTCCTTTGGTTTTAGGTTTTGTTTTCTTACCACAGCTTCGGGCAGAAATTATCGGAATTGCACCGCTTGCCTTGTTTGCAATATGTCCTTTGATGATGCTTTTTGGCATGAAAGGGATGATGAGCAAAAATGGACATTCTTGCTCAGATTGTAAACATAATCACACAAAAGAAAAGGTTGGGGAGGAGATTTAATTTAATGAATGATGATCAAAATCTAAAAAAAATTGAGCTTAAAATTTACGGTATGACTTGCAATAGTTGTGAGGTTTTAGTTTTGCAAAAATTTAAGCAAATTGCCGGTATTGAAAAAGCTTATGCTCATTATAAAGAAGGCAAGGCGGAAATTTATTGTACTGTAGAGCCTACTATGTCTTACCTGCAAGAAATGTTGAGTGAGTATAATTTTAAGGTTAGTTATTGGGGGGATAGGGAGAAAAAAGAGCCAGAAACCCAAAAACCCCAAGCTTCCGCAATAGATTTCTTAAAAATCTTACCAATTCTCCTTCTTGTTGCTGCGGTCTATTTAGTTTTTAAAAGGTTTAACTTTTCTCCTCCAATTCAGAATACGGAAAGCTTAAATCTTTGGGTGATTTTTGTAACAGGACTAACGGTAGGGGGATTGACCTGTCTTGCTGTTCAGGGAGGACTACTGGCTTCCGTCATTGCAGCAAGAGAGGAAGAAAGTGCCTTAGGAAAAGGAACCGCGAAACATGCAATGTATGCAACTGGTGTTTTTCTTATCACTAAATACATTGCGTATGTGGCTTTAGGGTTTATTTTGGGAGCCTTTGGAGGGGCATTAAACATCGGCGGTAGAGTGCAAACTGTGATGCAGCTAGCGGCAGGCATTTATATGATTTCTGTTGCGCTGAACCTTTTAAATATTCACCCAATATTTAGGTATGCAATTATTCAACCTCCGAGATTTCTAACAAAGATTGTCAGGAACCAGTCTAAATCCAAAGATTTATTTGCTCCCTCACTTTTAGGGGGCATGACAATTTTTATTCCCTGCGGAACGACTATCGCAATGGAAGCTTTGGCTATAAGTAGTGCAAATGCTTTTGTCGGGGCTTCGATTATGGCTGTTTTTATTCTTGGCACAATGCCTTTATTTTTTGGAATCGGCGCTATAACTTCTATAATGGGGGAAGCATTTAAAAGTAAGTTTCTAAAGCTTGCGGCGGTTGCAGTAATTTATCTGGGTATTACATCCATTAACGGCTCGCTTACTGCTTTGGGTTC
>CAZEDQ010000010.1:0-21350 GCA_964511055.1 uncultured Gammaproteobacteria bacterium
TAACGTATGCAAGTCCGCGATTATAAAAAAGCATTCATACTCGCGCTGAAGCCTCACTCGATTTCTCAGTGATCCAACATAATGCCCCAAATGCAGCCTCCCTGTCGGCCGGTCGCCTGTTAAAATTCGTTTCTTCATGATTAAATTATATTCTCTTTGCTTATGTAATTTCTTCTAAATTATAGTTAACCTAATAATCTTTTACTACCTCGGAGGGAATTACCATACAATCTGAACAATCAGTTATATGTCGATCTACTCTATTTGAAATCCCATCTACTAATGCTTCACCATACAAGTGCCTCATTTTTCGTCCATTCACCTTAAGCTCCCTAACCAAATCAGGCTCAGGATGTGCCCTAGATTGCATTGTTTCCTCAACTTTGGCAACATAATAAACGTTTCCCCCATCGACCTCGTCAGCTTCAGCTAATATCTGAAGGCCCAAATGACCTTTTTCAACCAAATAATATTCCATGCAGTCACTCAAACCTACGACTTCGTTCCCTTTCCCATTTTCAAGCATCCAAGCGGCAACTTTCATTAAATATTGATTATCCCCAACCGAATACGAGAAAGGTGGAACCAAGGCACGCAGCTCGCCTCCAACAGCTTTGGCAACAGCACCCCGCATGCCTTCAAAAAAATATTCGCTTCTTCCAGTGTCTCTTTCGTTTGTCATTTTTCTCCAAAAAAATACCCCTCTTCTTTTGGAATCGGGGTTTCTTTTGTTCTAAACCGCAAAAGATTATCGCCCCGAAGGGTTAATAATCTTAATCCAAACTTGCCTCGCCAAAAGGCGGGTGATCGAATTTGGATGGTTCATTATGTGTAATTCAAACAAATTCATATATGTATGTCAAATCAAACCTAGAAAAAGGTCAGGCCTTAACCTCGCATTTTCTTAACAAAGGCCTGACCTTTACCCCAGCCCTAGTTGCTAGTGGCTAGTTGCCAAATCGCTAATTTCATATTCACTGCAAGCGGCAAGCAAATCGCTAAGTTTCATTTCCAGCCCATGCATTAAATCCCCCGACCCTATATGGACATTTTTAAGATCCGTAACTTTTTCATCAAAATACAGAGGAATCCCAACTAAAACTGGACAAACTGCACCGATTGGCACACCAACTACCTTTAATACCTCATCCGGCTTTGCAAGTTCGGATTTAGAACCAAAAAGCCTGCGTACTTTTTTAAAATCTAATCTGTCTTTCCCTCTAAGGGCTAAAGCAACAAACTGTTGACTTTTGATACCTGTGATACTTTTCGTTCCTCTTGCAACCAAAGTCTTAACAACCTCATCCTCGCTGATCCCTGCCCGTACAACATCACTGACTGTAAATGCTTCCGCCTCAAGATCAATAATCTTATACTGAAGTTTTCGCTGCTTCAGGTGCCTCTCGATTTGTGTTAACGTGGCCATTTCCGCTATGAATACTATTAGCCTCAAGGATTCTTCTGATCAAATCTTTTCTTGCCTCAACCGAAGCAGAATCACTCCCCCTGACTTGTTTGCCAGCTTCCTCTTTTGCATGAGAAAGAATGACCAATGCCATCTTAACATCCGGGTGAAGATCGCTGATTGAATCGTCTGAAACCTCCTCAGACATACTCTCAGGCTCATCTATTCTTCTCAAAACACCACTCTTACTGCATACAACAACGAACCTTCCGCTGGAATCAACCGCTTCGTATTGTCTTCCACAGGTTGCCGGCTCTCCAACGGTGCAAGTACCGCATGGTTCAAGTTGATCCCGCGGTGTAACTTTAACTGTTGCGATTGTTAATAATCTTTCTGCCATATGCTTTTTATTAACTGCTAATTGTAACAGGTGTGTCTATTTTCATTCTTCCAAACCTCTCGCATACGATCTCAAGCTATCTAAAAGTACAGTACCCTCAGCCAGTCTTTTCCGATCTAATGAATATAGTGCTACTATCTGTCTTTGGGTGAAACCGGTTTTTCCCACAAAACCTTCTCCTTCTGTCCTTTGGGGAATCATTGCTAACCTTCCATGAAACCTAACTCCAATCATTCCATCAGGAATCTCCGGAATCGGCAAGCCTGTTTCAATTAGTCTTGTGCCACTATCAGAAACCATCGACAATTCTCCATCATTAATCATGATCTTAGTTCCTTGTCGGACACGAGGAATTCTAATTCCTGTCAATCTAACTTCTGCTCTCTCTGGCATTTAATTCACATCCTTTTATCCACAAAAAAACTCGCATCTTATGCGAGCTTTGTTTCTGTTTTTAGGTTTTTAGCTTAAAACAACACAACAAAACCCGCTAGTTAGCGAGTAAAGTAAAACCAAACTGTGTGCTTTAAGTTATTTTCCATTTATAACAAAAACTAGCAAACTTTCTGCCCAGTCTGCTAACTTCCACCTCAAAAGAGCATTGCTTACCTAATTATTATACCAATCGAAGCATTTGAGTGTCAACACTATTAGCACATCGCGTTTATAAGTGCCAAAAGGTATTTGTCTCATTGCCTTTCTTTTGATAGAATACTCACGCAAGGCTGCGTAGCTCAGTCGGTTAGAGCGTGGCACTCATAACGCCAAGGTCGTTGGTTCGATCCCAACCGCAGCTACATTTGACAATTACCGATTTTGAAGCTAAAATACACAAGAATTTAAACGACGCGGGGTAGAGAAACGGTATCTCGGGAGGCTCATAATCTCCAGAAGTGGGTTCGACTCCCACCTCCGCTACATAAAATACCTAGCTTCTTCCCAAAAACAAATCCCGCCATTTTTGCCAGTTCGAAATTTGGGCTCCGGAACCGCTTTGTACATCGCTTGAACCCTCCGGTTTTGGGATAATTACCTCGGTCTCCCCCGGTTTAGCCATTCCCAGCTTATTCCTAATCTCCTCTTCTGCAAACCTATTGCTACTTTTATATTGAAGCTCATTCTTAAGGCTTTCATTCTCTTTTTTTAACTGCTCAAGGCCAACTTCGGCCTCATCAACCTTCTGCGACGTACCGCGGAAAGAGGAAATTCTATTAATCCCGTTCACAACAATAGGTACCATGATCACCAAAGCTAAAACTAGTACTAAATTACGTTTCATACCAACATCAACGCTGTACCATTATTATAAGGTAATACACAAAAAACATTAACAGCCAAATTAAGAACGCCAACAAGCCGATAGCCTTTATTCTTGACAAGACCCATAGGTTGAGCTATACTTACCACAACTTTCAGCCTACCCGAATGCCTGCACCAAGCCAAGTTCAACTTGGCAAAAGATAATTAATGAAAAAACTACAAGAGGCACATAGGGAATTTATTGACCACCTTAAAGGTAAAAAGCGAGCGTCGGCAACAGTACTTGCCTACGGCAAGGACATTGAACAGCTCGTCAATTTTTTAAATGAGCTCCAAAAAGCCCACGTCCACGAAGTCTCACCTGAAGATATAAGGACATTCCTGGCCAAACTCCAGGAAAAAGGCTACACCCAAAAGTCTATCTCAAGGAAGCTTAATTCAACCAAAACATTCTTCCGATACCTTAAAGTCCAAGAACTGATAACCGATGACCCTGCCAGTCTTGTTGAACATCCAAAATTCGACACCAAACCACCCAGAATCCTCTCTCCTATAGAATACAGGGCACTACGTGATGCCGCCCGTGACGATGCAAGGATTGCAGCTATAATCGAAGTCCTATTGCAAACAGGAATCAGGATTGGTGAGCTAGCCAACCTTAAAACCGATGACGTCTTCTTTTCGCAGGAAACTAAAGAGGGCCACCTTTTCGTAAGGCCCCAGGAAAACCGACCCGAAAGGACAGTACCTTTAAATAAAGCCGCCGAAAGCGCCCTTAAAAGGTATCTTGAAGTCAGGGCCAAAACACCAAACAAGGCACTTTTTGTCACAAAAACCGGAAAACCCTTACTAGTTAGAAACATCAGAACTGCAATCGACAGGTATTACCGCAAGGCGGGCATAGCAGGTGCCAAAGTCAATGACCTTAGGCACACATGGGTCGCCCATCACCTCTCTGCAGGTGCTTCTCTAGTCTTAATTTCCAAAATCGCAGGCCACAAAAGGCTTTCTACCACCGAAAGGTATCTTGCACTCATCCAAACCCCCAAAGGCGAGGAAAAGTTAAAACTAGAGCAGTTATAACCATCTCTGGCTCTTTAACCCGCCTGAAACCTTAATTCCTAATTGACAACAAAATACCAACTGTTTTAAATGTATGCATGCCCGACGTTACCCCGGAAGCACAAATTATTCAAACCCCTCCTGCAATCCGTGCCGACATAGCCAATATGGTCGGCCTCGATCCAGAGCAAGCTGCAAAAATTGCCAATGAGCGCGGTAAAGAAGCTGAAGTCCTTAGAAAATGCAGAGAAAATGCCTCTAAAACTTACGAAGAACTTAAAACCGGACAAGAAGTAGACTCTCTTAGCCTAGGTGCCGGAGAATTAAGCATCAGCCCAATAGATAATACTCGAGACCTGCTTCCAAACCTCAAAAAAAGAACTCAAGAAATTAACCCGCCGCCGCCGGGCGAATTAATTGAAGTTTGGCTTGACGAATATGCATCAAAAGCTCTCAGCGGTAAAGAATTTGAAGTGGCAGCAGCCTGTTACAACTACATTACCGACGAAAACTTAGGCGATGCAAAAAATGCCCAATACATAGAAAAAATGGCGTCAGCTGCTACTACTCCTAACGAAAAATATGATCTTTACCTTGCCCTCCAACAAATTTTGCCTCAAGCAACACCCGCAGAGGAACCCAAATTACCCCCAGATCAAATGACTGCTGAACCCCAAGCAACACCCACTCCCGTTTCTGCAGTGAATATTGCAGCCGACGAAGCTGCTTGGCGCGCGGCCGCAGGAATCACCCTCCAAACAGACAAACCCGAAACACCAATAAATGCGCCACTCCAACCGGATGCAAGCATTCTGTCATACACCCCGCCGGCAAAAGCGGAACCCGAAGTCCCACCTTTAGTAATCCCGGCTGTCGAACCTCTTCCTCAAACTATAGAAGAGACACCAGCGGCAGCACCACAACCCACACCAATACGAATCGACACACAAAACGCCAAGCTGCAACCCGTAGAAATACCAACAGATGCAAATGGACGTCCCTTAAGGCCGGTCCCAAAAAGAGAAGATGACGCCGTAAGAGGCCTTACCGATGACATCCCCACTACCCCATCCATTTCTTCTTCGGAAGCAGAATTGGCCGCTTAAGATTTTTTCTTTTTAAAAAAACTGGAGAGAACGTCAATCAAAATGATCACAACCATTGGAATAATCAGTGCGCGCCAAAACCAGGACACAAAAAACACCAGAACAATGCCACCGAGAGCCAAAAGTATAAAAAACAGCTTAATCGCCAGGTTCATCTTAAAACTATAAACTTCTGAGGGCTAAAGCTTCAGTTTTAGGCTTCAGATTTACAGGAGCGAGCAGAACATACTAGCCCCCGGAAGTATGTATTCTCTCGCACTCATCCCCCTATTTATCGGGGATATTCTGCGAACGACTATAAGTTGCAATTTGAAGCTAACTCTGTTAGTATACAACCCAAAGGATTTCTGGACAACCCCGGTTGCCAGAGCCTTTTTTTTAGAAGGAAAATGGTCATTGAATACGAAACAGGCAGAGGTATAGATATAGGCGAAACACCAAAAACGACATCCCACCTCGTTTTAAGGTGCATCGACTTTCGCACAAACGCAGCTACTGCAAGATGGCTTGCCCGCCGGGGACACGCTGATGGCAGTTATCACCTATTTGCCTCCGCCGGCGCATCAGGTAATTCGTCTGGATTCCTGGAAGCAGCCTCTCAACATAAGCCCGATTTAATCAAAGTGATTGATCACGAAGATTGTGGATTCTACAAAACAAATGGATTCTATGAGCTATTCGAGGCAGATGGGCACGCCCCTCACGTAGTCCATCACCACAACCTTGAAACGCTAGGCAGCGAACTTCATAAACTAAACACTGGCACCGAATATCGATACAACCTCCTTCCGCTAAACAAAAAAGAAAGAAAGAGACATACTTGCGCTGCCACCACAATAATTTTAGGAGAACCAGAAATTGTAAAAGCTGCTAGCGAAGCCATGAGAGACCTTGGTCTTGCCAATAATCACGATGTAATTGCAAGACCTTACCTACTTTCCCCTCGAGATGAGTCTATCTGGAACGACCTCGAAATATCTCTTAAACTCCATAAACCTAAAAAGATATACATATTCGATAGAAACGAGGCTAATGCCCTAGCTTTAGCGGACAGCGCAAGACAAGTTGCCGGGCATATCCCAGTTGAACCAAAAGTGATTCAACTTGCTGCCTAAGCTCTAAACTCTTGCCCAAACTGCATTATTTTGCTAATATTGCCCCGAAGGACTTATTGGCTTGCCCCATGAGCCCTTTTTTGGAATAAAAAAATATGCATCAGGCAAAACTTTTGGTAATCCATTGCATCGATCTCCGCTTCCAGGAAGCAATCGATGAAGACGTCAAAAAGCAGGTCAAATACGGCGAATTTGACCGCATCGCCTGGCCCGGGGCCTCGATCGACTTTGAAAACGTCAAAAAAGCAGCCGACATTTCGCTTCGCCTCCATAAACCAAACCAAGTAATAATCTACGAACATGAAGATTGCGGCGCATATGGCGAGGATAATGCTTTTGAAACCCACAAAAAAAACGCTCAAAAACTAATGGAAGCCTTAATAGAAGTTAACCCCGCCTTAAATGTTTCAACAAAAATTGCAACATTCGAAGGTGTAAAAGAGCTATAATTTTTGCGAAACAAAAAATACACCGTTTAAACAAAAATATGGAAGTAGCACTCGCAGCAGAAAAAATATTCTCAATAGGCCCAATACCTGTAACCAACAGTATCCTCACAACCTGGATTGTGACTGCAATTTTAATCACCTTTGCCTTTTTGGCTACCCGGAAAATCACCCCTGTCCCCCAAGGCCTACAAAACATCGCAGAGGTTGCAATCGATAACCTGCAGGATTTAGTCTCGTCGGTCGCAGGCGAAAAAACCAAGGTCTTTTTACCTATAATAGCCAGCTTCTTTTTCTTTATTTTAATCGGCAATTACTTTGGCTTACTACCCGGAGTTGGGACCATCGGTTTCTTTAGTATGCATGAAGGCAAGGAGGTTTTCATTCCCCTTTTCCGTTCAATTAATTCCGACTTAAACACTACGGCCGCCCTGGCCCTTGTATCGGTTGTTACAACCCATTACTTGGCCGTCAAATACCTTGGCTTAAAAAACTACCTCGGCAAATTCTTTAGCCTCCACCCCATTTTCCTTTTCGTCGGTCTTTTAGAGTTGGTGGGCGAAGCAACCAAAGTGCTTTCCCTCTCATTTCGGCTTTTTGGAAATATTTTCGCAGGGGAAGTCCTGCTTTCAACCGCATCTGCTAAAATTTTTGCCTTTATCGTGCCTATCCCCTTCTACTTTCTGGAACTGTTGGTAGGCTTTGTCCAGGCTTTAATTTTTGCTATGCTAACTCTAGTTTTTATGGTAATCTTAACGGAAAAGCACGCAGCAGAACATTAAAATCAAAGGAGGTGACTAAGTAATATTATGGAAATAGTACTCGCAAAAGGTGCAGTCATAGCAGTCGGCGGTATGGTCCCGGCACTTGCAATCGGACTCATCGGCTTTAAAGCAATGGAGGCAATCGGCAGAAACCCGGAAGCGTCAGGTAAAATTCTTCCTGCCATGTTAATTGGTATGGCTCTGGCCGAGGCAATCGCAATTTACGCATTGATTCTGGCCTTTACAGGCTAATTTGGTATTTATATCAGCCTTCCGTCTTTGCCGGAATCTGATATTTTTACCGAACCTATTGCCTAAATCATTTAGGGAGGTTCGCTAAAAATGGAAATCTTAAATAGTTTCGGAATACAACCGGTTTTACTTTTGGCGCAAATTGTCAATTTCTTGATAATCATTGCGCTTTTAAGGAAATTTTTCTATGCGCCAATCACAAAGGCCCTGGAAGACCGTAAAAAAAAGATTGAAGAAAGCCTAAAGAACTCAGATGAGATTGAAGCAAGACTTCAAAAAACAAACGAAGACACGGCAAAAATTGTAGCCGAAGCCCAGAATAATGCCCAAATTTTAATTACGGAAGCCAAAAGTGAAGCGGAAAAAATAACGGAAAAGGCAACGGCCGAAGGAAGAAAAATAACAGAAGAAGCATTGGTTGAGGCAAAATCGCAAATTGAAGCCGAAAGGCAAAAGATGCAAAAACAACTGGAACAGGAAACCCTCTCTTTGGTAATCGAAGTTGTTAAAAAGGTTTTGGGTAGAAACTTGAAGGGTAAAGAAAAAATCGATCTAACCAAAAATGCGGTTTCCGAAATAACCAAACAAATACAATGACAGGGAGAAAAAAACTAATTAAAATTGCCAAAATCATGTTCAAAAATAGCCTATCAGGCGGATACTTAGACAACAATAAGGCCAAAAAGATAATCGCGGAAGTTTCCTCCCTTAAACCCACCGGACTTGCCAAAATACTGACAATTTACAAAAGATACCTAAAAGAGCAACTTGCCAGGGAAGAAATCGTAATCGAAAGTGCAACCGCTCTTCCCAACAAAAGCATGGAAAAAGAACTGCTTTTAAAAACCGGAGCCAAAAGAATAAGGTACCAAATCAACATTCAAATGGTATCCGGCGCGAAAATTAAGCATGGTGACTGGTTATACGACGAATCACTTTCCGCCAAACTTGCAAACCTAACACAAGAAATATGAGTGTCTTGGAAGAAATTGAAAAACAAATAGAAAAAAGTAAGCTGACAACAACCCCAAAAAATATTGGTAAGATTGTCGAAATTGGTGATGGTGTAGTTTCAGCTTCGGGTCTTTCGGATGTCTCCGCTCTGGAATTGGTATCCTTCCCTCACCAGATAACAGGCCTGGCACTAAATTTGGAGGAAGATTCGGTCGGTATCATTGTTTTTGGCGATTGGACCAAACTTAAAGAAGGAGACACTTGCCAGACAACCGGCAAAATCCTGGAAGTTCCCGTGGGGGAAGAATTAATCGGCAGGGTCATTGACCCTCTTGGGAACCCATTGGATGGAAAAGGTAAAATTGGTACTAAAAAACATTATCCTGCTGAAAAAATCGCGCCCGGCGTCATTCACCGTCAATCCGTTAACACGCCGCTTCAAACCGGCCTTAAGGCAATAGATTCTATGATCCCAATAGGAAGAGGCCAAAGGGAGCTAATAATCGGCGACCGCGGTCTTGGTAAAACGGCAGTCACCCTGGACACTATCATCAACCAAAAAGGCCAAGGCGTAATTTGCATTTACGTCGCCATTGGCCAAAAAACCAGCAAAATCGCCCAGGTTGTAGCAACCCTCGAAAAATACAAGGCTATGAGCCACACAATCGTTGTTGCCGCCTCCGCTTCCGATTCGGCAACTACCCAATATGTCGCACCCTATGCCGGAGCAGCTATTGGGGAATATTTCATGGACCAGGGAAAAGACGCATTGGTAATATATGACGACCTTTCCAAGCACGCTTGGGCCTACCGCCAGATTTCTCTTCTTCTAAAACGGCCATCCGGCCGCGAAGCCTACCCCGGCGATATCTTTTACCTTCATTCAAGGCTCCTGGAACGGGCAGCCAAAATGAATAAGGAAAACGGCGGCGGATCACTTACTGCCCTTCCTATCATCGAAACACAGGCCGGTGATGTTTCCGCATATATTCCAACCAATGTCATTTCCATAACAGACGGCCAAATTTTCTTGGAAGCAGACGCATTCTATGCCGGCATTCGCCCTGCAGTAAATCCCGGAATTTCCGTCTCGCGTGTAGGAGGTGCCGCCCAAACTAAAATGATGAAGCAGGTAGCAGGGTCATTAAGGCTTGATCTTGCCCAATTCCGTGAACTGGCAACATTTGCCCAATTTGGCTCGGATCTAGACGAAGCAACCCTGGCAAGACTTGAGAGAGGCAAAAGGATTGTCGAAATCCTCAAACAACCGCAGTTTTCTCCCTTGGACGCTACCTCACAGGTAGTCTTACTTTGGGCAGTCAACAACGGCTATTTCGATAGTGTCCCAATAGAAGAAATTTCCAAAACCCAGGAAAAAATACTCACTCTTCTTCTAACCAATCAAAAGCTCAAAAATTATATGGACGAAAAGAAAATTATTGACGATTTTGTCGAAAACGAACTTAAAAAAATGCTTGGCTCGAAATCCGCGGGTGACACATCAGGAGGGGCTCATCAAACACCCACAGCTCCAACAACCAAGCCTGAAGCAAAACCTAAAGCAAAACCAAAAAACAAAGCTAAAGTAAAAAAAGGAGGCAAGACTAGTCGCTAGTTGTAAGTGGCTAACAACTAACATATGGCTCAAATCAGGGAAATAAAAAAAAGGATTAAATCAATCCAAAATACCAAAAAGGTAACCCATGCTATGGAACTGGTTGCGGCGGCCAAAATGAGAAAAGCCCAAACGGCAGCAACTTCCTCTCGCCCCTATTCACAAACATTGCACCAAGTGCTAAGAACGGTCAAGACAAAGTCGCACAAAAAATCCCACCCGCTGCTTTTAGAAAACAAAACCTCGAAACAATTGATAATTGTAGTCTCCGCCGACCGTGGTTTGGCAGGAGGTTTAAACATTAATATCTTTAGAGAAATTCTGCGAATGGAAATTAAAGATGCAGAATTCATAACAGTCGGTAAAAAGGCATCAGAATTCGTTGTCAAAACAGGAAATTCACTTACAGCCAGCTATAAATCGGACGAAAAAGGTACAATTGAACTCGCCCGTGAACTCTCAAAAATGTCAATTGATGCCTATGTCAAAAAAGAGGTCTCAAAAGTCACAATTATCTACCAGCATTACCAATCAACTATAAAGCAAGTCCCCACCTGGAGCCAATTACTGCCAATTGATATCACGCATAGCGAGCAAGAGGAAAAAAATGGCCTTACGACTGATTTACTTTTTGAACCCAATGCCGACCAAATCATGGAAACAATCCTTCCCCACCATGTACTGACCCAAATTTATCAGGTACTGCTGGAAGCTAAAGCTTCCGAGCATTCCGCCCGTATGGTTGCTATGAAAAACGCAACAGAGGCGGCAGGAGACCTGGTAGAAGACTTAACTCTTACTTATAATCAGGCAAGACAGGAAGCAATAACCAAAGAGCTGTTAGATATCATAACCGCCCAAAAAGCATTTGAATAATATGAAAGTTACAAAAAACACTGGCAAAATAATTCAAATAATCGGACCGGTAGTTGATTTGGAATTTGCGCGAGGCAATTTGCCGGAAATCTACAACGCCATTGAAGTCAAAACTGCAAACGGCATAAACATTATCCTTGAAGTCCAGCAACATCTCGGGGACAGCCTGGTCAGGGCAGTTTCCCTCGGCTCAACAGACGGACTTAAACGGAACACACCAGCAACCGACACTGGCGCACCAATAAGTGTCCCGGTAGGTACGGAAACGTTGGGAAGAATCTTCAACGTCACCGGCGAACCAATTGATGGCCTGGGTCCTGTAAAGGCCAAGAAGTCCTACCCTATCCACCGACCAGCTCCGACATTAACCGAGCAGGAAACAAAACCGGAAATCCTGGAAACCGGTATCAAAGTAATTGACCTTATTGCCCCATTTATAAAAGGCGGCAAAATCGGCGTCTTCGGTGGTGCAGGCGTAGGTAAAACTGTCATCATTCAGGAACTCATAAACAATATTGCCAAAGAGCACGGCGGTTATTCAGTCTTTGCAGGTGTGGGCGAAAGAACCCGTGAAGGAAACGACCTTTATCACGAAATGAAAGACGCAGGTGTTTTGGATAAGTTGGCCATGGTATTTGGCCAAATGAACGAACCCCCCGGAGCCAGATTTCGGGTTGCCCTCTCAGCCCTCTCAATTGCCGAGTACTTTAGGGATGAGAAAAACCAGGATGTGCTTTTATTCATCGATAATATCTTCCGTTTTGCCCAGGCAGGGTCCGAAGTTTCGGCGCTTCTAGGAAGAACACCTTCTGCAGTCGGTTACCAGCCTACTCTAGCCTCGGAAATGGGTCAACTGCAAGAACGTATTACCTCAACTAAAAAAGGTTCCATTACCTCACTTCAGGCAATCTATGTCCCGGCCGACGATTACACAGATCCCGCTCCTGTTGCTACCTTTGCCCATCTTGATTCGACCATTTCCCTTGAAAGGTCTATCGCCGAGCAGGGTATTTATCCGGCAGTCGATCCGCTAAATTCAACATCAAGGGCGCTCGACCCTCAAATAGTCGGTGAGAAACACTACAATGTTGCCAGAAACGTCCAAAAGGTACTCCAAAGGTATAAAGAACTTTCAGACATCATTGCCATATTGGGCATGGAAGAACTTTCAGACGACGACAAAATTGCAGTCACAAGGGCCCGCAAAATCCAAAGGTTTCTTTCCCAACCGATGTTTGTCGCCGAAACCTTCACCGGCAGAAAGGGTGCCTATGTTCCTATTGAGAAAACAGTGGATGCCTTTGAAAAAATCTTAAACGGTAATTATGATTCCGTTGACGAAAACGAATTCTTCATGCGCGGACAAATTGAAGAAATCAAAAAATGATTCACCTCCAGATAATCACGCCCGAAAAAACGGTTTTTGACGAAGATGTAGATCAAGTCTCACTACCAACCGCAAGCGGCCAAATTACTGTCCTTCCCCATCATATTGGCCTTGTCACATCTATGGAGCCCGGTGCCATTATTTACAAAAAACATCAAAAGGAAACCCATCTAGCGTCAGGTTTTGGCTTTGCTCAGGTAGGTAGTGACGCAATCAATGTCCTTGTCGACCTGGCAGCACCGGAAGAAGAATTAGAAGAAAAAGCCATTGAAGAAGCCAAAAAACAGGCAGAGGAACAAATGAAGCAAAAACATTTACTCTCGGAAGAAGAATACGCAACCGCAGCCGCAAACCTACAGAAGGCTCTGGCCCAGCTCAAGATTAAACGCCGCCATAGGAAAATTTAATGGCCGAATATAGATCAATCACAATCTCCGGTCCGGTTGCAACAGGTACAACCACAGCAGCCAAAACCCTCGCCCAACAACTTAACCTCGAATATCACAGTGCAGGGGAATTCTTCCGGCAATATATGAAAAGCCACAACATTCCTTTACCCAATAAGGAAGAAATCCCCGACGACGTCGAGCGTTCTCTAGACCAAGAGTTAACCACATTACTCAAGTCAAATAAACTATTGGTCATAGATGGTCTATACGCCGGATATTTTGCAAAAGATATGCCTCACGTCATAAAGGTTAAACTCACGGCAAGTGAGGATATTAGGATCAAAAGAGCGCTCAAGCGCAGCCAAGACGAAACAGCAGAAGATGTCAAACGCCGTGACGAGGCACATGACCTTAAATTCCGCAAACTCTACGCAAACGAAGATTTCCTCGACCCAAAATTCTTTGACCTAATAATCGACAACAGTAACCTGGCACCGGAAGAAGTTGTAGCAAAAATAGCAGAAAAATTTAAAGAAACCCCTTAACTAATCCGCCTACCGGAAAGACCGAACTTTGCGTTTAAGGACTTCAAGAAATGCTCCTTATCGAAATAACCGAACTTTACCCGCTTCAAAGCTCTCTTGATTGTTATAATATCACCCTTTTTTAAGCCAAAATTATCCTGACCGTCAATCACAAGTGAAACATCTTCCCCTTTGGTCACTTTTACTTCAACCTCCATATCTGGTGAAAGTAGTACTGAGGGAATTGGTAGTCCAATTGGGTTAATCGGTGTAACCAAAAGGCAATCCAAACCGGGATCAACAATAGGTCCGCCAGCCGAAAGTGAATATGCAGTTGAACCCGATTGTGTCGCAATAATCACTCCATCCCCATAAACCTTTAATAATTCTCCTCCATTAACCTTGATATCCAAATCAACAACCCTAAACTGACTCTTTATTGCAAACTCATTAACCGCTCTAAAAACACCCTTTTTACTACTTGTTTCACATTCAAGGGTTATCCGATCGGAAACAACCACTTCTCCCGCCATAACCATATCGACCGCCTTTTCCCAGTCATCGCTTTCTACGGCCGTTAAAAAGCCCAAATTACCTGTATTTATACCTATAAAGGGAATGTCCAAAGAAGGATGTGCACACGCCTCGTGAATTAAAGTACCATCACCCCCTAAAGAAATTACATACTGGCTGCCTTCAAGGTTTCCCTCATCCAAAACCTCGCAGCCTTTTTGTTTTAAAAGTTCAATGATTTTAGACGCCAAATCCTTTGCTTTTTCGTTTTCGCCTTTAAAAACAACTCCAACCTTCATAATGAGGAAATTATATCAATAATCTTTAGAAAAAAACCTAAGCGTGTTAAAATTGTGCGCACAGGGCCTGTAGCTCAGCGGTTAGAGCGCTACTCTTATAAAGTAGATGTCGATGGTTCGATCCCATCCAGGCCCACAAATATTACGGCAGGCAGGAAGATTCCGAAGTCGTCCCCCTAACCTTTCCGTCTTCCGACCGCCAGCAATAACTCTTTGTGCCCAAAACTGCTGCTTTTTGTCCATCACCAACTGCTAAATACTTATAATCACCAATATTAATATTTTTAACCTCTCCGCTTTTAACAAGCATGTCTAAACTCTCGGGATATTTTCCATTCTCCACATAATATATTTCCAGAACCTGAGAAATCTGCGATAAGTTATACCGCAAAACGACATCCATAGCCTCCTCTTGTACATAAGAACCAACACCCAGTGTACCAACTAAAATCACCCCAGCAATTATAGGCATTAGAAAAAACATTTAATTTAATGGGGGGCAGTACAAGCTAAAAATTAGAGGCGCGAGCGGTGGACAACCTCCGCCGAGTCAAACTCGGCTGCCACGTTTGACGTGGGCGCGTCAACCACATTAACATCACGTCCATAACGAAGTCTAGATAGCTATTTGATCATTCTTAATCAACAAAAACAATTATGGACATGTCGTATAACCGGCACGAGAATCCTCAGCTCTACCATAAGATGTTCTGTACACGTAATCATTCCCACTTTTACCAAGTCTCGTCCAAACAATTGCATCTACTTTATTATTCCCATATAAACACCTTTCATAAGGATAAAAAGACGAGTCGGAACCATCAGGAGGAACAGGCAAACTTTCCAAAAACCCTTCTGAAACTAAGTCTTGCAGCTGTTTTGGGTAGTTTCTATTTTTGGAGTAGTAAGATGATAAGGCAAGGCCTATTTTACCTACGTCTAATTTTCTTCTCAAATCAGTCTCCCTTAACTGATCAGCATTGGTAACTCCCGCCTTTGCATACTTTTCTTTCTTTAAATGTGCGGAATTTAACAAAGCCGCACTATTTACTGTAAAGACAACAATCCCAAATAGCAAAATTAAAACGATAATTAAATAGCGAAACCTCCCATACAAATAAAAACCCACAGGCATTAACCCAACCAAAACGGGCAATGTATATGCAAGTTTATACGAATTTTCCAGACCGCTGACATTAGGCAGAACCGGTAACAGGAAGTCTGGAGGTGCAAACCTTGTCGCATCAAGCGGTATCGCAAGAATTATAAAAAACGGAAAAAGACCGAGAAAAACAATACCTATCTCAGCTATTTTAATGCCTAAAATAATCAGAATTATAGTAAAAACTACGGCTTTCGGATTAAATTCGAACTTACTTAACGGATTCATGTTGATCAATAACACTCGTTCCTGCAATTTTGTCGTGCCATGCCCTATTATCTTTATCTATAAATATCCAAACAAACCCCAGCAATAAAGCAATTGTTGACAAGATCTTCCCAATTGTTTCTCTCAAAATAACTTGAATCCAATTTAAATCCGCACCATCCACAGATACCACACGAATACCAACAACCTTTTTCCCTAAAGTCTGACCGTACTCAGCCGTAAAAAACACGTAATATAACCAACCTATTGGAGCAAACGAAAAAACCTGCAAGATTGATTGCGGCAAACCCACAATTAGAAAAGCGTTCCTCAGAAAACTTCCCACTATTGCCAATATGCTTAGATCAATTATAAAAGCTAAAAGCCTTTTTGCTGGATGCGCAGGAACCAATTCACTTGTAACCAAAGAATTAATTAAATTACCGCCAGGGCTGGGGGGGGCTGTTCCTGCACGCCTTGTGCTGGCACCGCTGCAATGTTTGGAGTTACTGGGGGCAAATTACCTTGAAGTAAATTGTCTTCTGACATAATTTCATAGTAGCACAACACAAACTGCCCACCCACACCTATCTCTTCTTAGTAATATCATGAGTTCCAATGCTGCGCAGCAAAATTTCGTCCGCTTCTATCTGAAACGTAAAACGATAGAATTTGTCTATTCTTCCTTCCCAAGTATCACCAGCCCCTTGAATTTTCTTCGCTCGAATAGAAGGGTGCCTTAAATCAGAAGCCAGGAGCAATAAAACCCTATCAGCTTTTTTCTGGATAAATTTTGGCAATTTCTTATAAGACTTCTTAAAAGAAGAAGTATAAGCAAACCGCATTACTGATGAAGATCGCTAATCAAACGATCCATTGAGGAAAAAGTTTTAGTCTTACCTTCCTTGATTGATCTATCAGCAGCCTTTTCTTTTGCTTGCCATGATTTCGACCAAAACCATGCTTGCGATTTGGAAATTCTTACTGCTTTTTTAATTTCTTTCCTAACAGCTTCAAGCTCTCTTGAAAGTTTTTCAACCTTTTTGACAATATTGGCATGTATTACTATCTGATCCATGAACAAATTATACCATAGCCGCAAGGCTCTACAGCCTTGCCCTATGCACAATTTCCGCATCGACAACATTAACATCCCGGCCGTAGCGAAGTCTAGATAGCTGTTTTATCATCTCCGCAATCCTTGGATCTTTTTCCACCTTAGAAAGGTCCCGTGTTGTGTCCAGCGAAAATGGCGGCACCGGTTCGTTTCTGACAATTGTCTTGGCATACGCATGAAACCTTTCCACATTTATAAGGTCAGTTTCGTTAAAAACCGGTGTAAACTCATGCTGCAGGTAATTAGCATCGGTTACCCCAATCCTAAAACTGACTATTGTCCCGACGTTGCCAAAAATAGCATTTTTAACCTCTTCTTCAATTTGCCCGATAAACTGGTTGGCAACAATAAGGTTCAGCCGGAATTTTCGGGCCTCAGCCAGAATATCTGCAAACGTTTCCGTTGCAAAGTTTTGAAACTCATCAACATAAAGGAAAAAGTCTCGTCTTTGCTCTTCGGGCATATCCTGCCTGCTCATTGCGGCAACCAGAATTTTGGGGACCAAAACCAAACCTAGGAAGTTAGAATTTTCCTCCCCTACCCGGCCTTTTGAAAGATTTACAATCAAGATCTTTTTGTTGTCCATAATATCCCTCAGATTAAAGGCACTATTTGATTGCCCAATAATGTTTCTCATCATTCTGTTTGTTACAAACCTGCCGAATTTGGAGACGATATAATCCAAAACCTCAGATTTATGGAAATCGGAAGTCTGGGCGATCTGGTCTGTCCAGTAACGCCTTACCACCGGATCACTAACTTTAGGCAGCAGTTCCTGGACATAATTTGCATCTGTCAAAACCCTGACAACCTCAACAAATGTATTACCTGGCTCACTCATAACAGTCAGCATCGCGTTTCTAATTGCATGCTCAAATCTCGGACCGATAATACCGGTTTTGTGCGGATCGTAAAGTTTATACATCAAGCCTACTATGTAAGTGGCCACAAAATGCTTCTCCTGCTCCGTTGTCGCCTCCAACATGTTCATGCCAATAGGCCGCTCTGTGTCGGCAGGATTAAAGTAAATAACATCCTCAGCCCTCTCCGGCGGGATAGAAGACAAAATATCCTCGGCAGCATCACCATGGGGATCGATAAACGCGACCCCATGCCCAGCTTTTATGTCCTGAAGTATCATGTATTTCAAAAGCTCAGTTTTTCCGGTACCGGTCTTACCGATAATGTAAACGTGCCTTCTTCTGTCATCCTCGGAAATAAACACCTCTTTTGTACTACCACGGTAAACACTCTTGCCTAAGTGAAGCCCTGAGGAAGGAATCTGTGCCGGAGCCGGTGCCCTCTTAGCATTAACCCAGAGTATCCCAGGAGTCTCCACGCTTTTGTTTGGCAAATGGAAAAGTGAAGCCAGTTCTTCCGTATTCAAAACCCCGTATTTTCCAAAAAGCGGGATATAGCGGTAAACAAAATCAACTAAAAACTGCTTTTTGAAGCGGATTCCTGCCCCCGAAAAACCGTTGTATTCGGAAGTAAATTGGGAAAAAGTCGATTTAATATTATCAAGGTGAACTTTTGCCTCTTCATCAGTTTTAGCAGAGACTACAATCCTAACTACAACGTCAAATCCTACCTTTGAGATTTTATTCTCGATGGCCTCCATTTTTTTCGGCTCCGGAGGGACTTTGCCTTCATTTTTAGGGGAAAGCTCCGCTTGTTTTGTTTTTGAAATATACCTTTTGCCTGCAGACCGCCATTTACCGTCGGCAGGAACAGCCAGAATCTGCACGGCAGCCCCCTCTCCGGGAGACATCTTGGCCAAAGCGGAAGTTATCTGGCTCAGGGGGTCGGTTGCCAAATCTTTATACGTTTTGACCGGATAATAATTAGCGCTTTTTAATTTAAGTGCCGCAAAAGCAAGTTTTCCGTCTTCGGAAAATATATTGTATTCTTCAGTTTCGCGGACATCGGCCCCCGGGTACGCACCATGGATCTGCTTTTCAACCAAGTCCTGTAAAGATTTCGGGCATGAAATGTAAAACTTTATCTCCTCTGGCGAGGCTACTAATTCCAGCGAAAAATGATCCTGTGTCGTTAAAAACGAGAACGTAGAGCCCTTATATATAGAGTATAAAGAGGCAAACATTTGCTCAGCCGCATCTATTTTAATTTCATTATCCCTGGGGACCGCCACACAAAGAAGTACAAAATCTAAAGACCTTTGTTCCCGATCCTTATTTCGCATCCAGACTACCCAAAGATATCCTACCCCGGCCGCTACTAAGACCAAAACAAAAAGTGCTATCCCCAAAAACCCCAAAGAACGCAAAAACAACTCAAATGTGGAAAGGGCATCAATTTGCCCCAACCCCCCTGAAGGGTTTTCAATCGGCATTTTTATTCACTCCTTCCCCGTTATCCGAAGCCTTTCTAAAAATAACTTTTTTTGCATGCTTATGCGCCAGCTTTATCATTCTGCCAATAAGCATTACAAAAGCCGCCAGAGAAGAAACCCCAATAATTCCCTTATCCGAAATACTTCCGCTGACTTTTACTTTTTCGCCTTGTATATATTCCTCCTCAGTCAAAGGCAATTCAATTGTAGACCCCATAGCCGCCGTTTTACTGGCTTCCTTTTGGGGTGAAACTACACCACTGTCCTCAACATCCTGTGGTATCGTTGGGTGAGGCTGGGAAAGTCTTGCTTCTTTCCCCAATGACTCTTGGACTTTGCGCTCTGCTTCCCGGTCCTGTTGTTCGGAAGCCTCCGAAACTTCATCCAAAAGCTTCTTTTCTTCAGCTCTTTGCGGTTCAAGCTCTTTGCTGATAGTAGCCGGTGCGACTACGGGTATAACGTCGGTTTTGGCTTTCTGGTCGTCTGTTTGAGCGGTTGGGGTGGGCATGGGCAAACTAAACCTTTACTGATGATAATTATACCTGAAGTTTCTACTTCTGGTACATCCGGAATTGCGAGGTAATTAGCGGATATATCTCATCACGAAGTGATGGGATATGGAAATTTACTTCTTTTTACTTTTCTGAAGGAAAATAGACTCGTAAACAAGGCCAAATAACCCTCCTACTAAACTGCCCACAACATAAATAATAAGGCTTGCACTCTCCCTTGAAAGTATTGCCGGGCCTAAAACACGTGCGGGGTTAAAAACAGCACCGGACACGGGCGAAGCTACAATAGTCGCCGCAACTAAATAAAACCCGAGAACCAGGGGCCCAAAACTCACAGGGCCGCCACGGTCAACCATCGTCCCAAAAACAGTAAATACCAATCCCGCCGTCAAAATCGCCTCAACTATAAATGCAGTCTGTGCAGAAATACCCAGCCCGAAAGAAGGCTCACCAAAACGAAACTGTACAGAATCCTGCCCGAATAACAAAAAAAGTACCTCGGCTGCCAAAAGGCTTGCTAGAATTTGCGCGGCAATAAAAAAGAAGGCCTTAGGCCCTGAAAGTTTTTTCACCAGCCACAAAGAAATTGTAACTGCCGGGTTTAAATATCCGCCAGCAGAATGCAAAGTTACATAAAGCAAGGCCGTGTAAATAAACCCAATGACAATAGCCGCCTCAAGAACGTCTCCTTTGCCGTAAAGGGAACCTAATAATAAAACCCAGCTGGAAATTAAAACCAGAAAAAAAGTCCCCAGGAACTCGGCAACATACGACCTCCATGGGCTTACCCATTCCCGAAAAAACGACACACTGGCCATGGGAAGATTAGATCACCTTTATAAGGTAATTGTCAATGACCTCTAAAAAGTAACCTTTCTACTGCACCACAATCTGGCCATTCTGGGAAGAATTAAGGTGATTATGGTACTTGTAAGTTCCCGCCGATGTAAAAGTAATGCTTTTGCTCTCACCCGGATTAATTGCCCCAATATTTAAAACCGGGTACAGGTTATGTGCCGGATGCGGCGCAGAATTCACCTGTACAACATTATTGGACGTATTGTTAAAAGTGACAACTTCACCTACCTTAACGTTTAGCGGGTTAGGCGAAAAGCCAGTGTCCGTATAAGTTATTGTGTTTGCCAAAGCAGGCGCGCTGGAACTTTCGGTAGTAGGGGCCTGATCCGTTGCTGTCTTTTGACTTGCTGTCTTACTGCACGCAGTAAGTACCAGTGCGCTTGCAACAACCACAGAAACCATCAATAATTTTTGGATTTTCATAAATTTCACCCCCTTTCGCATGAAGAATTACTTTAACAGAAAAAAACAGCTGTGGTCAAGACGTGCAGACTATACCTTACCCGCGGAGCCAAAAATGTCTATTTTATTCTCGACAACTGCCGAGATTGCCAAAGATATTTCAGGAGAAAAACTGTAAACTTTATATTCTTTAGGATTTTCCCCGAGTTTTTCAACTAAAGCATCTTTGTATGCAATCCTAAGTTCGGTATTTATATTGACCTTAACGATTCCCGCCTTTATTGCTTCTTTTACTTGTTCAGCCGGAATTCCCGATCCGCCATGAAGCGATATAAAAGTGTCCGGCAACACTCCTTTTATTTGCGTCAAAAG